>NZ_CP176530.1:2158703-2467090 GCF_046267985.1 Pseudobdellovibrio sp. HCB154 | reverse complement strand
AATAAAAAGGCTGCCAGCAAGCCTGCGCGGCCCGCGACCTGAAATCCTAAAATTAAAAAAATAAAACAGCTGGCTGCACAAATTAACCAGACTTGAGTCAGGGTCTTCATTTAGTCAATTTTATGTGATCACAGGTTGAAATCAAGCCTATTTATGCCAAAATATAAGGGGTCAAAGATTATCATGGAGATGAGATATGTCGAATATGGATGTTGCAGCACTGAATCAAGCCGTTAAAGAACAAAGTTTGTTTGTTGTGCAAATGATGAATGAGATGAACAAAGTGGTCGTCGGTCAGCGTGAAATGATCGAAGGTATCGTGATGGGATTACTAACAGGCGGTCACATTCTTTTAGAAGGTGTTCCGGGGTTAGCAAAAACTTTAACGATCTCAACTTTAGCGCAAACAATTTCGTTACACTTTCAACGTATTCAGTTCACGCCTGACTTATTACCAACAGATTTAATCGGTACGATGGTGTTCAATCCAAAATCAGGTGAATTCTCGGCCAAAAAAGGACCGATCTTTGCCAATATCGTTTTAGCCGATGAGATCAACCGTGCACCGGCAAAGGTTCAATCAGCGCTACTTGAAGCGATGGCTGAAAAACAAGTTACGATCGGTGATTCATCATATAAGCTTGATCATCCGTTCTTAGTTATGGCGACCCAAAATCCATTAGAGCAAGAAGGTACATACCCATTACCAGAAGCCCAAATGGATCGTTTCATGTTTAAGATTAATGTTTCATACCCAACAAAAGCTGACGAATTAGAAATCGTAAATCGCATGGGTGTGAACGACCGCCCAACGATCAACACAGTTCTTACCAAAGAGCAATTATTAGCAACAATCAAAACAGTCGATGCGATTTACGTGGATCAAAAAGTTCGTAATTACATCGTCGATCTTATTATGGCGACACGCGAACCAAAACTTTACGGTTTAGGTCGTTTAGAAAAAATTATCGCGGTCGGTGGTTCACCACGTGCTTCGTTATCACTAATCCGTGCAGCGAAAGCGCACGCATTTTTACGTGGTCGTGGTTTTGCCACTGTCGAAGATATTAAATCAATTGTTTATAAAGTTTTACGTCACCGTTTAATTTTAACTTACGAAGCTGAAGCTGAAAATTTAAAACAAGACGACGTGATCCGCGAAGTTTTAGCGGCTGTCGAAGTTTCTGCATAATTTAAAGGTTTGTAACTCATGGCTGAGCAACAACAGGTTCCCGCAGAGATATTAAAAAAGATTAAGCGCATTGAAATTGATACGCGTAAGATGGTGAATAATATCTTCTCGGGTGAATACCACACTAAATTCAAAGGGCAGGGAATGACCTTCTCTGACTTTCGTGAATATGTCGCTGGCGATGACGTTCGTAATATCGCTTGGACGTTGATGGCTCGTGCCGGTAAACCGTATGTAAAAACTTTTGAAGAAGAGCGTGAATTAACGCTAATGATCTGTGTGGATGTATCAGGGTCAAATGATTTCGGTTCACGCGATCACTTTAAAGGCGAAACGTTAGCCTATGTGGCTGCGACGTTAGCTTTCTCGGCGATTAAAAATAATGATCACGTGGGTTTATTATTATTTTCTGATGATGTGGAATTATTTGTTCCGCCGAAAAAAGGTAAAAACCACGTTTACCGTATTTTACGTGAAATTTTATTTTATAAACCAAAATCAACAAAAACAAAAATTAGTGCAGCACTTGATTACTTACGCGGTATTTTAAAAAAACGCGCAACTATTTTTGTATTATCTGACTTTCAAGATCAAGATTACCAAGCTTCGATGACTTTTTTAGAAAAAAAACACGAAGTGATCGCGGGGCTTGTTACTGATCCTGCTGAATTTATGTTTCCTGATGTGGGGTTAATTGATTTGCACGATTCTGAAACTGGTGAAACAGTTTTAATCGATACATCAAATCCAGTTTTCAGAGAAGAAATGAAAACTAAATTTAAAAATGATTTTGAAAACTTTCAAAGAAATCTAAAACGCTCAGGTGTGGATAGTTTCACTTTTGAAGCCGACGATAATTTTCATAAATCATTATTAGCGTTTTTTAAAAGAAGGAAATCTCGTTAATGGCTGAGGTAAAGTGTACGACAGTCATTCCAGATGTTCCGGATCTGAAAGCCCAAGAGTTAACAGTGGGCCGTCATTTTTTTCTGAATTGCCAAGGCAGTTGGGATAAATCGTTTGATTTTACCAAAGCTCAGTTTGTGACTGATGAACAAAGTAAATTTATTATTAAATTATTTAAAGCTGAAGCCCGCAGTACAGATTCATTTGATGTAGATATGACTTTATACCAAGCGGGTAAAGTGCAGTTTCCGGATATGATTATTTCTGATGGCACTTTGCAAGTTTCGTTAGGTGCGCAGCAGTTTGAAGTGGTTTCAGTTTTACCAAAGCCTGATCCAAAAAATCCAGAGCCGCCAAAACCTTTTGGTTATGCGATAGGTATGCTTCATTGGCCCATGGCGTACACGATTATTTTTGCAAGCTTATTATTAGCGGTGATTGCGCAAGCCATTTACTTAGCGGCACGCACGCAACGCTGGAAACAGCTTAAAGCTGTAGTTGACACATTTGAATCAGCACAAGCGCCTGATAACCAGTTTTATAAAACAATTCGTGAATTAGAGAAAAAAGATTTTCCGATCAGCGAAGTTGAAAAAGCCGCGAAAGTTTATATCTTACGCCGTTTTAGTGTGCCGATTTTTAATTTGAATTTAAAAGAAACCGTGGCGTTTATTAAAAAACGTCACCCACAGTTAAAAGAACAACGTCGTCAAGTTTACAACATCGTCAAAGACATCGAACTTTTAGCTAAAGAAAAAGAATTAACGTTAGAGCAAAAAACGAAGTTTATTAAACGTTTCTATGAATTTATTGCTCGCTGTGAAAATGCCTACAGAACTGGAGGCTTTTCAAAATGACATTTTTAGGTTTTATCTGGGCTAACCCATGGGCTTTTTTACTTCTGTTATTGTTACCCGTGCTTTACTGGTACTTTCACCGTGCGCAAAAAAAGAAAGCCACTTTTCAGATCAGCAACGTACAAATCTTTAAAGCATGGCAGGGGCGTGGCCGCGTTCAATTAGTCAAATTGAATACGATTTTGCTATTTGTAAGCTTAGCTTTAATGATCGTTGCGTTAGCTCGCCCGCAAACGCGCGATGAAAAAACTAAACGCACTTTAGATGGTTTAGATATCGTGATCGTTCTTGATATTTCAGATTCGATGCTGATCGAAGATATGAAGCCGGTTAACCGTATGGAAGCGGCTAAAGAAACGATTGCCAACTTTATTAAACAAAGAACATCAGACCGCATCGGTATTGTGATCTTTGCCGGTGAAGCGTTTACGTTAGTTCCGCCAACGTTAGATTATCAATTAATTGAAGAACGTATTGCGCAGATTCAAACAGCACAAAAAGCGCGTATCAAAGATGGTACAGCGATCGGTGTGGCTACAGCTGCGGGTGCTGCACGACTAAAAGATTCACAAGCTAAAACACGTGTGATGATCTTTTTAACAGACGGTGAAAATAACTCGGGCATGATCGATCCTGAAACAGGATTAGAGATCGCTAAGGGCTACGGTATTAAAATCTATTCAATTGGTCTTGGTAAATCAGGCCCAACAAAATTACCAATTTATTCAACAGATATGTTCGGTAATAAAGTGAAACGTTACCAACCCTTTGAATCGACAGTAAATGATGAATTACTGGCGTTAATGGCTTCAACAACCGGTGGTAAATATTTTCGTGCCACCCGCGAAGATTCATTGGCTGGCGTATTTAACGAGATCAATAGCTTAGAAACGACCAAGATCGAAGATCAAAAGTATGTGCGCTATAACGAATACTTTCATCTTTTTCTTATCTGGGGTGTGATTTTATTCTTAATTAATCGCATTTTAAATTATTCGTTCTTGAAAAGAGGTCCCTAATGTCGGTTTTACGTTGGGGTAATACATCAGCTTTTGCTTTTTTAATCCTGCTTGCGGTATGGGTACTATTATATTTTTATTTCGAGAAAACTTCAGAAAAAAAACTAAACCAAGCTTTCGGTAAAAAAGTTGTGCCATGGTTACGAGCGAGTGTTTCTTTTCCAAAACGCCGTTTGCAATTAGTTTTACAAGTTGTTGGCGGCTTTTTTTTAATTCTAGCTTTAGCGCGCCCGCAAATGGGTCAATCTGAGCAAGAGGTTAAATCAGAAGGTGTAGAACTGATGATCGTGGCTGACGTTTCAGATTCAATGTTAGCTGAAGACGTAAAACCTTCACGTTTACAACAAATGAAAATCGACCTGGCGAAATTAATGGATTTAATGCCGGGAAATAAAACAGGTTTAATCGCGTTTGCGGGCAGTGCTGCTTTAATGTCGCCGTTAACATCAGACCCAGGTGCTTTAAAATTATATATCGATTCACTAGATACGTATTCTGTATCAACCCAAGGTACCGCGTTTGAGCCAGCGTTGTCGTTTGCTAAAGAAGCCTTTGAAAAAGGTGGCGTTACACAATCGCCAGATTTAAAAACAACGCGAGTTATTTTAGTCGCTTCTGATGGTGAAGACCAAGAAGAAGGGGCACTAGAAGCTGCCAAAGCTTTAGCAAAAGACGGGGCTAAAATTATCACGGTAGCTTACGGCACTGAAAAAGGTGGAACAATTCCCACACGTGATCCGTTTGGTAATTTAACGGGTTCAAAAAAAGATAAAGACGGTAATGTTATTTTAACAACAGTTAAGGGTGAATTTTTAAAATCTCTGGCTGAAGCGGGCGAAGGTAGCTTTTACTTTGCTTCATTTGACGGAAGTCACTTAAAACAAATCGCCGAAGATGTAAGCCATTACGAAAAAGCTTTATTTGATTCATCAATGATTGTTCAGTACGACGAAAAATTTGCGTACCCGTTAGGTTTAGGCATCATTATTTTATTATTCAGCTTATTAATCACTGATCGTAAAAAAGAACCAATTATGTGGAAAGGGCGTTATGAATACTAAGTCCTTTTTAATTATTTTATTAGCGGCAGGCCTTGCTTTTGCCGAAGTAGAAAACGAAAAATATTCGGATGAAAAAAATGTCGCTAAAACAGAAGAGCCAGCTGTAGCGAAACCGCAAAAGCCAGTGGTCAAAGCTACAGATAAACTTCCGTGGCCGAATTTAAGTTCGTTATGGTACGACTACAAAGCCCGTAATGCGATTCAAGATAAAAACACTGAAATTGCGATGGAGTACGAATTAAAAATTTTAGAAAACGAACCCAACTCGGTGCAAACGCATTCAAATTTAGGAATCATTTTTGATTATCTGCAAAAAAAAGATGAATCAGGCCAGTCCTTTGATAATGCTTTGGAGTTATTAGAACGTTACAAAGATCAATTAACTCCGGCAGATATTTTTCAAATTTATTACAATTTAGGACTTCGTTTTCATAACGCCAAAGAAACTGAAAAAGCCTTAGAGTATTATCAAAAAGCTTTAGAGATTAATCCTGTGTCAATAGAAACTAAGCACAATATTGAACTTCTGATTCAGCAGCAGCAAGGTGGCGGAGGCGGTGGTCAAGGTGATAATAAAAACAAAGACCAGCAGGGTAAGCCAGATCAAGATCCAAAAGAAGGCGATGATAAAGATAAAAAAGATAAAGATCAAAATCAAGATCGCCAGCAGACGTCAAAATATAAACCGCGCCCTTACGAAGGCGATAAGTTAAGTGAAGCCGACGTTAAAAAAATCTTAGGCGAGTTATCGCAACAAGATAAAAAGATCCGCGCGAATTATAATAAAAAAGACCGTAAAGAGGATAAAAATGCAAAAGATTGGTAAGCTATTCCTCGTTTTATTTTTTCAAATATTAGTTGTAAGTGCTTTTGCCGCAGATTCATTAAAAGTTGAAGTTCAACCAGAATCAGTGGGCTTGGGCGATACAGTTCAAATTTATTTAACGGTGCAGTCTTCAGATGATTTTGAAATGGCTGATCCGAAGGTTCCACAAATTGATGGGTTAAAACTCTTACAAGCGCAAAATGCCGGACAATCTTCATCAACACGCATGAACTTTGTAAACGGTAAAACAGATTTTCAAAAAACTGTTTCACAACAATTTGTTTTTGTTTACGAAGCCACAAAAGCCGGAATCGTGATGATTCCTTCATTCACGGTTGAAGTGAATGGCAAACAGATGATGTCGGCCCCACAAAAGATGTCGGTGTCACGCGAAGGCCAGCAACAACAGCAACAACAGCAACGTCCAAACGTAGCCGGTCGCCCGAATTTTCAAGAGGATGATCCATTTGCTGAAGAAGACGATATGTTTGCACAGCTCATGAAGCAGCGTCAAAAAATGTTAGACGAAGTTCAGCGTCAAATGGGCGGTCAAGGTTTTGGTGGCGGTGGTCGCGGTGGAAACCCTAATTTTAATCCTGGTTTTGCGCAACCGAATCAAATTCCATCGCGCACGATCGAAGGTTTAAATACCAATGAAGCCTTTTTTATTTTATTAGATGTTGATAAAAAACAAGTTTACGAAGGTGAGCAAATCACTGCCACTTGGCATATTTACACGCGTGGTAATTTAGAATCGTTAGACCGTGCGAAATTTCCTGATCTAAAAGGATTTTGGAAAGAAATCATCGAAGAAGTGCCATCACTGCAATTTACCGAAGAGCAAGTGAATGGTGTGATGTATCGTAAAGCATTACTTGCAGCGCATGCGCTATTTCCGATTAAACCAGGTAAAGTGACCATTGATGAATTTAAAATTAAAGGTAAAGTGCGCTTACCAACGCAATTTGGTTGGGGTTCTGCGCAAGAATACACCAAATCATCTAAACGTTTAGAAGTCAGCGTTCTGCCGCTTCCGCAAGAAGGAAAACCCTTAACTTTCTCAGGCGCTGTAGGGCAGTTTCAAATTCAAACCCAAGTAGACGGAACATCTTTTCCCGCAGGGCAGCCGATTTCTTTACGTGTGCGTTTAGAAGGTCAAGGCAATGCGAAGGTGATCGAGCTTCCGGCCATTCAATGGCCTGAAAATTTAGAAGTCTACGATACAAAAAGTGAATCTAAATTTTTCAAAGATGGTTTAAGTTATAAAGAATTTGAAATTTTAGTGATTGCTAAGGCTCCGGGCGAAGTGAAAGTTCCGCAAATTAATTTTTCATATTTTGATCCGACATTAAAACAGTACATCACAAAATCGACAGAAGAATTTAAAATCACCATCACTGAGCCGATCAAGGGTTCAACATTAGCGCCGCTGAAAGCCAGTGATAAAGCTGCCACAGAAAAAGCGGCCGAAGAAAAAATCTTTTTACCGATCACAGAATTATCTTCGTCGTGGGTTCCGTGGGGAGATGTTAAATTGCCAGTGCTGCTTATTGTAACACTAGGTGCGGTTTTTACGGTGCTGGGACAATTTTTGTTAGCTCTTAAAAATTTACGTTTAGCGCCGCAATTATCTTTCAAAGTTGAAACGAAAATGAAAGTGCTTGAAGGTGCGGTAAAAAATAAAGATTACAAATTATTCGGTGCTGAAGCGATCAACTTACTTTACTTGGTGACAGCGCATTTGGCGCAAGAAGAGAGTGCTACGCAGGATTGGGCAGCGTTATTTTACAAAATGCCTGAGAATTATCGCCAAAGTTACGAGAAGAAATTAAACGAATTATTTGATTATTTTCAGATGGTGGGTTTTGCTCCGGAATCCGTGCGGGAACAGGCTCTTAGTCGTAACTCAGCAGAAGAAATGTTCAAGGAACTCAAGCTGACATCAAATAAAATCGTGTCTGAATTGCCGTAAATTGGCATAGCGAAAATTAGCAAAGTTTACTCTTGAAAACGTGATGTATCACTTGTAGCCTTAAATTTTACGGGGAGATACAAGTGAGACTAACGTCTAGTATGATTTTGACAGCATTATTGTGTGTTTCATTTGGATGTGCGACCACACCGTCATCAACGCCTTCTGCAAATTTAGGCAAAGAGTACGATCAAAACGGTGATTTAGAAAAATTCCGTGTTCAAGAGAGCGAAAAAGCTTCAGCTAAAGTCGCAGAAAATCAAGAATTAGAAACCATTCCTACAGAAATTAACGAAAAAGTTGAAATGTGGATCAAGTATTTCCAAGGTCGTGGTCGTCCACACATGGAAAGATACTTAGCCCGTTCTACTCGTTATGAAGCGTTAATGAAAAAAGTTTTACGCGATAACAAGTTACCAGAAGATTTATTCTACATCGCTTTAATCGAATCAGGTTTTTCTTCTTCAGCAAGATCACATGCATCAGCTGTAGGGTACTGGCAGTTTATTCGTGGTACAGGCAAACGTTATAGCTTAGACATCAACAAAATGGTTGATGAGCGCCGTGACCCGGTTTTAGCAACGCAAGCCGCTGCTGAATACTTCAGAGATTTATATTCAATTTTTAATTCATGGTATTTATCAATGGCAGCCTACAACGTAGGTGAGGGCCGCGTGATCAAAGCCGTAAGAAAATATAAAACAAAAGATTTCTGGGAGCTTTCACAAAACAAAAGAGCGTTACCAAGTGAAACTGACAATTACGTACCAAAATATATCGCTGCTAAATTGATCGCAAAAAATCCAGATAAATATGGATTTGAAGGCATCGATTACATGACGCCGATTGAGTTTGACCACGTGACATTAAAAGAACCAGTAAACTTAAGAATGATGGCTGAAAAAATGAACTTTAACTACGAAGATTTCAAAGATTTAAATCCAAAATTTAAAGGTGAAATTGCTCCGTTAGATAAAGACAACACATTAAGCCTAAGAATCCCAGCAGGCACGATGGAAGTGGCCATGACAGCGGCTTCTACATCAGTAGCCAGCATCATTGATTTCGTACCTGACCAAGTAGAAACACAATACTACAAAGTAAGACGCGGTGATAACTTAGGTTCAATCGCAAGAAGATACAGAACTACTGTTGCGTACTTACGAGAGTTAAATGATTTTTCAAGAAAGAAAACAATCCGCGTAGGCCAAAAAATCGTAGTACCAGACCGCACGCCATTACAACAGCGCAAATCGACAAAAGAAAAAAAGAAGTCACAAAGCACAGTTACAACATCTGATTTCTACGTCGTAAAAAGAGGCGACTCTTTAGCCTCAATCGCCGACAAATTCGATGTCTCAGTGATCGAGCTAAGCAAAGCCAACGGCATCAAAAGAAAGTCTAAATTACGCGCAGGCGTAAGACTGAATATCCCGAGAATTTAAGCGGGGAGTAACGTACTCCGTTTTCGATAAGTATAAATTTTAAATAGAGAGCTTCGGCTCAAACGGACACCGGGAATTGTGCAACAATTCCCGGTGCTGTTTTTAGGGCATTTGAACTACACCAAAGGCGACGAGCTTTATTTCTGCCTTTTTGCTCTTCTTCCAAGCAGTGCTCGCCGAAAGCTTAAAAATTAATTAAATACTTCAAAAACGAGTTCGGGCTTGGCGCATGTTTGCGAACGCAAACGTGTGCCAAACGGATTGTCTGAGGCTTTTGAAGTATTTAATTAATTTTTACAGGGCTTCGTCCGAAGGAGCCTTCGGCTAGTGTGGGTCGAAAAAAAGGCAAAAAAAAACTCTAAACTTTGTCATCCACTGATAAGTTTAGAGTTAAGGGGAATGAAACCAATCCATGAAATAAAATGTAATTTTTTTTCCTTCCATTGCAGTCTTCACCGCAGGTTCTTATATCCTTTGGCAGCTGGCTGGCATTTGTAGCCCCTATAGCTTTGCGTCCCAGAATTTCCTCTGGTTTGCCTTGAGGCAAAAGAAGGATACGGAATTACCCGTATACTTTAAAACCGCTAGTGACCTCCTATAAATAATAAAGAGTCAACTCGAACCGCGCCTACACCATGTAAACGGGTTTCGCCTCATAAACGGTTAAATATTTTATTTATCGCATCGTCACTTCGGTGCTTTATCGTTATGATCGTAAATTCGCTTCATATAACGTCCCTCCCAATGAACTAACAACTGACCCAGGTTGACTTGGCCTTACGACCTTTACCCGGCATACGTTAGTAAGCTTACAAAGCTTAGTGATCTTGTATGAATTAAGAATAGCCTGGGTGCGAATTGTATTTCCAATTTTTTTTGATTAATCTCAAAAAAGCATATAAAACGTCTCAAAATAATTAATCGATTTAGTAGGAAAACATATGGTCGCTTTTAACGCCGTTACAAAACAAGTTGGAACAAAAATTCTGTATTCGAATGGTTCATTTCAAATTAATCCCGGCGATAAAATCGGCTTAGTTGGCCCTAATGGTGCCGGTAAAACGACGATCTTTCGTTTAATCATGGGCGAAGAATCTCCTGATCAAGGAACAATTTCAAAACCTGAGCGCGTACGTATTGGTTACTTCTCTCAGAATATCGAGAACATGAAAGGCCGTTCAGTATTAGCCGAAGTTTTAGCTTCTGGTGGCCTTGATAAAATCGTTGAGCAAATCAAACACTACGAAGAGCGTTTGCAAGATCCTAATCTTGGTGAAGACGAGATGATGGACGTTGTTGAAAAATATGGAGCGCTTCAAGAACAATTTGAAGCGGTTGGTGGCTACGACGTAGAACCGCGTGCGGCTGCGATTTTAGGTGGTCTTGGTTTTTCTAACGAAGATATGCAAATGGATATCGGGCAGTACTCGGGCGGTTGGAAAATGCGTGCGAGCTTAGCGAAAATTCTATTATTAATGCCAGATGTTTTATTACTAGATGAGCCGACGAATCACTTAGACGTAGAATCGATCGTATGGCTTGAACAATGGATCAGAGATTTTAAAGGTTCTGTTCTTATGACTTCGCATGATCGTGATTTCATGAATCGTCTTTGTTCAAAAACAATCGAACTTTCTAATAAGCAAATCACTGTGTACGGTGGTAACTACGATTACTACGATAAAGAACGCCAAATCAGAAAAGAACAATTAATCGCTGCAGCTAAACGCCAAGAAGATATGTTAGCTAAAGAAGAAGAGTTTATTGCTCGCTTCGCAGCTCGTGCTTCGCATGCAGCGCAAGTTCAATCACGTGTTAAGAAATTAGAAAAAATTGATCGTATCGAAATTCCACCTGAAGATCGTGCGATGGATTTCATTTGGCCAGAACCACCTCGTGGCGGTGAGGAAGTTGTTAAGTTTGAAAAACTTGGCAAAACTTATCACTTAGCCGATGGCCGCGATAAAAACGTATTTAACAATGCGACAGCGTTAGTAAAACGTTTGGACCGCGTAGCTGTGGTCGGTGTGAATGGTGCTGGTAAATCGACATTATTAAAAATTATTACTAAGCAAACTGAGGCTTCTTCTGGAACTTGTAACGTAGGCCCTTCGATTCAGTTAGGTTACTTCTCGCAGAACAGTTTAGATTTATTAAATCCAAACAACACGATCTTACAAGAAGTTGAGCAACGTGTACCGAACGCTACAATGGGTTCTATTAAATCTTTACTTGGAGCTTTCTTATTCTCTGGTGAAGAAGTTGAGAAAAAGATTTCGATCTTATCAGGTGGTGAAAAGTCACGTGTGATTTTAGCGTGTATCTTATCTCAGCCAGTAAACTTCTTAGTGCTGGATGAGCCGACGAATCACTTAGATATCAAATCACGTGAAGTTTTACTTAAAGCGATTAAAGAATTTCCAGGCACGGTAATGATGGTATCCCATGACCGTTTCTTCTTACGTGAAATCACAACACGCGTATTTGAAATCGATAAAAATCACTTAACGACTTACGATATGACATATCCTGAGTACGTTGAACGTGTTCACCATAACTAAAATTTAGATTTTAAATTTGGTTCTTAAAATGCAAAAAGCGAGATTGCTTACGCCATCTCGCTTTTTAAGGCTTCGTGACTCCCTTTCCGAGAAAGGAGCTCCGAATGCCGAATTTCAAAGTGATAATGAAATATCGACAGAAACGAGACAAACTTAAATGGGTCCTAGGTCTAGTCTTCAAAATCCTTGTGGTTTTAGACAAGCTAATAGATCTGATTAAGAAATTCCCTTACTAGTAAATGCTTTTTAGATCATCTAACGTACGATCTTAAAACATTAACTAGCGTGCGGAGTTGCAATGGCCTTAACGGCTTGATGGTTGTAGGCGCTTAGATTGTCTCTACAAGCTTCGCAGCTAGTTCTTGGAAGCATTTAGATTCTGCAGAGTCAGAGTAGCTTTCCATGATCGGAATACCTGCTTCAGAACCTAAAGAAACATTCGGGTTGAACGGAATCTCAACCAGTTTTTTAATTCCTTTAGCGGCAATGTAAGATTCCATTTCGCCTTTAGGGAATAACTGCATTTTTTCGCCGTTCACAGGATTTAACATGTAAGCCATGTTTTCAACTAAGCCTGCAATCTTAACTTGTGTGCGTTCGAACATATCAATCGCTTTTTTGGCATCGATTAAAGCTACGTTTTGCGGAGTCGATACGATCACAGCCGCAGCTACTGGAACTTTTTGAACAACAGATAACTGCACATCACCAGTGCCCGGTGGAAGATCGATCACTAAGTAATCTAGTTCACCCCATTTAACATCGCGGAAGAACTGATCCATAGCTTTGAATAACATCGGACCACGCCAAACAATTGCGGCACCTTCTTCAGCTAAAAAGCCAATGCTCATTAATTTTAAACCGTAACGTTCGATCGGATTGATTTCAGTGCCGTTAGTAACAGTTGGTTTTTGGTTGATCGCTCCCATCATACGCGGGATTGATGGGCCGTAGATATCGGCATCTAGTAAACCAACATTACCATATTTTCGTAAAGCTAAAGCCAAGTTAGTTGAGACAGTCGACTTACCAACGCCGCCTTTTCCTGAGGCAACTACGATGATTTTTTTAACTCCGGGAATGGCTGTTTGCTTATCGAATGGATTCATATCGGGTGTCCTTAAATTGGCGTTTACAAGTCAATGAAGTAACTTAATAATAAACAAGTGATCAATAGCCAACTGCTTTTATACTTAAACCTGGGAATTGGCCTACTTTTAGTGCTTTATTTCCTTTCTGGCCGCCATAAGCCAAAACAACCCACACGTTTGAACATGCGCGCCAAAGGTTCTGCCGAAAAAGTACCGGTGGTTTTAGAGGCCGAAGGTAAACAAGAAGTCGCTGTCACAAGTGGTGAACCACGCGAGGTAGGGCGTTCTTTAGCGGTGATGTTTATGTATAATGGCCATGATTGGGAAGCCCATGATGTTTTGGGAGTGCCGCAAGGGGCGTCGATGCATCAGGTGACTATGGTGTATCAGGAGTTAGTGAAAAAATCAGATGCGCGCTCGTTACAATTTTACGAGCACGCGTACGCGGCGATTTCTACTCGGCACCGGAAGCATCGTCTTTAGCAGCAGTTTCGGTTTTAATTTCAGATTTTAAAATTAAAACTTGAGCTTCAGCCAGCGAAGTTTCTGTTAAGCCTAAAGTGCTTTTCTTTTCGTTGTAATCAGTTCTTTCGCTTTCTAAAACACCAGTTTGAATTTCGATTTCAGATAAAACAGCAAAGTGATTTTGTGACCAAGACGAAGCTTTTAAGGTTTCGATTTCGTTTGAGTTACGACCATCTTTCATCGCCATTAAAGAATCATAAGTGTGAAGCTTTTTAACTTCAAGAACTGAAACTTTAGCTACACCTTCATCTACCTTCGCAGTTTCAGAAGTCCCAGCTGTTTCAGCCACCGGAGTCGCTTCGGCGTGTTTGTTCATCATTGAAGGAATAAATTCAAGAATAACAGCTTTGCCATCCATTAACATATAAACTAAACGGTTTTGTGAAAGTAAAAGTTCAGCTTGTTCGCGCTTAGCAGGATCTTCAATTTTATTCACAAGTTGACGCTTAAAAGCCATATTTTCAGGGCTGTCTTGGCGTTCGTCTTTAGTGATGTCGGCTAATTCTTTGAGTTCAACAACTTCACCAGAGATTTTTTTACTTAACTTCGTTGGGCGCTCTTGGGCTTTACCACAACCAGAAAAGTTGATCACGGCCATCACTGCTAACATCGAAAAAATAATTAGGTTTTTCATACTGTTCCTTTGGCGCGCTTCCAGCGCGACCCTTCTTTTTTAAAATTAAAACGATAAATCCGTTGAAACGCCTACAGTTGAAGTTTCTCTGTCATACGTTTGCAAATTGTTTTCGTACGTTGCATCTTTTAAGAACGGGGCCGCGTTGTAGTGGTAAAGTGAAAATCCAAGCGTGTCGTTAACTTCGTAAGAGATATTTTCTTGTAAGAAAAAGCCTGAGCGAACCACATCTTCGTAAGAGTAAGAAGATGTGAATTTAAACTTAACGCTTACAGAAACCGGATTAAAATTATATCCCGCTTTTACAGTTTGAACGATTTTATACTCAGTCGCCGGTTCGCCGTTGACTCGTGTCGTGTATTTATTTGTGTAGTAACCGTAAGCTACTGAGTAAGATAAGCTTAAATCAGGAACATTTAAATCTTTCGTATCTAGAGCCACAAGTACACCAAGGTTATTCACTAATTCAATTTCACGGTTTTCACGTGATTCTTTCGAAAGAGGAAGTTCAACTGAAGTGTACGGAGAAATTTTAATCGCTGATAACTTCCAGCCTTTGTACAGAAGTGATACCACTCCGTCAGCCCAATCAGATCCTTCGCTAGGTTGGTTTAAGTCATAGCCATAGAATAATTCAGCACGGATTGAAAAATCATAATATTCAAATTTGGGAGCGAAATATAAACCTAAACCACGTCCACGAATACCATCTGAATTTTCTTCGGCATTTTGTTCGTATGATAAACTCAAAGCGGCAGAAAGTTTGTAAGGAAGTTCTTCAGTTTCAACATCAGCGTACATTTTCGGAGGCGGCATGATTGTTTGCTGTTGTTGCTGTACACGTTTTGTTTTTTTAGTTTGTGTTTGTGGTTGTACAGAGCCTTGGGCAAAACTCATTTGCGCCATTAACATTATGCCAAGAATTGCAGCTAGAGATAAAATCAGATTCCGCTTCATGAGTTTGGAGCTCCTTAGTTAATTATAACTACGGAATCTGATTGCGAAAAAAGGACCTGTTTATAGCTATTTAACAGGTTTTGACACGGCAAAGGCGTCGATCTTTTAGTCAGCGACTGATTTAGGGCTTACTTTCTCATTATAAGCCCCTAAATTTTTTGATTAGCGAAGTAGGGCGTTGATGTCTGCACCAGAGCGTACGCGGTTATTATTTGCGTTTGAGCAATCATCATTTTGTGAATTGCCGTCGATGTAAATATCTGGATCGTAAGTTAAAACTAAGCGGTACTGTGGAGGGAATTCGCCTTCAGCCGGTGATGAAGAATCCCAATTGCGGTCGTAAGTAAATGTAAAAGCTTGGCCAACAGCTAAGTTAACAAAGTCTCTGCGGGCAATAAGAGTTCTGTCTGAATATAACAGAGCAGTTTGTTGTCCAGTTCGAGAAACAAAAGGGAGGTGGCCGATGTTTTTAACTGTTGCAGTGACTCTTACTCGTCCGCGAAATTGCGAAGTGCGACTAAGTATCGAAAAATCTATTCGTGAAGCTGCCGGATCTATTCCGCAACTGTAAATCGGCGGCTTAACTATCGGGCGAACCGGGCGATCTATTCGTGAAAAATCATCGGCGTTGGCCAATTGTGCAGCAGCAAGAAGTGCAGTAAGAGAAGTCAGAAGTAAGTGCTTAAATTTCATGAGATTGCCTTTCGTGGTTTTGTGAAGATGATTTCAATATCATCATCATGAATCGTTTCTGTTTTGAAATTATTGCATGATCGATACCAAATCTTCAGGTGACAAAACGGCCCCCAAGAAATTGTTAAAAATTCTTTGCGTAACGATAATATTTTTTTGAAATTATTTTTTGTGTTCTTGAGCTTTGTATTCTTTCAAAGCGGTGTTCATCGATTTCAAGCGTGCAGAAAATGATTCAAGCATTGATGAAGCCCACAGTGGAAGATCGTTTAACATAATGTTGTAGCCTTCTTCAGAAATTTTCATCAACTTACAATCTGTATCAGCTTGGGCAGAAGCGGTACGGGCCCCTTTGTCGATGAGTGCAAATTCACCGAAAGTTTCGCCGGGGTTAAGTTTGGCTAATTCAACTTTTTGGCCTTGTTTATTTTTCGAGAAAATTTTTACGGTGCCTGATTCAATAATGTAGAAGTGGGCTTCGATATCGCCCTCGAAAAAAATAAAATCACCGGCTTTAAAAGATTCTTTTGTGATTGAGCTCATGCTGCACCTCTTCTATGTGTATCTTCTTTGTTGTATGTTATCTTTTGATCCACATTCTGTTTAGTAAGTGTTGTGCCTTCTAGCCGTTGGTCAAGTTGGCACAGACCCTTTTGTTCTTCGCTTTAACTGTAAAAAAAGGGTAGCATATTCACTATGGTGTTGTTCAAGATTCTCTTCCCTGTTGCATTAGCTATGTCTTCTAAACCAAACCCACATTTTCTTGAGGGTAAAAGTAGTTCTTCGCCGAAAACAGTTTCGGCGATCAAGACAGATATTTCAGCTACGCACTTGAATAAAACTCAGATTGATACGATGGAAGATAAATCGTACCAAGAATTCTTAAAAGAGAATAAAGCGTTAGTTGAATCTTTCTCTGAATTTACGAAAAAAAATCAGAACGTAAATAATGCCATTGATAGCATTAAAAAATGGACTCCGTCGCAACCGATTTTAAATAATTACAAAGATTATTTTTTATCAACGTGGTCGGGTAATTACGAAGATGTGTACAAGCACTACTTGGCTCTAAAAAAAGAGAAAAAATTTATTCGTATTCGTTTAGAGTTAATCGTTTTCTTAATTAATTCTCCGGTAGACCAATTAAAATTTGCCAATGCGGTGGGTTTTATTAAAACAGAATCACGTTCGTTACTTCGCCAATTGCGCGGCTCTTCTGAAGGTGAAGTTTTTGAAGAAGAATACTTAAAATGGCTTCAAAGAAATAAATACTTTGATGAAATCTGTCACACTGAGCGTGACCGTTGGATTGCAGAACCTGGAATTGATTTCGTAGAATTGACAACGGCAACAGAAAGATGCCCTGTTACATTAGATGATTTTTTAACTCGTATGCGCCGTTTGTTATTTGCAGCTAAAGAATACCAAGCCCTACGTGAAATCGAACTGTTTTCGGGTTACGCGAAATTGCAAGATTGGGAGCGCACATATATTCGTGCTGTTTATGATTCAAACCAAGGTGACCCGGTTACGGCTTTTAAAAATTTAGCGAAATATGAAAAAGAGCTTTTCGAAACTGATTACAAAGACAATTACTTTTTCATCGCCCAGCGTGCCGGTGAATTAGAAAAAGCGGAACAAATCATCGCTAAAATTTTAACAAAAACAAAAGGCAAAGAATACGAAGAGATGCGTTTTCAGCAGGCCTTCTTGTTGTATCAAGTTAAAAAGTACACTCAAGCCCACGCGATTTTTGATGAGCTTTACAAAAATCATCCGTACATGAAAAAGAAAAAGCGTCGTAATCGCCCAACACGTGATTTTGACCAGATTGCTTGGCTTCGCGCATGGACATTATATCTTGATGGCCAATACCAAAAAGCTTTAGACGCTTTTGAATCCACAACAAGTTACGCGGTTGACGAAGCCCGTTTAGCGTATTGGATGGCTGATACAAAACTAAAACTGGGTGATGAAAGCTCAGCGATTGCCGGTTTTAAAAAACTATCAACACCAGTATTAGATCAAAAGGCGTTTTCTTACTACAACTTACTTGCGTGGTTACGTTATGAAAATGTGAAAAAAGGATTCCGTGATAACGGGGTTTTAAAAAGTATCGCGCTTGTCGCTAAGATGAACAAAGGGCCTTTTCCGGTAGCTTCTGAAACACAAAGCTATTCACAAATTATGGAATCGTACAGTTTCTTAGATCAATCAGGTTATGAAACTGATGAAGGTTCCGTACAAATTGTGAACTCTGAAAATGAAGTGATTCAAAATACGGATTCAACCGGTATCGAAGTTGAAACAGAAAAAGATTTAGCGACACAAATTAACTGGGCTAAATTTTTAATTTTACAAAACGAACCAGATTTAGCGCGTTGGCATTTATACGAAATCGAAAAGAAAATTAACTCGCGTAAAAAAGCTGAGCAAATGGCGCAGTTCTATTTAACGCAGCAATTTTACTACCGCGCTTTATCGTTAATGAACCGCTTTTCATCAACTGAGAAAACAGCTTTACAAGTTAAAGCTGATCCAGTGATGTGGGCATCGCTTTATCCAGAGGCGTATAAAGATAAAGTGTTTCAATACGCAGAAAAAAGAAAAATTGATCCGTATTTAATCTTATCAATTATGCGTGCAGAAACTCAGTACAAGTCAGATGCGATTTCACCAGTGGGCGCGGTTGGCTTAATGCAGTTTATGCCGTACTCAGCACAAAAAGTGGCTGATATCATGGATCAAAAAATTCAAACCGATCAATTATTCACACCAGAAAAATCGATTGAGTTTGGGGCTGCGTACTTAAAAAAATTATCTCTAGAGATGGATAACCAAAAACCGCTAGTCGCAGCCGCGTACAACGGTGGCCCGCACAGAGTAAAATCATGGATTAAAAATCTAGGGCAGTTAGAGTTTGATAAATTTATTGAACATATTCCGTTTGCTGAAACTAGAACTTACGTAAAACGTGTACTTACGTACCGTGCGACTTACGATAAGCTTTATAACAAAGCGATCGAACACGAGAAGTATTCGTACCTGTTAAATCCTATTCCAATGAAGTTAGATGGCCCTATTTCGTTAAAAGAAGAATGGGAACCATTTAGATCTGAATTTCGTCGCTCCCAGAATTAATTGACGCCAGGTTTGTGCTCGGGGTTTCAGTCCACATTGTTGTCTGAAGTACAGAGCGCGATAAAAGTATGAAAAATAAAAAAAGAGCACTGTAAAAAACAGTGCTCTTTTTTATTAGTTATTAAGTAAAATATAACCGTAGCGAAAAAGGCCTGGCACCGATTAAACGTTAAATTTGAAGAATAAAATGTCGCCGTCTTTCACAAGGTACTCTTTACCTTCAGAACGGTATTTACCAGCTTCTTTAACAGCTGCTTCAGATTTTAAAGTGAATAAATCTTCGCAGTGGTAAGCTTCAGCACGGATAAAACCTTTTTCAAAGTCAGTGTGAATCACACCAGCCGCTTGTGGAGCTTTGAAACCTTTTTTGATTGTCCAAGCACGCACTTCTTGTTCACCGGCAGTGAAGTAAGTCGCTAAGCCTAATAAAGCATAAGCTTCACGGATTAAACGATTTAAACCTGGCTCTGTAGCGCCTAATGAATCTAAGAAATCTTTGCGCTCTTCTGGAGGTAACTGAGAAATTTCAGCTTCCATCGCAGAGCAGATCATAATTGTTTTATTGTTTTCTTCAGCCGCACGTTTTTCAACAGAGCGAACCCATTCATTTCCACCAGCAGCGAAATCTGTATCAGACACGTTACAAGCGTAAAGAACTGGTTTTGAAGTTAATAAATGCATGTCTAAAGCGTAAGGCGCTTCAAGATCGTTTAATGTGACTGAACGAGCCGGTTTACCTTGGCCTAAAGCTGCATGAATTCTTTGAGTTACATCAAGTTCCATTTTTACTTTTGGATCAGATGAAGACTTAGCCACTTTTTCGATACGTTTTAATTTTTTCTCAGCCGTATCGTAGTCGGCTAACATTAATTCAGTGTTGATAACATCAACGTCACGTAAAGGATCAACTGAACCAGATACGTGAATAACATTTGGGTCATCAAAACAACGAACAACGTGCACGATAGCATCAGTTTGTTTGATGTGACCTAAGAATTGATTTCCTAAGCCTTCACCTTGTGAAGCACCTTTTACGATACCGGCGATATCAACGAATTCCATTGTTGTCGGAACTACACGTTGTGGTTTTACAAATGAAGTAATTTGATCAAGACGTGGATCTGGAACTGTTACGATACCTACGTTTGGATCAATTGTACAAAACGGGTAGTTAGCAGCCTCTGCTTTGGCAGAAGTTAATGCGTTGAAAAGTGTTGATTTACCTACGTTTGGTAATCCTACGATACCGACTTGTAAAGCCATTGTGACTCCTTCGAAGAGGCTACAACTTAACAGGTCCGTTGAACTTTGTTGAGGCTTTATTTATGCCTTCAAGAATAAAACTTTCGATAGCGTCAGACGCGGTTTCTAAAACCTTATCTAGGTTTGATTGCTCGTCTTTTGAGAAGTTGCCAAGAACGTAATCCGCTAGCGCGAAATCAGGGTGAGACGGGCGCCCCACGCCTAAACGAAGGCGGGCATATTCTTGTGAACCAATAAGTTGTGTAATGCTTTTAACGCCGTTTTGGCCGCCAGCGCTGCGGTTAAACTGCATTTTGATCGTGCCGAAGGGGAAATCGACTTCGTCATGTACCACTAAAAGATTGGCGCGGTCGATTTTGTAAAAATTCATAATAGACTGAACCGATTCACCTGATAAATTCATATAGGTTTGAGGTTTTACTAAAATGACTTCTTGGCCTTCGATTTTGAATTTTTTAGTTAAGGCTTTGTGTTCTTCGCGCCAGTCAGCGCCACCTAAAGATTTTAACCAATAGTCAGCGGCCATGAACCCGATATTATGACGGGTCATTGCATATTTCGATCCGGGATTACCAAGGCATGCGATTAAAAACATAGGATTACCTTAACTGAAAATTAGAATTCTAGAAATAAAAAAAAGGCGACTTGGTAGTCGCCTTTTTCTGATTCTTTACAGAATCGAAATTTAAATCTTAAAAGATTAAAACTATTTTTTCGCTGCTGGTTTAGCTGCTGCTGGAGTAGCTGCCGCTTTAGCACCTGCTGCTGGAGCTACTGCGCCCGCTGCTGGAGCTGCTGCCGCTGCTGGAGTAGCTGCTGCTTCTTCTTCTTGTTCAACAACTGCTGCGATTGTAACTTCTGGACGAGAAATTAATTTAACACCTGCAGGCATTGTTAACTCAGAAGCGTGTAATGATTCGCCAACGCCTAAGTTAGTTACGTCTAAAGTTAAGAATTCAGGGATTGCTGTTGGTAAACACTCAACCTCTACTGAACGCATAACGATATTTAATAAACCACCTTCAGAAAGACCGATCGCTTTACCTTCGATTTTGATCTCTACAGATACGCGAACTGCTTTGTTTAAGTCTAAAGCGAAGAAATCTACGTGCTCAGGTTTACGAGAAAGTGGATTTACTTGTACTGATTTGATTAAGGCAACTTTGCCGTTTAATTTTGAATCAGAAGATTTTAAGTTTAATAAAGCATTCTCGTAAGCACGAGTGTTGTATTTTAAGATGTCGTTTACGTGTACAGAAACGTTTTGGTTTTCGATAGCTCCGTAGATGATACCTGGAACCATTTTGTTAACGCGTAAACCACGAGAGTTAGCACGGCCTGTTTCACGAACTTCTACGTTTAATTCAATTCTTTGTTTTGACATTGTTTTTTCCTTTTTACCACTTACTCATTCGGCGTAATTGCCGTACTCATCGGTGGGATTGTTTGTGTCTTATGACACTTAATTTTTTAATCAAATAGCGAACTTACTGAATCATGATCATGAATTCTTCTGATCGCTTCGCCTAAAACTCCGGCCACTGAAATGACCTGAATTTTACCGCATTTTTTCGCTGCTTCAGATAAAGGGATTGTGTCGGTCACAAACACTTTAGTAATCGGACTTTCTATTAAACGGCTGATCGCCGGGCCAGAAAATACCGCATGAGTTGCAAGAGCGAACACCTGTTTTGCCCCATTCTTAAGTAGGCTGTCAACAGCTTGTGTTAACGTTCCGGCCGTATCGATCATATCATCCACGATGACGGCAGTTTTACCAGTCACATCACCGATCAAGTGCATGGCTTTAGCCTCGCCTGGAGCGGTTCTGCGCTTATCGATAATCGCTAAAGACGAATTAATGCGTTTTGAGAAGGCGCGAGCGCGTTCAACGCCCCCAGCGTCTGGAGAAACGGTCACATATTCATCGCCTTCACCATGGGCTTCTTTAAAAGCACGGGCTAGGGTCGGAACCCCGAATAAGTGGTCAAACGGGCAGTTAAAAAAGCCTTGAATTTGAGCAGCATGAAGGTCAACCGAAACTACGCGGTTAGCACCCGCTGTGGTGATAAGGTCGGCCATACATTTTGCTGTGATTGGAGCTCTTGGTGCAACTTTACGATCTTGGCGGGCATAACCGTAGTACGGAATAACCGCGGTGATAGAAGCTGCCGAGGCACGCTTAAGAGCATCAAGGATAATAAATAATTCCATGTAACTTTGATTCACTGGCGGACAGGTACTTTGAATCACGTACACATCTTTTCCGCGCACTGATTCGTGAATCTCAACTTGAATTTCGCCGTCGTTAAAGCTTGTCACTTTACTTTCGCCAAGCGGAATTCCCAGGATATCGCAGACTTGTTTTGCGAGCTCCCTGTTTGTGTTACCTGCGAACACTTTAAAATTTTTTGCATCAGTCATCATTTCATCCCCCTATGACGAGTTGCAGTTATTGTTGTGGTAAGACTGAATTCAATTTTTCTAAGAATTGGTTCAGTGCTTGAGCTCTGTGTGAGTGTTGGATCTTATAACCGGGACCCAATTCAGCCAGAGTTTTAGTTTCATTATCAGGAACAAATACGGGATCGTAACCAAAGCCCATTTGGCCAACGGCTTTAGGGCCGATTGTGCCTTTCATGGTACCTTCGAAAATCCACTCTTGATTGTCTGGAGTAATCACCACAGTCACGCATTTAAATTGCGCCGTACGTGGAGAGACATTTCTAATTTGCATCATCTTTAAAAGTTTTGCGACGTTTTCAGAATCCGCCGCTTTTGGGCCTGCGTATCTGGCTGAGTGAACACCAGGAAGATTATTTAAACCCACAACTTCAAGGCCAGCATCTTCACCTAATACCCAAGCATTTGGTTTTACGGCTTTTAAAGTTTTCGCTTTAATGCGGGCGTTATCTAAAAAAGTTTGGCCATCTTCAGGACGGGCTGTGAAACCTTTGATTTCGCCTTGATGAAAAATTTGAATATCAGGTACAGCTCGTAAAGCCATTCTGTATTCTTCAAGTTTACCTTTATTGCCTGTGGCGATCCAAAGTTCCATGTGTCATTTATCCTTGAGGTAATGCGAAATATTCGCCGACGATTTTTTGTTGGTACTGAAATAATTCTTTGCAGCCGTGTTCAGCGATCGTCATCATTTCAAATAATTGTTGGCGTGAGAAAGTGCCTTCTTCGGCTGTACCTTGAACTTCAACGAAATCATTTTTGTTCGTCATGACAAAGTTCATATCGGTTCCGATTTCAGAATCTTCATCGTAATTTAAATCTAAGATTGGAATTAACGTGCTGTTCGTGTCTTCGAATAAACCAACAGAGATTGCAGCTACGTAGTGCTTAAGTGGGTTAGCTTTGATTTCGCCAAGCGCTTGTAATTTTTTGCAAGCTAATGCGAGAGCGACAAAACCACCAGTAACAGCTGCTGTGCGAGTACCACCATCAGCGTTGATCACATCGCAGTCGATGATGATTTGTTTTTCGCCTAATAATTTTAAATCCACACATGAACGTAACGAACGGCCCACTAATCTTGAAATTTCTTGAGTGCGTCCGCCACTTGCTGTTTTTTCACGTTTCATACGTGTGTGTGTTGAGCGTGGTAACATGCCGTATTCAGCCGTCACCCATCCAGAACCTGTTCCGACTAACCATTGTGGCGCTTTCGCTTCGTAAGTGGCTGTGCAAAGAACACGAGTGTTGCCGAATTCAACTAAAGCAGAACCTTCTGCGTAATCAGACACGCTAGGTGTGATCTTGATATGGCGAAGTTGGTTGTGAAGACGTTTATCGGCGCGAACGAATGATTGTGATGGATTTGTCATGGCAATATAACACTAAATTACAGAGTGAAAGTCACTCGTAAAAAGTAGGTTTTCTACTGTGCCAAAACCTGCAAATTTTTGAAGTCGTAAATGGTTTTGGCGATGGTTTCAGCAATCTCTTGCTGACGCTCATCGGTAAGTAGGAGTTTGGCTTCGCTTAAGTTAGAAATATAGCCAATTTCAATCAGAGCTGAAGGCATCGAAGTCTTTTCGATCACGAAAAACGGGGCGCGCTTAATCACGGTCTTTTCGTCAACGCGCCAAGCTTTAATTTGGTTTTGTAAAAGCTGGTTGAATTTTAGACTTTGTCTAATCTGGCCAAAGCTTGTGAGATCGCCAATAATTTTTTTAACGGCAGTGCTGGCTTCAATCGCAGGCAATTTGGGCGCATAGATGCCTTTTTTAAAATAGAACTCCATACCAGTCACGTAACTGGCTTGCGAACTGTTGGCGTGAAGGCTGATAAAAAGATCGGCCTTTTTCTGTTCGGCTAAGCGCACACGATTTTCTAACGATAAACTCTTATCTGTTTCGCGGGTAAGAATGACTTCGATGTTTTGTGAAAATTCACCCTGAATCAGTGACTGCATCTTTTGCGCGACTTTAAGGGTGATATCTGATTCTTTAAAAATACCGCGCACAGCTCCGGCATCAACGCCACCATGGCCTGGGTCGATCACTAACACAAAGGGCTTTGCGGGAAGCTGAGCCAAGGCTGTCAGAAATGAAAAAATCAAAATTAGACTTAAGAGAGTCTGTCGCATTTTTTAATTTAAGCATTAATTTATGAGGAAGAGAAAAAAAAAGACGGCCAGGTAAGGGGGGGGTGCCTAGCCGCCATGGGGGGTACTTCTATCTAGAGCAAGAGATTGACCAAGCTTATAAGCAATGTATGCGTTTTGAGCTGTCAATGGGCTGGACAGTGACGCGAAAGGGTTGTCAGTGTTTGTTCCACTCCCGTGGCAAAACGGGAAAAGGGGTGAAATGAGCGCCTAGCTAATCATGTCGCAAAGCTGGTTTACCAATTGCTAATTTTGATACGTATGCAATTAGTCGCAAAAGATACATTTACTGATATTAAAAATCGTTTAATGTCGGCGGTTTCAAACGCCAGTAAGCACGATATTTTCGTGATGTCGTCTTCGCTCGCGTACACAACAGCGCTGGCTCTTGCGCCTTTTATGTTAATCATTTTATCTTTCGCTTCACTACTGTCTCCGGATTTACAGCAAAATATTTATGAAGGATTAACAACGGCGGTCGGAGAAAAAATCGCCTCAACGATACTAGCGATGATTGAAAGTGCTGATAAAAATCCGAAGCTTTCAGGTATTTCAGGAATCATCGGGGTTGCAGTCTTAGCGATTTCCGCCTCTGCGATATTCACCCAGTTAAAAATTGCTTTAGATAAAATTAATGAACACGCTTTACACCACGAAGAAGGTGGCGTGTGGAATTTTGTAAAGAGTAAACTGTTCTCGGTCGGTTTAGTTTTTGGTTTTGCTTTTTTATCTGTGGCTTCATTAATTTTCACAATGGTTATCGCGATTTTTTATCCAGAAGGCATGGGTTTTTTGTGGGGCTTGGTTTCTTTTACGGTCAACTTTGCGGCCTTTACTTTGGTGTTTGCGATGATTTACCGGTTTGTTCCCACTGATCGGGCCACCTTTAAAAGTTGTTGGATTTCAGGGGCCATTAGTACGGTGTTTTATTTAGTGGGTAAACAATTGATCGGGTTATATCTGGGGCGTGCAGGACTTGAGTCTTCATACGGAGCGGCGGGATCGCTCATTGTTTTATTGGTTTGGGTTTATTACACCGCTTTAACCTTACTTTTCAGTTATGAATTTACCCGCGATGTCATCTTGAAGAAAGATCTTACCATTGAAGAAACATAATGTTTGTTTTGTCATCTGGACTTTCGTTCAATAAATCAACTGGAAGTATTCAATTTTCTTAAGGAAAGCTACTATTAAAGACAGAAAAATTTTGAGTTTTTAAGGGGTAGTTATGTTCTCAGTACAAAAATTAGTTTTAGTAATTGCATTAACGTTCATGTTTCAAAATGTTCACGCAGCAGATGCTACTGATGCGCAAATTCAAGCTGAAGAGGCGATCGGTGATGCCGCTGAAGCCAAAGTCAATGCAGCAGAGGCAAAAAAACGCGCTGAAGAAGAAAAGAAAAAACACGAACAAGCATTAAGTGAAGCTAAAAAAGCTTTAGAAAAAGCTCGTGGTGCTGAAGCTGAATCTAAAAAAGCTCAAGCGCAGTATGAAAAAGAGTTAGCGCAAATGAAATTCGAAATGGCTGAAGCTGAAAAACAGCAAGCCCAATCAGCAAAACAACAAGCTGACTTGGAAGCTAAAACAAAAGCTTTCGGCGAAAAAATCGAAGCTTTAAAAAAGCAAGCCGCTGACACTAGAGAAAAAACAAAACAAGCGCAAACAGCCGCTAAAGACGCTGAAACTCAGTGGAAAAACACTGAAAAAGAAACAGCTAAAGCGCAAGAAGATTTAGCTAAAGCGATCAAAGAAACTGCTGAACAACAAAACGAACAACGCACGTTACAGCAAAATTTAGTAAAAGCTCAGGCGCAAACTCAAAAAGCCCAAGCTGAATTAAAAATGAACGAAGCTAAATTAGCTCAAGAGAAATCTAAAGCTGATGCTGAGAAAAAGAAAAACGAAGCTGAGTTAGCAAAACACAAAACGCTAATCGATGCTTCAACAGCAAACGTTAAAAAATTAGAAGAAGATGCTAAAAAATCTGATGCTGAAGCTAAGGAAATTCAAAAGAATTTAGAGGCTGAAAAAGCAAAATTTGCAGAAGTTCGTAAACAAGAAGAAAAATTAAAAGAACAGGCGTTAAAAACACGCGCAGAACTTGAAAAAACAAAATCTTCTTTCGCAAAAGAGACAGCTCAGTTTAACAACGAGTCTAACCAGCTTAAAAAATCTCAAGCGTCGTTAGAAGCTGAAGTGAAAAAAGCAGAAGCTGATATCGCGCAAATGAAAAAAGACTCTGAAAAATACAAAACAGAGCGCGAAGCTTTAGCTGCTGCGGTTGAAAAGTACAAATCACAAGCTGAAGAATTAAAAGTTAAAGCTGAAACTGAAAAAGCAAATGCTGAAGCCGAAAAAATGAAGCTCGAAGCTGAAAATATCAAAGCTAATACGGCTGGGTATGATCCTTCTAAAGCTCCAGCACCAGCTAAGAAAAAGAAAAAATAATTATACGACATCACGGGAGTACACCTATGTGGGCTTTACATAACTCTTTAAAAGGTTGGACATTATATTCATTAACTGAGCGCGAAGTTCAGTTGTTGATTAACACATTGTCTTCAAATGAAATTAAGTTAGTTAAAGTCTGCAAAAAAAGCGGTAAAGAGTGGCATAGAATATCAAGAGAAGACTTTCCTGAACTTTATGCCCCTGTAGGTAAGTTTGAAGAAGGCTATCCCGCTTTAAATAGCGAAGCTCCTGCTGAAAGTACTGATACTGACTATTTCGTCGTTAAAACAAAAAAAGTAATACACCCAAGATTGCACGATCGCATTGAAAAACAATTCAATGCCACGGTGTTAGGGCAAACAAATAACTTCGATACAACGACAATCGACTTATCTGAAGGTGGTATTCACTTTAATGATATTATTCCTGACTGGGTTTCTGGTTATTTCATCGTACGCATTGCAGATGGCGGGCAAATTTACCAAGTCATGTGTTCTTTAGTTGAAGATCAAAAAGAAAAAAAACGTGTGCAAGTTATGTCTGAGGAATCTGATCCTCAGTTTTTGAAATATCGTAATTGGTTAGATAGTCTTCGCGGTTAGTTCTTTCATTCGCGGAAAAAATAAATAAAATACTCTTAAAGCCTCAGACAGCGGGGGTGTCACAAGCTTGCATTCGCAACCTTGCGCCCACCTCCGAACTCGTTTTAAGAGTATTTTATTTATTTTTTATACTAAATGAACGAGTTAACCGACTCACACTCGTAAGTAAGCCTGACGGCAGGAGGTCGTCAGGAAGGCTGCCCAAGGAAGGGTAGCTAGCGCAGCGGCCAATTATAAACTAAGCTTCGCACTCTCCATAATCAAAGTTCTCGTTGGGAAGGCGAAATCTAGTTTTGAAGCTTGGGATAGTTTTACGATGTCTAATAAATATTTTTGTAAAATCAACGCTTCTGATTCATCTGGCTGCACCACAAAGTGAAAATTTACTAAAATATTTTGTGAGCTGTCGGCTAATTCGTGGAATTGTACGGCTACGCGGTCTTGTTGCACTCTTGGATCTTGTTTTAGGTGGTAGCGTAGTTGTTCACTGAATTGGTCGATCTGTTCTGGGGTTGCGCTGTACGTGAAGCCTAAGATGTGGCGGAAGCGGCAAACCCCGCGGCGTTCTGTGATATTGTCTACTTTTTCTTTAGCGACTGTTGAGTTTGGTAAAGTTACTAAAGTGTTTGTTAAAGATCTGATGCGGGTTGAACGAAAACCTACTTCTTCAACGACACCTTCAACATCTTGTATTTTAACGTGATCGCCGACTCTAAATGGTGAATCCAATAAAATAGTCACAGTTCCGAAAAAGTTTGCGACAGTATCTTGGGCTGCGAAAGCTAAAGCGACGCCCCCTAATCCAAGACCGGCTAGGATCGCTGAAACGTTCACTCCGAAGTTTTGTAAGATCACTAAAGAACCGATGATGATCACAAGTGTCTTTAGCATTTTTGTTGCTAGAGGAGCTAATTGGTCACCGATTTGTGTTTGTCTTTTTTTTGCTAAATGATCGATTAATAATCCCGATGCATCAGCAGCGAAGTAAGCTAAACGTACAACGTGTAAACCTAGTGTTACTTTTAGAATGACTAATAAGTATTTTTCAAGGTTCGGTGGAAGCTCTAGATTTTCTACTAAAGCCATTCCCATTAACGCCGCTAAAATCCAGCTTAAACCACGTTCGATATTTTGCTGTAAGAAATAAGAAAAGAATGTGCGTTCTTCAGGTAAATTAATACTTTTTTTAATTTTGTATAAAAGAACGCGCACGAATTTATTCATAAACAGAACAAATAACGTAGCTGCTGCTAAGGCTAACCATTTCCAGTTGGCCATCACAACGATTTGATGATTTAGAATTTCTTGCATTTCAGCCGAGATAAAGCTCGCTGATGTTTGAAAAATATTATCTTCCATAAATAAGCACCAATAATCCTAGAACTATACGATAAAAACCAAACCACTTAAATCCATGGCGCGAAACAAAAGCGATAAAACCTTTAATCGCAAGCCAGGCAAAAATAAAAGATAAAATAATTCCCACAATTAAGTGCGGGGCGTTCGTACTGTCGATAATGTGGCGGATTTTCCAAGCTTTATATAGTGTCGCCGCTGTTAATGTCGGAACTGCTAAGAAAAAAGAAAATTCAGCAGCCGAAGTTTTTTCGTAACGTAAAGTTTGTGCTCCAAGAATCGTGGCGCCTGAGCGGGAAATTCCGGGAATTAAAGCGATACATTGAATTAAGCCAATTTTTACCGAATCAAGAACTGAAATATCGTGTTTGCCTTGGGTCGGTTTAATGTACATGTCAGCAAGTACGAAAACGATACCGCCAATAACCAGCGACCATGCCACAATCACTGTGCTATCAAGCCATTGATCAATCACATCTTTTAATAAAAAGCCGGCAAGCAAAACGGGGAATGAACCAAACGCGATTTTTTTATAAAAGTTAATATCAACTTTTAAAAAACGTTTCCAGTACATCACAACTACGGCCATGATCGCACCGAATTGAATAATAATTTGAAACGCTTTTAGAAAATCATCCGAAGTTAATCCTAAAAAATGTGATGTTAATATAAGGTGACCTGTAGAACTGATCGGTAAAAATTCTGTAAGGCCTTCAACGAGGGCTAGTATGACGACGTGTAGATAAGACATATATATAGAGTGTGTTGCGCGTTACGGGGATACCTCAACCTTGGTCTAGCTGCGTTAGTTTTATTTTTTTTTAAATATTTCTTGTTTTAAGGGTCTAGAGCGATACGATCTTTCAAAGAAAAAACGGTTCCAAGTTGGAACCTTGAGGATTTGCTCAATAATATTTCACCAAGGAGAGGGAAATGAGAACAAAACTATCAGCACTTGTGTTGTTAGCAGCTTCATTAGGTCTTTCGGTTTCAGCAAACGCTGGCGAATACTTAGTAAAGTATAAAAATGAAAAAGCTGTGAACAATATCGTGTTCATGCAAACTGAAGCAAACGGTTTACAAGTTAAATCTATGCACAAACCGGGCAAACTTTTAAAAGTTAGCGTAAACGAATTCCAAAAAGTTCGTGTATTAGCTGAAATCTTAAGAGACAAAAACGTTGAGTACGTTGTGCCTAACTTCAAAATCAAAGCTTTCTCTGCTCCTGCAGATATCACTGGTTTAAAAGAGCAATACGCTTTAGCGAAAGTTAACGCTCCTCAAGCTTGGGCAAAAGCTGGTAACAAAGGTAAAAAATCTGTAACTGTTGCAGTTATCGATACTGGTATCGACTATAACCACAGTGCTTTAGCACCGAACATGGTTAAAGGTTTCGACTTCCGTGATAACGATGCAGATCCAATGGATTTAACTGGCGCGCAAAATCCAGGTCACGGTACTCACTGCGGTGGTATCATCGGTGCTACTGGTTTAGTTGACGGCGGTATCCAAGGTATTTCTCCAGAAGTACAAATGATGCCAATCCGTTTCTTAGGTGCTGACGGTTCTGGTGACTTAGATAACGGTATCAAATCAATCGACTACGCTATCGAAAAAGGCGTTCAAGTTATCTCTGCTTCTTGGGGTGCTGCGGTTCCTAAATCACAAGCTCAACCACTTATCGAAGCTGTTCAACGTGCTGATGCTGCTGGTATCATCTTCGTAGCTGCTGCTGCAAATGATGGTAAAAACAACGATAACGTTGATATGTACCCAACGAACGCTAACACAGCGAACATGATCGCGGTTGCAGCTTCTAACTCAAACGACACTAAACCTTACTGGTCAAACTACGGTAAAGCGATGGTTTCTATCGCCGCTCCTGGTGATGCGATTATGTCTACATTACCTGGTAACAAGTACGGAAACTTATCTGGTACTTCAATGGCAACTCCGCTAGTAGCTGGTTTAGTAGCTTTCTTAAAAGCTCAAGATCCTTCATTAACTGGTGCTGAGATCCGTTCATTAATGCAAGCAACTGGTGCGAAAGTTCAAATCGAAACTGCATGTAACTGCCGTATCGATGCTTTAGCTTCTGTTAACGCATTATTAGACAAACAATCTTGGATGGTTCCTGCAGCTACAACTTTAGCGGTTGATGCTACTCAACAATTCACAGTGAAAAACGCCCAAGGCGCAGTGAAATTTGAATCTTCTGATGCAAATATCGCAACGATCTCTGAGTCAGGTTTATTAACTGCAAAAGCTCAAGGTACAGTAACTGTTAAAGGGACTGATGCTTCTGGTAACGTTGTTTCATCTTTAGATATCAATGTTGGTAAAGCTCAATCTTCTGATCCAGGTAACCCTGGCGATGGCGAATGTCCACTTGGCGATCCAATGATGTGTCAAATCATGTGCGGTATCATGCCTGAATTACCGTTCTGCCAATAGTCTTGAGTTAACACAAAAGACTTAGTCTTAGCGAAAAGCCGGTTGTACAACCGGCTTTTTTATTTTTTGGCATTTGCATTTTTATGCATTTGCATGAGTATGCAAATCTTTGCATACGAGTCGCGATCTTAATTAAATCTTAAAAAATCTGTAGTGCATTCGCTCTAACTTTATTATCCTGATCTTGTTTACGTTAATAAACGAAAACATCAGGGGAAAATTAAAATGAAGAATCATATTGCAAGGATTGCTGTCCTAGCTTTTGTCTTTGTGCACTTTGGCTGTGCGGATAATTCAAGTTCGCAACAACCAGTCGACGATATTCCAACATATTCTGACTTAAGTGAATTGACCGACGAAAATTATATTTCTGTCGAGCAAATCGAGCAGATGCAAAACTCTGACGATGCAACTATGGATATCGAAGATCAAATTGAACTGATGAGTAAGAAAGATAAAATTCTTATCGTCGGCGATAGTTGGGCTTCGTTTCCGTGTGTTTATAACAGCATGGGTAAGATGATTCGCGATGTGGATGCAAACCTTGTTGAAGACAATCGTTGTTTGCGTACGACAAAACTTGGCGTAGCTGGTTTTGAGTGGATTGGTTCAAAGCAAGATCTTCGCGTTATTAAATTTTTAAAAGAAACTCCTCGCTTAAAATATATTTATCTTTCAATGGGCGGAAACGACATGATGGCAGTGTGGAATAAAGATTCTACACCTGAACAAGAGCTGGAGATTTATAAATCAACAGCGGCTACTGTTAAAAAAATCATGGATCGTTATTTAGAAATTCGTCCGGATTTAAAAATTATTTTAACAGGTTATGATTTTCCGAACTTTACACCGAATCACAAAATCGGGTTATACAGAAAAATTTTTGAAAGAATGAGAAGTCCAACACCTGAAAGGCTAAATCCGGCGTTAGCAGGGCTTTGTAAGTACTTATCTCGTTTAGCTGACGGAAAAAATATTTTCTACATTCAGCATTTAGGGCTTTCGCAATATTATGATGGAAATCCAGAGAAGGGGTTAGCACCTCTGAAAACTCTGGCGCCAGATCAAATTTCGCCGATGAGTGACCCGACAATCATCGGGGGTGATATCAGACTTCCGAGTAGTAAAAAGAGCATGATCAACTGGTTATTTCTGATTCGCGATGCTTTTCATCTAAACACAAGAATGTATAAAAAAGTTATGCACCACACGTATTACAATCTGTTGTCACACGTGATTGCGGCAGATGATAAAACTCTGTCAAAGAATTACCAAAATTAAACGAAAGGCCAGCTGCGAAGCTGGTCTTTTTGTTTTTAAGTCAAACAAGCTGTCAGCAAAAAAACACTGTCTAATTTTGAGAATTTCCCTCTAAAAACCTTTAGAAAACGATAATTTACGCCGATAAGTATGACGTGAATCACTCACGTTGGCGGAACACAGTAGCACTAGTTTTTATTTTTGCATTTATTTTAGTAAATGCGATGCCTGCTGTTGCAGGTCCCTCACGCACAACCTATCAAGCTAAAATCGTAAAACCAGATGGGTATCCACTTGAAGCGGCTAACGTAAATTTTAAATTTACCATTCTTGATCCGGCGGGCAGTTGTATTCTTTATTCTGAAACTTATTCGTCAGTGAACATGTCTGCCACTGGTGGTTTGATTTCGTTTGCTCTTGGATCAGGTGTAAAAACTTATCCCGCTTCAGCGACAACGTTTGAACAAGTTTTTTCAAACATTACTCCAAGCTTAACGTGTGATGCGGGTGGGCCTGGTAACTATGTTCCAGGAGCTAATGATAATCGTAAGATCGTGATGCAATTTCATGATGGTAACGGTTGGCAGACTTTACCTGCGATGAGCATCAACGCTGTTCCTTACGCGATGTATGCAAACGATACGCAAAAATTAGATGGCAAAGCCGCTTCTGATTTCGTGCAAATTTCAACACTAGCTAATTGCGGAGCAAGTGAAGCGTTAAGATACAACGGTGCTACTTTTTCTTGTGTGGCCGTTGATACAGGTGCAGGTGTTACTTCAGGTTCAGTCACGACAGCTTTAGGTTATACACCGGCTGACGGCGCAAGTGTAACAGCGCTTTCTTCGTCGTTAGCGACAACGAATTCAAATGTGTCTGCGGTTTCTTCAAGCGTTAGCGTTGTAGCTTCGGATGTATTTGCTGTTTCGTCGACAGTATCTTCGCTTTCAACAACAGTTTCAAATTTAACTTCGACAGTTTCTGGAATTTCAAACACAGTTTCAGGATTATCTGCTTCGATGGCGGCCCTTGTTTCTTCGCAGTGGGAAAGTAACGGCAGCAAAATTTATTACAATTCCGGTTTTGTGGGTATCGGTACAAGTAATCCAATGTCGGCGTTAGAACTAGTAAGTTCGACAGCTTCAATGCATATCAACTTACAAGGTGCAGACAACTCCGGAGCCTCTGTTCGTTATTTTTCTAAACGTGGAAGCCCAGGCGAAACTTTAGGAAGTTCGAATCCAAGCGCTGATAATAAAGGTTGGTCGGTAGGTTCAATTGGTGATCAAAACGCAGCGACAACACGCAGAAATAATTTTGAAGCTTCATACTGGAATGGGACTGCCTGGAGTGTTCCGTTTGTAATAACTGCCTCTGGATCAGTGGGTATTGGCAGCGTAATTCCGGCAACAAAATTAGATGTGTCAGGTGCTATCCGCATCGGTATGGATACAACAGGATGTGCTTCAGGTCTTGCGGGGGCATTACGTTATAATTCGGGAACTGTTGAATATTGTAATGGAACTTCATGGATGCCATTTGGTGTAGCGGGCGCCGGTATTACGAATATCAATGGTTCTACTTCAGGTGCGCAAACATTTGCTGCAGGAACGACAGGAACAGCTTTTAACATTTCTACAGCGGATGGTATTCACACATTTAATATTCCTTTAGCGGCTTCAGGTTCTGTAACTGCGGGTTTAGTGTCAAATGCAGATTACTTAATTTTCTCAAACAAATTAAATTCAACATCGGCGGCTGTAGCTTCTGCTTTAGGTTATACTCCAGCAAATAGTGCAACCGTTTTAACAACATCGACAAATTTTGCAGGTGATGTTTCGGGAGTATACAATTCCCTGGTGTTAGCGAATTCTGGCGTAACAGCTGGAAGTTATACAAAAGTTACGGTGGATGCAAAAGGCCGTGTAACAAGCGGAAGTGCATTATCATCTTCTGATGTGGTTTCGGCTTTAGGTTATACGCCGGCAGATAATGCAGCTTCTGGAACTTATCTTGTTAAAGCTAATAATTTATCAGATTTAACTTCAGCAACAGTGGCTCGCAATAACTTAGGTTTAGGTTCTTTAGCGACACTTAACTTTTTAGATTTAGGTTCTTCATTTGCCTCAGGAACTATAGCGGCGGCGAGACTTCCGGCTTTTTCTGGTGATGCAACATCGCCACTTGGATCTTCAGTATTAACGTTGGCTTCAGTAGGCGTTGGAGTAACAAGTGGCACGCAATATACAAAAGTAACGGTTGATGGCAAAGGCCGGGTCGTCAGTGGTGCTCAGCTTTCTGTGACGGATGTTACAACAGCTTTAGGTTATACTCCGGCAAGTGCTTCAGCTTCTACGCAATGGACAACATCAGGTTCAGCGATTTTCTACAACATCGGCAATGTGGGTGTTGGTACTTCAGTGCCGGTTACAAAATTAGATGTAGCAGGCGGATTAAAAATCAGTATGGAAGCCGCAACCTGTGCTGCCAGTTATGCAGGTACATTACGTTATAATTCAGGCAATGTAGAATACTGTAACGGTTCAACGTGGATAGCTTTCGGTGCTGCAACGGTTGGTGTAAATTCGTTGAATGGTTCAGCTTCGCAAACACAAACTTTTGCAAACGGTGTTACTGGCAATGCGCCAGCATTTGTAACAGCGAATGGTGTGCATACATTAAATATTCCGTTAGCATCGGCGACAGGCTCGGTAACAGCAGGTCTTATTTCGAATGCAGACTATTTAACTTTCTTAAACAAATTAAATGCCACATCAGCAGCGGTGATTGCCGCTTTAGGTTATACACCGGCAAATAATGCAGCCTCTGGAACTTATCTCGTAAAAGCGAATAACTTATCTGATTTAACATCGAGCGCGACAGCGCGTACGAATTTAGGATTAGGTGCGTTTGCAACAGCCAATACAGTGGATTTAGGAAGTGCTAGTGCAACAGGTATTATCGCTGATGCCAGATTAGCAAATCAAACTGGTGTAACATCTGGCACACAATACACGAAAGTGACAGTAGATGGTAAAGGCCGTGTGGTGAGTGGTGCGCAGTTATCATCTTCTGATGTAACAGCGGCTTTAGGTTTTACTCCGGCGCAATCAAGCTCTTCAACACAGTGGTTAAATAATGGTTCGTCTATTTATTATAATTTAGGAAATGTCGGTGTTGGAACAAATGCTCCTACGGCGCGTTTAACTCTGGCTAGTTCTGCAGCGGCAGCAACTGTGTTAAGAATCAATGCCTCGACAGGCTCTAGCCGTATGCTTGCAAATGAAAGTGCGGGCAACAGAATGTATGTGCAGTTAGATGATGAGACGGGTGCGACGAAAACTTTAATTCATAGCAACGGCGATTCTTATTTTAATGCGGGCAGTGTTGGTGTAGGCACATCTGCACCAACCGCGTTATTGCATGTGGCAAGATCTACCGGAACAACAATAAACCAAACTTCTTCGAATACGGCAAATGCCGGTCTTTTAATTGAAGGTGGTGCAAGTGGTGTTCTTGCCTTTGACGCCAATGAAATTCAGCAGTTCGGTGATACTTTATTCTTACGTGGTGAAAATGGAATTAACTTTTCTGCGGGTGATGGTGCTGACGGTGATAGTACTACACCGATGGTGATTACAAGAACCAGCCGTGTGGGATTTGGTACGACGACTCCGGCAGTGCCAAATCACTTTTATAGATCTACAACTTTGGGTTCGGTCGGATCATTGAATTTAAACAACTCTGTTGTGCGTATTCAAGAAGCGACAAGTACAACGTTAAATATGGATGGTAATACAATTGCCGCCGAAGATGATCTTTTCATTGGTACAAAAGGCATGGGTTCGTTCCAACTTTTTAGTAGTGATACTGTTAGAGTGGCGATCAGTAATACGGGTAACGTGGGTATTGGTGTAAATGCGCCAACGGCTAAATTACAAATTGTTTCAGGTACAACAACTATCGCACCATTAAAATTTACATCAGGTGCTTTAACGACCGCAGCGCAAGCCGGTGCCGTTGAATACGATGGTTTTAATTTATATTTTACTGACGGAACAAACACACGTCGTGCTTTAGCAACGGGTACATCTTCTGGCTCTATCGACAACGCGTCAACGATCAACTCGACAGGAAACATCACCATGGTTCCTGGGGCCGGATCAGTAATTGTTTCATCAACAACGGCTTCAACAAATTCAAGCACGGGAGCTTTAATCGTTAAAGGCGGAATGGGTGTGGCTGGTAACATCTATTCATCAGGTACAATCATAACTTCATCCGACATTCAAGGTTCAGATATTACAGCGACATCATCAATGATTACACCTTACGTTTACGGTTCAACCGCCCCAGGTGGGTCGTTACGTTTAGAATCAACAACTCACGCTACAAAAGGTAATGTGCTTCTGGCTTCTGGTGGTGGTAATGTGGGTGTTGGTACATCGACACCAGCCTTTACATTAGATGTCAGTGGAACAACAAACGTTGTGAGTTTTGTGAATGATGTTACAGTGATATCATCAACAGCTTTTAAGATGAATTACCGCGCCCATGATGGTGGTTCTGATTTTGGTGGCATCGGTTTATTAAATTCAGGAGTGAACAGATCAGATACCGCTGTTTTTTACGGTGATGATTTCAATGAGAATTTACGCTTTGTTCACGTGCGTTCAGCTTCACCAAATTATAACTTAATCGAATACATGCGTTTAACCGGCGACGGTAAATTAGGTTTAGGCACAAATTCACCAAGTTATTTAATGGATCTTTATGCTTCTGCAAGCCCAACATTACGTATTCGCAGTGCTTCAAATGATCCTGCAAGTGGCCCGACAATTCGTTTAACCGAAGATCTGGCTGAAAACGGTGGTTTTGTTCGTTATCATTCATTGAATAATTCGTTAGATTTAGGTGTGATTGAATCATCTGAAACTACAGTTTTATCAATGAACCGTACAACTGGTAAAGTGACGATGAATGCCGTTTCTGGAAGCGGGCTATTGGTTGATTTAGATGCCAGAACGACGGGTGACTCTGAATTACTTTTACAGGCAGATAGCGATGATAACGGTGAAAATGATAATCCATTTGTTCATTTCAAACAGGATAATAATCAGATTCACGGTTATTTAGGTTTAGTGGGTAATGCTGGTGATGGCTTTAATTTTAACATCACTGATTCGGCAGCTAACGCGATGGTGTTGAATTCAACATCAGCGCAGTTACAACTGGCCACTTCAAATACAGTCAGAATGACAATCTCACAGGCTGGTTACACGGGTGTTGGTGTGAGCTCTCCAACAGCGCGTTTACACGTCATGGCTGGATCAACGGGAGCTGCGCCATTAAAAATGACGGCGGGAACATTATTAACAACACCACAAGCTGGTGCAGTTGAATATGATGGAACTGATTTCTATGTCACTGATGGCGCTGGTGCGCGCAGAACAATTGCAACAGCTACCACAGCAGGAACATTAGATAACGTAACAGTTGTTTCTTCGACGTCAGGCATTGCTCTATGGCCGGCAGCTGGTAATAGCGTAACGGTCTCAGCAACAACGGCTTCAACAAATTCAAGCACGGGAGCTTTAATTGTTAAAGGTGGAATGGGTGTCGCCGGCAATTTATATTCATCAGGTACAATTATTACGTCATCAAATATTCAAGGTGCAGAAGTCACGGCAACTTCGGCTACTATCACGCCGTATGTTTATGGCTCCACAGCCTCAGGCGGTTCATTACGTTTGGAAGCAACAACGCATGCATCTAAAGGCAATGTTTTATTAGCAGCGGGCGGTGGTAATGTCGGTATCGGTCATACGGCGCCGACATCGATTTTAGATATTCGTAAAATAGACCCGGTTGTAAAAATTAAAAATACGGGTGGCGATATCGGTGGTATGTTCTTAATGAACTCGGCCAATACCGGATGGTTAGGATTATTTAATCCAAGCACATCATCAGCTTTCGGCGTAGTAGCAAGTTCAACATCGAGAGCTTTTATCGCTTGGGATTCTTCGGGAAAAGTAGGAACAGTGACAGACTCTTTTACAACAACTCCGGGTGCTCCAGCGTACCGAGTTGTACTAGATGATGGTAACGGTCAGATGGGTATTGGTACAACAACGCCAACTTATACACTTGATGTGATTAGCTCTGGAACAAACGTCGCACGTTTTACCGGTAACCAGGTGGTTGTGAATGCGACTTCCGGTAATCCAAATTTTTCTCTGCATGAAGCTGGAACTTTAAAGTGGGCACTCGGCGAAGTTTCGACAGACGATAGATTTAGAATAACAAATGCGTCTGGCACAGAAAAATTTACGATGCTTCAATCGGGTAACGTCGGTATCGGAACAACTAATCCAGAGGCGGATTTGCATGTTATGGGTACAGCTAGAATTGGTGCCGATGCAACTAGTTATATGAACTTCGATGTAGGTCAGGATATCACGGCACTAAATCCAGGTACTACAACAACTGTCGGAAGTGTTATTGAAGGTGGGATTTCACGATCTTTGATTTTAGATTTAAAAAATAATAATGTCGATGATGCTTTTGCGATTCGGTATTCTTCAGCTAACAACAATGTGGTCGATGCCATTGGGTTTGTGATGCGCGGTAATGGTACTATCGGTATCGGCACAACCACACCAAGTACAAATTTGGATATCGTCGAATCACAAAATGGTGACACGACGGTTAACGTGAGAAACAATAATACTGGAACAAGTGCGCGCAGTGGGTTTACATTAACAAACTCAGGCACAACTTATGGCTCTGATTCTGCCGGATTATTTTTATCAGGCACGGGCCATTCGGGTGGCGAAAAAGTTTCGTTGTTTAGTAACTCTGCCATAGCCAGCGGTGTAGAGATTGTGGCTAACGCGTCAACTGCCGCTATTATGTTATCAACTCAAGGGTTAGAACGAATGAGAGTTACTAACACGGGCAATATCGGTATTGGCACAATAACTCCGACGGGTAAATTAGGAATTGTCAGTGGCGGGCAGGTTATGAATTTTGCGACTGGAGGAAACACTTCAGGGTACACATTAAATGTTGGTTTAAATGATGATGGTATTAATTTTGAGACTCCTTCGACTGTCAGAGGCTATAATTTTAAAAATGGAAACGGAATTCTAGCGACTATTACAGCAACGGGTAGCTTCGGTATTGGTACCACAACGCCTGCAGCTCAGCTCGACGTTCAGGCTGAAACTTTAGGATCAACTTTAAATAACGTTATCGAAATGCAAAGATGGGCTGGAAGTCTTGGTGGTAACGGAAGTAAACTTGATGTCAGACATATTAGAACCGCAGCCGGATCTACTTGGAACGATGCCGGTACACGTATTCAACAAAAAATCGATGCGACGTGGATGGGGTACATGCAGTTCAATGGCAGTGGCAATGATGGTGGTATTCTTTTTGGTACGGGTCAAACGACCACGGCCCCAGGTAATGTGACTGAGCGTATGCGTATTACGCAGGCTGGTAACATCGGTATCAATACAGCTTCTCCGGCCTATCCGTTAGATGTTAACGGCGTGGTCAATATTGCTGCGGCATCAAGCTTACGTTTCGGCGGCACGATCGTCTGTACAAGCACAGGTTGTACAGCGTCTTCAGATAGACGTTTAAAAGAACATATTCAGCCGCTGGATTTTTCGTTAGAAAAATTATTATCTTTAAATGCAGTTCAGTACGATTGGAAAGATAAAGAAAAATTCGGCAAGCAACATGAGATTGGTTTTATCGCCCAAGATTTAGAAAAAGTTTATCCGGAAGTTGTACGCACTGATAAAGATTCAGGATTTAAATCAGTATCCTATGATAAGTTAGTGGCCCCGATCATTGAAGCCTTAAAAGTTTTCAACGCCCGTATTATGAAACTTTTTGATCGTACAGAACAAAACGCACGTGAGATTGCCTCGGTAAAACAAGAAAATGCAGAGCTTAAAGCACGTGTTGAAAAAACAGAAAAAGAAAATGCAGAGCTGAAGAAGCGTTTAGACCGTATCGAAAAAGCTTTGACAAATTCGAACACGAAATAACACAGTCCCTTTTTCTGTCAAAAAAAAATCAAAAATTTAAAAGTCATAAAATAGCGAGTCTCTTCCTGATGCGTGAGATTTCAAGTCGCGTATAATGCTATCTTTTGTTTTTTAATTAAAATTTGTTTAAACCTTTCGTCGAGTGCTGACGATCAGCTTTCTATGTTTAAAAAGACGAGTGGTCGTTCGCAAAATATTATTCTCACCATTTGTTTTGCAGCGCTTTATTGTCTTGTTAAGAAGCTGTAAATTCAAGACGCAACTCTGGTCGCGTTTTATTTACTGTCAGTGAAATTGATATTAATTTTGAAAGCGGTTCGTTAGTATTTCATCTAAAGGACGTGTAGAGAAATGTTAAATTTTTTACTGATCATTCCAGTTTTATTTTTAACGGCGTGTTCTGGACCTGGCGCAGAAACAGGCTTTGCTCCCGGTATGGTCGCAACACCTATTACACTTCCTACGACAGCTTCTACGAATCATATTAAGTACGGCGAGGTTTTTCATACTTCGAATGGATGGATAGTGTCTAATGACAACACCGATCCTGTACAAGAAAAGACTTTATCCAACGGGTGGACCGTAGAAGTTAAATATGAATAGAAACAAAAAAAGTTAAGTTCCTGTAAATTTGTTGTCTTTTTTTGTTAAAAAATTCAAGTCGCAAATAGCGACATTGAAACTTACCATGTGTACCTTGCGTAAAAACAGTGTGTAGTTTGCTTCATATCTTGTTTTATGACCTTAACTTTAATCGAGATATGACGATCAGACTTTAGATTTGATGTCAGTTAAATTGTTATTAATTAGAGGCGATTCGAGTTATGTTGAAGTTGATGTTGCTAGTGCCATTTTTATTCATAGTCGCTTGCAGCGGTCCCGGTGCAGATTCAGGTTTTGCACCAGGTGAAGCCCTGCAGCCATCTGTCACACCGGTGACAGATGCGGCGGATTATAGTGTAAAGCACGGTGAGATTGTAACGACTGCCAACGGGTGGCAAGTAACTCACGACAACACTGACCCGGTAGAGCAAAAGACTTTATTAAGCGGATGGACGGTTGGAGTAAAATATGAATAAATTTATAATATTTTTCACAGTAGTCTTGATGGCATCTCTAGCGCATGCGGTAGAGATGGGTGTTCCTGTTCAGCTTAAATTTAAAAACCCATCAGGAGTTTACCCTGACGATTCGAGTGCTAATTTTACGGTGCAAATTCTGTCGGCCAGTAACGGCTGCGTTTTATACGCCGAAGATTTTAATACCCAAACCGTGGTAAGTGGTTCGATTTCTTTAGCTTTAGGTACCGGTGTGCGTGGCACTTGGGATCCTAACTTTTCTTTAAAGGCAGCGTATGATAATTCGTCTGCAAAAAATAATTTAACGTGTGTTGATAACAACAACAACCAGGTCAGTAGCGGGCAAACATATAACCCGGCAGCCACAGATACACGTGTATTACGTATTCGCGCTACAGTTTCTGGCGATAATATGGTTATTGATTATATCCAAAGAGCAACACCTTATGCGATTCATGCTGAATCAGTCGGTGGTAAAGTCGCTTCAGATATTTTAGTGCAAAACGGAGCTACATCGTTAAACCAATCAAACTTAGAAACTTTACTTTCAAATGCAACGCGCTTTAATAAATTACAAAATTTAGCCGTGAACGGTATTGCTGACAGCGCCGCATCGGCAACGACCGCAGTTACGGCCACTAACTTTTCTGGAAATTTAGCCGGTGATATCACAGGAACTCAGTCAGCCGCCGTGGTTGAAAAAATTCGCGGTGTAACGGTGGCTGCTACAACGCCGACATCGGGACAAGTGCTGGCTTACAATGGTTCGCAATATGTACCCATGACGTTTGCAGCAAGTGCACCAGTGGCCAGCGTGAATGGCCAAACAGGTGCAGTGGTTTTAACAGCTTCAAATATTTCAGGTGTAGTGACAAGTGCTACAGCTTTGACTGGCGATGTGACGGGAAATATTTCAGCCACAGTGGTGTCATCAGTCGGCGGTAAAACGGCAGCGGCCGTAGCTTCAGCGGTTACAGATATTAACGCAGCGACAAGTCTTCCAACAGCAAGCACTCTGGCTCGTCGTGATGGTAGCGGAAATTTAATCGCAGCTTCAGTTTTAGCAACGAATTCTTCAGTACAAAATGTTTATCTTTATGAAGGTACAAACACGAACAGCGTTCGTCTTAAAGCACCAAACTCATTTGCAGATTATATTTTGGTGTTACCAACAACTGATGGTAACAGTGGTGAAGTGTTGCAAACAGATGGCAGTGGTAATTTAAGTTGGACGTTGCCATCGGCTGGCGGCGTAACAAGCGCAGCAATTACAGCGGCGTTAGGTTATAGTCCGGCCGATAATGCCGTTGTCGCTAAAGGAAATAATAATTTAAGTGATTTAGCTTCTGCCACAGTGGCACGCGCTAATTTAGGATTAGGTTCAGCAGCTACGTTAAGTATTGGAACCAGTGCAGGCACAGTCGCTGCCGGTAATGATTCACGTATTACAGGAGCCTTACAACAATCTAGTTTTAATACTTACGTGGCTTCGGCAAATTGTACAGCTGGCCAATCGATGTATTGGAATAGTGTGAGTTCAACTTTCTTATGTCAAAATATCACAGTGGCCGGAGACGTTACAGGAAGCGTTTCTAATTCGACAGTTGTTAAAATTCAGGGCGTAGGCGTAAGTTTTACCTCTTTAGCCAATAATCATATCTTGCAGTACAACGGTGCAAATATGGTGAACCGTTTAATTCCGACATGTTCTGCAGGCCAATATTTAACATTTAATGGCACCGCATGGTCTTGTGCGACTGATGCGGGATTCGGCGGTGGTATTTCTTCAGTTACAGTGTCGAGCCCTTTACAATCAACTGGTGGATTATCTCCAAACTTATCTATCACGCAGGCAACGGCTTCAGTGAGTGGGTATTTAACTGGAACTGACTGGACGACATTCAATAATAAAATGGCAGCGACAAGCGCCGCTGTGATTTCGGCTTTAGGTTATACTCCGGCTAATAGTGCAACAGTTTCTCTTAAAGCGAATAACTTATCTGATTTAACTAATATAGCTACGGCGCGCACGAATTTAGGTTTAGGCGGGTTTGCTACGGTTTCGAGTTTGGATTTAGGTTCTGCAAGTGCTACCGGAACTTTAGCCACAGCCCGGTTGCCGGCATTAAGTGGTGATGTGACATCAACAGCCGGAAGTAATTCATTAACGGTTACGAAAATTCAGGGTGTGGCGGTCAGTGCAACAGCTCCAACGGCAGGACAAGTGCTTGAGTACGATGGTTCTAGCTGGGTGCCAGCAACCGGTTTACCGCAGTATGGCCGGGTAACAGCCAATCAATCTCTGACAAATACTCTTACCGATTTAACTAACTTAACTTTTAATGCAACGGCAGGAAACACTTATAAATTTAAATTCAGTGTGATTTTTAGCGTGGCTGCGACTAACAAAACTGTGCGCTTTCAATTGAACTCACCGACGGCGACAGTCCTTGCGGCGCAAGTTCAAATACCGTATTCGACCTCAGCGATCACAAGTTCAATTGTCACAGCACCAAATACTCCAGTAGCTGCAGCGGCTAATAACGCCAGCAGCGGGCAGGTGTTGATCGCTTTGGTTGAGGGAATCATTGTTCCATCAGCGAGCGGAGCTGTGAAGTTGCAATCAAGTTTAACTGCTGGTGGTGCAACTTTAACAATCTATGCAGGTTCAACGCTTGAGTGGACACAAGTGCCATAAAAATAATTTTTTCTTTTCACAGCATTTCACTTTTTTGTAAATGAAAGTGTCTTAACAAGAGTTGCAGCAAAAACGCTGCGACTCTCATGTAACGTAATTATTTCAGTGTCCTTTTGACCTCATTAAATTTGGCAAAGCGATTGCTTTAGCGTTCTTCGTCGCTGACGTTTCACGGCTAGGTAGCCAAAGCGTCACACAAAATAACACTAACAATCGCTACGGCGATTACAAATGGGGGAATTTCATGAACGCATTAAAATCATTGCTAGTTTTATCGGCAATCGTATTAGCATCGGCTTCTGCTGAGGCATCAAGAATCACTTTAGGTGAACCAGCTTACGGTGGTAACGGTTGTCCAGCTGGATCAGCTTCAGTTACTACAACTGGTGATGGAACAACAATGTCAGTATTATTCGACAGCTTTGCAGCTGAAGCGGGTAACACTACAGGTCGCCGTGTAGACCGTAAATCTTGTAACTTACGCGTTCCAGTACGTGTTCCAAACGGATACTCTGTAGCGTTAATCGGTGTTGATTACCGTGGTTTCAATGCGATCCCAGGCGCTGGCGCATACAATGATTTCCGTGCTGAGTACTTCTACGCTGGTTCTCGTGGTCCAGTTTTCCAAAAACGTTTCGTTGGTCCACAAGCTGACTCTTTCCAAATCAGAAATAACTTAATCGCATCTAACTTAATCTGGTCTGCATGTTCTAAAGAAGTGATCTTCTCGATCAACGCTTCTGCGACATCTATGTCAAATTCACGTATGGAACAAACTATGATGATCGTTGACTCTATCGACATCAGCGCTGGTATGTTATACCACTTCCAATTACGTCGTTGTAACTAATTTGCGGGGGCGCCTAGCCTACCAAGCAAGTTCGTTAAAAACGGTAAAGTTTGTGTAAGAAGAAAACCCACATTGAAAAATGTGGGTTTTTTATTTTGGTAATTTTCGTATTATTGTTTCATTCTCATCCAGAACATTTCGCCGATCATATACACGATCATTGAAACGGTAAGGCCTATGCCTTTGAGAACGGCCCATGCTTCGGTTGACCAGTAAAAGGCGGCATAGGTAGCGATGACCGCGTGAACTAGAAAAAACAGTGCCATTCTTAGCGTAATACCACTGAGGCTATCTTTCATAATTTGCGGAATTTCTGGATTTTGTTTTTCGACCATGATTTTTAAGAATGGCTTTTTTAAGGCCCATGATCCCAGTAGAAAAACAAACATGCCAAATTCCATAATGGCTGGTTGCAGTTTGAACCAGATACCGTCGTTAAAAAAGAGTGAAATCAAACCAAGTCCTAAAAGGAGCCCATTTCCGATCCACGTGATCTGGCTGACTTTTTTATAGCGCGCAAGTTCGTAGATAATTTCACCGACTCCGAAAGTAAGACCGGCGATCAAACCTGCTTGCGGCCCGTATTTTTCTTCGATAACGGTGAAAGCTATGACCGGAAGTAAACCACCGAAAAAAAGTGATAGGGCTTGCGCTTTGGGATTTGGGCGCGGTGGCGGGTTAGATGCCGAAGTCACAAGCCGTGCCCGCACGCGGTTTAATTAACATATCACCGTCAACAACAACTTCGCCTTTAAGAAGTGTCATCACCGGCCAACCTTTAAAACTTTGTCCTTCAAACGGAGACCATCCGGTTTTAGAAGCTAACCATTTTTTTTCGACAGTTTTTTCTTTTTTCATATCGATAATTGTAAAGTCAGCATCATAACCCACTTGAATACGGCCTTTGTTTTTTAAGTTAAAAACTTTGCGCGGGTTTTCTGTTACAAGTTCAACAAAACGTTTTAATGGTAATTTGTTTTTATTCACTTGATCTAACATCAGTGGAACTAGTGTTTGTACGCCCGGAACTCCAGACGGGGAATTCGGATATGTTTTAGCTTTTTCTTCTAAGGTGTGTGGTGCGTGATCTGAACCAATCACATCCACGGTGCCATCAAGAACCGCTTTCCATAAAAATTCCATATGGCGTTTATCACGAATCGGTGGGTTTTGTTGCCACAGTGACCCTAGGCGTTCGTAACATTCAGGCGCAGATAAAGTTAAATACTGCGGTAAGATTTCAACTGTTACAAAAGATTTACCAAACGCGCGTAATTGTTGTTCTTTGGCGTTTCGTAAGAAAGCCATTTCTTCGCTCGAAGAAATGTGAAGAATATGAATGTGGCGTTGGTGCTTTTCAGAAAGGTGCACTGATTTTTTTGTGGCAATCAAGGCGCTTTCTTCGTCGCGCCAGATATGGTGAACTTTGGCATCGGCAGCATCAATGGCGATTTGTTTGCGCTCTTTTAGGCGCGCTTCATCTTCAGCATGAATCACTAAACGTCTGCGGCCATTTTTCATAATCTTTTCTAACAGCTCATCCTGATCAACTAAGAGTGTACCAAAAGAACTGCCTAAGAAAATTTTAATACCTGAACAGTGCGGAAGTTTTTCTAATTCAGCTAACTGATCAAAGTTTTCAGAGCCACCACCGATAAAAAAGGCGTAATTTGCCGATGATTTTTCAGAAGCGATTTTTAATTTATCTTCAAATAGCGCTTTTGTTGTTGTCGGAGGGTTGGTGTTCGGCATTTCAAAGTAAGTCGTTACTCCACCTAAGATTGCGGCACGTGAACCTGATTCGATATCTTCTTTATGGGTCAAGCCGGGTTCGCGAAAATGCACTTGTGAATCAATCACTCCAGGAAGAACTGTTAGGTGAGTGGCATCAATCACTTGGGCTGCATCGGCTGCGCTGAGAGTTCCTAGTTTTTCGATTTTTCCATTTAGAACTGCGATATCTGTTTTTTCCTGGACCATTTGGTTCTGAGATTCAGAGAATGTAACAATATCTGCGTTTTTGATAATGAGGTCGAAAGTGGCCACTTGATTTCCTTTGTATAAGTCGAGTCTAGCTGGACCAGTGTCGTATTGCAAAGAGATACACCTTACTTGATGATATAAATATGGCCATTTTCTTAGATTGGTTTGCATCGCATAATACACTGGTAATTCAGTCACTCGCAGCTATCGTTGCGTTGCTTATCGTCGTTCTTATTTTTCGCTTATTATTTGCCAATCAGCAGGCTGCAACCGCTGGTATAACTAAAGATGTGACTTTTGCGCAGCTTGAAGAAAAGTTAAATAAACTTTTAGAACAGCAATCGCAAATGAAAGTCTCTGTTAACGCCGTTACTGAAGGTACAGGCGTTGATGACTTGCTGAGTGCTGCTGATATGGCGGCTTTATCGGGCGATCCAGAAGCCGCAGCGGCCGCCGCCGCAGCAGCAGGAACAGCTGGAGCAGAACAAGTAGCTGAATTAAGTCGTTTACGCGCTGAAATTTCAACTTTAAAAGATTCATTAAAACGTAAAGAAGTAGAAATCACTTCAGCTAAAGAGCAAGCTGCTCAATCAGTTAACACAGCTCAACAAGATGCAAAGTTATCTGACTTAAGCGGTAAGATTACCGATTACGAAAAAGAAATTGAAGCTCTTAAAAATCGTTTATCAGATTATGAAATTATAGCTGAAGATATCGCAGATCTTCAGGCCTATAAAAAAGAAAATGCTGATCTTAAAAATCAATTGGCAAATCAACAGTCTGCAGCTCCAGTAGCAGCGGCTCCGGCCCCGTCTCCTGAACCAGTTGCAGCGCCAACGCCAGTTGAAGCAGCTGCTGAACCAAATTTAGAAGCTGTACCAGATCCAGAACCTGAGGTTGAAGAACCAAAAGCTGAAGTTGTTGCTGACGAGATGGATGCTTTAACAAATGAAGATGTTTCTGAAGCGCCGATCGTTCCAGATGATATCTTAACAGCTGCTAACGATGTCTTAAGTGATATTCCATCAGCTGAAGCTCAAGTTGAAGAGATGCCAGAAGTGACAGGCCCAGAAGAGCTAGATAACGAAGAAACTCGTGAAGTTTCTAAAGATGTAAAAAAAGAAGATAAAAGTTTATTAGACGAATTTGAAAAACATTTCGCAAAGGATGAGGATTAGTATGAAAGCATTAAGTCTTTTAGTGTTTCTTTTTTCTGTGAATGTTTGGTCTTATGTGCAAAGCGAAAACGATCATAGCTTTACAACTCAGATAGCGCGCGCAAAAAATCAATCATTACCTATGGCCCAACGTTGGGATGCCTTAATTAAATCGGCTGAAGACGCTGACGGTACGCAAATCAAGCAAGTCTTAGAATTTGCAAAAAGCAAAGACTGGTACATGCGTAACGCCTTGTTAGTGGCTTTAGATAAAGTGGGAACAGATTTAGTTTATGATAAAGCTAAAGTGTTAGTTTCAGATAAAGCTTTAGTGGTTCGCTCGGCAGCGGTTGATATTTTAACTCGCTTAGAAAGCCAGGAAGTTCGTGAGCTATTAGCGAAAGAGTTAAACCGCAATTATAACTTTGTTGGTAAAAAAAGCTTATGGATTCGTGCCCAGATCATGAAGAACTTAGTTAAAAAGCCATACCAATCTGAAAGAGAATACTTCTCGAAGTTATTATTTGATAACGATCCAGAAATTTCTGCGATGAGTATGCAGGCGTTAGAGAAAATTTCTCAAGTGCACTTCGAAGGCGAAAACGCTTTAGGCTCTTGGAAAAAATTCGTCAAAGAGCAAAAGTGGTTCTAAGAGTTTAAATAAAGTTAAAAATAAAAAAAGCAGCTTAAAAGGCTGCTTTTTTATTTTTTGAATTTAACTCAAATATAACCGTAGTAAAAAAGGCCTGGCACCTAGTTCGGATTTTCAGAGGCTTTTCTTAGCGCTTTAGCGATAATTAATTCACGCTCAATACGGTAGAAAATCGTTTTCTCTTCAAAACCGTCACTGTTAACGGTTTTAACTTCCGAAATAAAGTCTTTAAAAACTTCAATTTTCTTTTCAATCGTGACACGCACGTTTTCTTGAGCTTCGCTCTTTTTGCCGCGGGCAAAACTAATTACGATTTTATATCGTGAACTCGGGTACTGGGGGCGGGTACGAAACGGCGGAAGCCAGCCATCCACAGCTTTGATGTAATCTGTTTCAATCACACCGAAGTCTTGGTTTTCAGCAGCGATCGTGTATTTGATCACTGAGTGGGCTGCCTTCCAAACTTCGTCGTAAGGGGCATAGAAAATTCTTTGTTGTGAAGAGCGTTCGATAATCGCTTCAGGAGTTTCAGGTTGTAAAACTTGTGATCCGCAACCTGAAACTAATAAACCGGTAATAATAAGAATGGGTATCTTCATAGGTAAAATTATAGACTATCTTTTTATAGTTCGGCAGCACCTTTAGTTACGTGCGTGGCTGCTTTCACTAAATCATCACCAAGGTCTGTTTGTTTTGATGTTTGGCTACCGATTAGATTTACTTCAAATTTACGTTTTACCGCAGCGCTATCAGCTTCTTCAAGAGGCCATGCCGGTAAAGTAATTTCTGCTGGCCAAGATGTTCCTAAAACTTCCCATTTGCGATCAAGCATTTCAACTTGAAATGTGCCATCTTGAACAACGTTCACATTTGAAATTGCCACCGTCACAGCTAATTCGTTAATAGCTTGAGCATCAATTGTTTTATTTGAAGCTTGCGGCACTATGATTTTATAAGAGCCACCAGATTGGCTGACTGTTGGGCCTGATGGTAATAACGGAAGTAAGCTTGATTGCATTCCCGCTTTAAACGGAACCATTGAAGCACTTGAACGGTTAGCCACATCTTGAGTTGCTGAATCGAAGTCAGTCGCTTTTTTAAGTAAGTTGACAATGTAAACTGGTTTGCCAGCGATTGTTTTTAAGCTAGCGCCTTCGTTTGAATTTAAACGTTTAACATCCGACGGTACAAAGCGTCCGCCAGATAAGTCGTTCATTGTCATCGCCATCACGACTTCGTCAGCTTGGATTGCGGCCCCTTTAATTGCGGCTGCGGGACCATCAAATTTAATTTCCATACCTGGAATATTTAATGACGTCGAAGGACCTGTTACAGTTGTTTCGCGAAGACCACCGTTAGTGAACTGAAAGTAATTTAAAATTTCATAGAATTTTTTGTCAGCTTGTAACTGATCAACAGTTTCTTTAAACGGAAAACGTCCTGTTAAAGCATAAAAAGTTTTAGGACCATAATTTAAAGCATAAGCGCGGTAGTCAGGTTTTGATAACGTCACAGAAACTAAAAAGTTATATTTTTCTTTTTGTGTCGGTAAAGAAACGTTACTTGGAAGTTCTGCTGTTTTTCCAAAGATCACATCAACCACATCTGTAAATGGGCTGATCACAGAATCTAAATCAAAGTTCATCAGATCACCTTTAGCAATTGTAGGAATCACTAAAGAAAAATCCATCATCTTATCGCCATCTTTAACTGGTAGACCACTGACTTGGCCTTTTACCATCGGACGAGACGTCATATAAGCTGTGCTTAACTTCATTTGAATCGTGCCAGGTTTTTGATTTAATAAAGTTTGGCGAATATAACCTTGAGCACTCACAGTCACATGAGCTACATCAGTCCATTCACCAATTGCAACCATTCCGTTTTTATCAGTGATTTTTAAATTACCACGAAACGGGTCGTTAATAGCTGAACCAATTAATACCTGCGCATTGGCAATCGGTTGGTTCGCTTGATTAAATACCTGAACAGTTGGTGTAGCTTGTGGAGTAATTAAATCAAAACGGCGTGAAATTTTAAAATCAGCCACACGGTTCAGTGATTGTGAAACTTGGTTATGGTCTTCGGCGCATCCCGCGAACGAAAAACCAACAAGAGAAGAAAGTAGAGCAGTAACAAGTAATCCGTGTTTCATAAAAACCTTTCTTAGTTTGTTTAAACAACTCCTTTATTGCAGCTAATTGCTGGGCTTTGGTCAATAAAAAGCAACCTCGGCAAGACGCGAAACACATCTTGCCGAGGCAATTATGGACTCAAATAAATGTATTAGATATTAACGTGCGACATATTCGGAATAAACAGTCATACGTGGTGCACGTGAGGCACTTAATAGACGGTCAATTGTCGTTTGCTCGCGGCGCGCGATATGGCGATTTAAGCTTGCTTGGTAAATGACTAATTGGTCTCCAATACGCTCTACGATCGCGATATGGCCCGGTTTGGGCGCTTGGCGCTCCCATTGTAGAATAAACGGCGTACGTGAAGGGTAAGACCATAAGTGACGTTTTAAACGTAAACGCTCAGCTTGCAGATTCGTTGTTACGAACTTTTCATCTTTATATGATGAAAAGTGCTTTTTTGCATAAATATCAAAGTCATTCGCTAAAAAGCCATCATCGCTATAACCCGTTAATTCTAAAACACGTGAAACGTAGAAGTTGCAAGGCGTACCGATTTTTTTAGCTTCATTTTGCACAACCCAATAAGCCACTTTAATAAAACGTGAAGCCTCGCCCACAGAAGTAGGTTTTGTTACTGAAGGTTCAGATTTAGCTTTCGGTTCTTCAGTTTTTGGTTGTTCTTTAGCCGGACGCTCAGGTGTTCTTGGTTTTTGTTGAACCACTGGCTCAGTTTTTTTCGGTTGTTCTTTCACGGGCTCTGCCGCAGGTGGAGCCGGTGGAATTAGATTAGTATCATCATCGGGCGAGGCTTGTTGATCTAAATCAACAACGATAGGTTCTTCCTGTTCCATCATATCTGGAATTGGATCTTCCGGATTTTCCATGCGCATTGGCGCCTGATCGATATTTTTGCCATTTACATCGTAGAAAGATTTACGGTTTTCACAGCCGAAAACTAGGGTTGCCGCTAACACATGGATTGTCAGGTATACGACGATTGATAATTTTGATTTTTGTTTAATTCCCCACATAGTATGCCCCCGCATATGGGAGCAAATTACTACAAGTTGAGATTGTTCACAGAGGTAAAATGAAGCTTAAGTAAAACATTCTGAACTGTAACTAATTTTGACACCGCATACAGCGTTAAGCGTATATAGCGGCTTTTAAATCGAAACTGTTTAGTTTTTTATCTTAGCTTCTAAGAGCTGCCAACGCTCATACATCTGCGCCACTTCAGCTTCAAGATTTGCAGATAATGAAGTGAGCTCTTGCAGTTTGTTATAGTTAGCTTGGTTTTCAGGTCGCGCTAATTCAGATTGAACTTTCGTTAATTCTTCTTCTTTAATCGCGATATTTTTTTCGATGTTTTCGTACTCAAGAGTCTCTTTATACGAAAGTTTTTTATTAGAGCTAGAGGCTGTTTTCGCAGGGGCCTGAGCCTGTTTTAAAGCAGCTTCTGTGGCGGCTTTTCCGGCTCTGCGGTTTTCTTCACCTTCTTGGCGGTACCAAGTTTCCCACTGGTAGTAGTCAGCAAACTTAATAATTTCGCCTTTTTCGTTTTCAGTAAAAGCCCAAAGTTCACTTGAGTTTTGATCTAAGAAAAAACGATCATGCGATACTAAGATTACAGCACCTGGGTAATCGGCTAAACATTCAGATAAAACATCTAATGTTTCAACGTCTAAGTCATTCGTTGGCTCATCCAGAATTAAAACATGCGCTGATGTTAACATTAATTTTGCAAGTAATAGACGGCTTTGTTCGCCACCTGAAAGTTTTGAAACGGGCATATCCATTTGAAAACCATTAAAGTGAAAGCGGCTTAAGTAACTTCTGGCAAAAACTGGTGAACCTGCTAAATGCACATAATCACCTTCAGGGCAGATCACTTTTAAAACTGTCGCATTTTGGTTAAGCGTTTCTTTGCCTTGTTCGAAATAATTAATCTGAATATCTGGATTTACAAACACTTCGCCTGAAGTGGCTTGTTCTTTACCTAACATTAATTTAATCAATGTCGACTTACCACAACCGTTAGCGCCTAATAAACCAATGCGCGCTTTAGGTCTGACTAAACCTGAAAGATCTGAAAATAAATTGCGGCCCGTAAAACTTTTGCTGACCTTGGTAAGCTCAACTAAACGTTTTGGTGTATTGCCAGTTCCCGCTGAGAAGTCGAAATCCGCTTTGCGCAGCTGATTTTTATTTTCTAAATTTTTAACTTCATCAATTAAATCATGCGCACGGTTCTGGCGGGCTTTTTGTTTTGTTAAGCGGGCCTGAGGGCCACGCGCTAACCACGCTTTTTCGATCAACATTGTGTTACGCTTTTTTTCTTCTAAACGGCGTTGGCTGTCTAAAAGCATTTGTTTTGTTTCTAAGTATTTGGCGTAATCGCCGTAAGACTTAATAATTCCATCCGGATTGCGGGGGTCTAAATCAAAAATCGCATTACACGTGTTTTGTAAAAACGCACGGTCATGGGTTACGATAAAAAATGAAATCTGATTTTCATTAGAGATAAAATCTTCAAGCCATAAAATACTTTGAATATCTAAGTGATTCGTCGGCTCATCCAGCATAAGTAGAGTCGGGCGTTTCATTAATTCGCGCGCTAAAGCCACACGTTTTTGCCAACCACCGGATAGGGTGCCGACATCCGTATTTTCACCTTCAGCCATTTCGTCTAACGAAAGCTTTGTGATTAACTCAAACGCGTGTGCGATGTTTACGCCATCGTAAGGATCATCAGTCACTTCAACTAATGTTTCATAAATCGACTTGCCGGGAGTTAATTGCGGTTTTTGCTCTAAGTAACCAAGACGTAAGCTGTTTGAAAAAGACAGTTTTCCTGAATCGGGTTGCATTGTTCCGCTTAAAATTTTTAAAAGCGTAGATTTTCCGGCACCGTTAGGGCCGACTAAACCAATTTTTTGTTCTGTATCAATCGCAAACGAGATGGATTGAAAAAGATTTTTAGATGCGAAGGATTTGGAAATTTGAAATGCAGAGATTAATGTAGCCACAGCATCAAAGGTATCAGCAAAAAGCACAGTCCGCATGCACTTTATTGTTTCAACAAAAAACAAACAAACCTAGACCAGGAAAGTGTTGATAATCAGGCATTTCTCAAGATTTATGCAACAGAAGTAATCAGCAGAAAATTTAGGTAAAGAAAAAAAATGCGATGTTGAGATTTCTTAAAATAGATTCCCAATTATCGCAAAAGCCCTGTGGTCTCATTATTTCACTACATTTCAGAAATACAAGGAGGGCTGTATGGGTGAATTGGATTATCTTCATTATATCGATAATGAGTCGTTATTAGAGGCCGGAGTGCCGTATAAAAAGAACTTAGACGAAAATTTCATGAATGTTTCGCCGCACAAGCAAAAACTCAGCGTGTTAATCGTTGAGGATGATTTTGCGATGCAGCCCATCTGGGAAAGTGTCTTAAGAGAAGTATCCCCACAGGTCTCTATTAAATGGTCTAAGTCAGAAGAAGGTGCCGAGATTTTAATGAATCAAAAAATCACCCAAGATCAAGATTTCGATTTAGTGATCGCGGATATTTACCTTTCAGGCTTTAAAACGGGAATCGATTTATGGGAGAAATACCGTTTTAGTGATTCGTTATTTTTATTCACAAGTTCTATGGGAATTAAAGAATTCGCCAATGTTATTAAAAAATATGAAAACGACTATGTTCCGTTTTTTATGAAAAAACCGATTAAAAAAGCCGTAGCCGTTGAAACTATTAAAGCGATGTTATCATTTAAGAAATTTTTGATCTATAAATCGCATTAGTCGCGCTTTAAGGCACGAGGAGTACGTATGTTCGAAGATATTGCCTACAGTAAATTCTCCGTCAGTATGGAAATGGACGAATACGCGCAACGTTTAGTTCACTACATTAAACAACACACTTCACCTGAGTGTCAGATCAGTCTATCGATCGAAAAGCATTTAGGTGAATTTAATGCCGTCACATTTATTCGTGGATTAAAGTTTGAAGCGATTATCGATAACAAGGCTTCAAACTTTTTTGAAGTCATAGATAAGCTGAAAAGCGATTTTAATCACCGTATCGAACGATTTAAGACCGGTGAGTGTGGATCTGTTGCGCCCTCCGTCTCATTTTGAGATAGTTAGCTCCGCGCGGCGAGCAACCTGACACTGTCGCCGTAAGTTGTCGTTATCAAATTCAGGTAAAGAACAAAGGTGGTTTTGTTTACTCGAAATATCCTGTATTCGTTTTCGCATCTCAATTTTAAACGTTAACCGTAGTGAAACTTGGCCTGTTTTTCGAAGTGGTTATTGTTTATGACAAAAACAATCAAAACTTCAATCGGTGTTTTATTTGCTTTAACGGTTCTTTCACAAACTGTATCAGCACAAAATCATTCGTTGCTGACCTCACAGCATAATCAGACATCCGAACGCTTTGCCGCGCAGAATTTAAAGACTAACGGAAGCTTTGATTTAGCCAAGATCAATCAATTTATCGAACGCCTACAGATTGAAAAGAAATCTTTAGCGAATGATATGTACGAAACTAAAATCATCGAAAAGCTTGAGCTTGAAATCGAATCGCACAAAGATGCGATCAAATCAGCTAAAAAAGAATTAGATACGAATAAGTCAAAATACATCATTGCCTATGATCAGTATCTTATTCCTAAAATGACAGCCTTACGTGATTGCGTAGGTCAGAACCGTCCACAGTTTATGTGTGAAGGTATTATGGATCAGTTTATTGATGGTTATGCTGGGTTCTACTTACCCGAAGCCCCTCGTAATATCTTTCATCAAGATTTAGATGTTTTATTTATCGGTAAAAACTTTTTCGGCTATTCATTTAAACGCCATGAAAACAAAGTCGAAGCCGCTAACTTAAAAGTTGAATCTGAAAACTTAGCCCGTACAAAAGCTTGCTTACCTGAAGTGCGCGCCAATGATCTATTAGACCAAGTGCAAATCGCTAAGCTTAAAGCTTGTAACGTGGATATTTCAATCTACAACCCCGCTGAAGAATCATTAGTCAGAAAACAAACTCCAGAAACTTTGGCTGAAGCTAAAGACCGCCACAACGACTGGTTTCCGACTGAAAATGACATCATCTACTTCAAAAAGGTGAAGTTCTCGAGTGCTGGTTCTCCTAAAATGGAAGGTGAATTTGAACGTAATGGTGAAGACGTAGATGTAAAAATCAAAATGGGTCATGAAACACATGTTGAAATCACTTCTTCAATTTTAGCTAAGATGATTGGTATGTTTCAAGATACCTCAGTGATGCGTAAAACATTACGCGTGCATTTTAAAGGTGATACGGATTACGATGCGTTCAAAGCCCAATGGAAGCGTAAATACTCTGGCCTTAATAAAGAGCTTTCATCATTTGTTGTAGATTATGGCCGTGATGGTCATGGTAACTACGTGACATTACAAGATGTGCAGTTATCTATTAACGATCCTAAATTTTTGCGTATTGCTCCCTATGACCCAGCTGGTTGGGATTTACCAAATCGCCGTGAACACCGCGCGCAGATTTTATGGTTTGGGTTAGTGAATATGATCGACTCAAAAACGGGTAATCATATGTTGCTCTTTGAACAAACTCCAACGGGTTTAAAACCACGTTATTCAATGCAAGACGTGGGTTATTCATTACAATTTCAGATTAATCCATTACGTCCTTTTGAAATGTTACGTTCAGCCCAGTCTTGGGGAGTGAACACATTCGATCATACTTTTTTAGATTGGTCGGCTGATAAAATTCATATTAATTGGGCCGATATTTTATTTAACCGCGACCGCTTTAACACAACGACGTACTCAGATCTTAAATGGATGGCGCGTAAGATTGCTAGACTTAGCTATGATGATATTAAATACGCGGTAAAAAGCGCTGACTTTCCGCCAGAGATCGAAGATCTATATATTCACAAAATTACTAACCGCCGTAATGAAATCGTGCGCGCTTTTGAATTAACGGGTGAATTTACTTTATATCCAGTTGTAGATTTTAAAACTTATAGCCCTAGCAAAAAAGTTAAAAATGGTGATGTGGTTGTCAGCCACTTTGATGGATATGTTAGTTATGAATTACCACGTAACACATTATTGCCATTTATTCTTCAAGGTGCTGCTTCGCTGGTTAAACTTGAAGCTTTAGATAAACAGCTTAAAGCCAAAGTATCGAGTGATATTTCTTTAGCGTATCAATCAGAAAGCCTTGGTAAAGTGCTTAACGTTAAAGATATTTCTGGTGGTATTGGTTTAGAACTAAATCGTAGTGTTGAAATCAATAACCAATATGTGATGCGCGGTGATCAATCACAAGGCTTCGTTGTCAAAGACCGGTTTGCTGTTGAGATCAACGTAGGCTCTTCAATTTTCACGACGTTAAAAGGTTTATTTCCAGATCAATTAGCTGTGAACGGAAACATCAAAGTATGGCGCCGTGAATTTGAATTCATCCACTTTGCCAACACTTGGCTTGAAGGCTATAGAAGTCCGGTTAAATTATTTAAATTTATTCCGCACTGGAAGTCTTGCATCGTTGATTGTATCGGCAGAGGCGAAGTTTTAAAAATTTCTGACAGTTATGGTATTTCAGCCGGTGCTAAAGTTCCAGTGGGCGCTGTAGCCGGTGTGCCGTTAACGTTAGGGGCCAGTGTGTTTTGGCAAAATTCAAAACCAACATACTTTTCACGCGATCATTTTAACCAGTTAATCATTTACGAAGCTGAAAACACAATGTTTGGTTATTCAGCGACAGCGGGCTTAGATGCGGGATTAGATTTAATTTTATTCAATCTACCGTTTTTAGAGTTTAGCAAAACATCGTATTTCTATGATCATAAGTCAGCTTTATATAGATTCTCGGCGCCAAAGTCGGTTGAAAATTTTAGTGTGTTAGAACAAATGCGCGCTAAAGAAGAACGTGAACTATTAAGCCGTTATTTAGAATCAGGCGATAGTGATCCGTTAGTTTTAGCTAAAAAAGATTTAGATATTAAAGCTAAAGGTGAAGTTAAAAAATCAGCGTTTAGCTTTTTATTCTTATTCAAAAAAGAAAAGGCTACAGGCTATTCAAAAGCCACAGTTAAAACTTCAAATAAAGAAGTGAGAAATTTCCAACGCTATAGCCGCGAAGAATCGAGCTTATTCGGTGCTGATAAGGCTGTGTTATTAATTGATAAAATGGCGACCGTTGTTTCAAAAGACACAACGAATATTTCAATTGAAATGGATGAGGCAGAGCCAGATAAAATGGTGGCTTACCTTGAAGTGTGGAACTACGAGAGAAAATTAAACCGTAAAGGTTTAGTTGATTACATCACCGATTTAAATAAGTTCTATTCTAAAGATGCGAACACGCCATTCTATTCAGATTATTACTTACCAGCGAAAGAACAAATGGATAAGTACCGTAAGATCTATGGTCATACGCGTATCTACTTCTATGGCGATACACTGTTAAATAACTTGAAATTATTAACCGAGAAACAACTTGAAGGTCTTTTTGCTAATAACTATAAAGGCGATACGTCTTGCCATTATGGTGCACAAAAACAAAGTGGCACGAACTGCCCATATAGCTATGACTTAAATAAATTCTTAGATGCATTACATGATATCAAAAAATTAACTGTGAAAGATCAAAAATTCTTAAAACAGTATTACAAAGTGTTAGCGTCAATGGGCATTCGTGAAAACGGTATTGGTTTAGCTAAAGCGGTGGCTACAGAAGATAAGATGTTTGTGATGGGTGAAATTTACGGTGTGTACCCAAGCTTTTCAACGATGAATCAAGACGAGCAGTATGCGGGTCGCAGATTCGCCGGCAAAAGCTGGGGAAATTATAAAATTCCGCCATTAAGAAAATTCTTAAATAATCATTCGATCACGCAAGAAAGTATTTACATTAACGGCGAAATTAATTTCGACGATATCTTTGGCCCCATGCCTACAGGTAACGTCGATTACTACTAAAGAGTTTGTAAAAACTTAATCAGAGCTTTTTTGTCAGAAGCGGTCAGGATTTCCTGGCCGTCTTTAATAAAAATATCCACATCATGGCCGTTGTTGCTCATACCTTTGCGGTTGGTATCGAAGTAGTATTGCGGTTGTTTCCACGCAAATGGTACATCTTCGCCCGTCGGGTAGCCATTGCAATCCGGATCAAAATCAGTCGCTGTACTTAAAGCATCACCTGCGTAATAAGCTTTAGGTCGTTGTGCTGCTGGCGTTAAGACCGCACATAATGACGGAACTGAGTTATTATGAAAATACGGCCAACGCGCCCAAATACCCACAAGTGGTGGCGGTACGTAACCTTTTTGCTCTTTGATCACGATGTTATTAGCTTTAGAAATTGATAAGTCATTTAACTTTTCAAGTGATTTCATACCTTGGCGGCGGTAAGCATCGGTTCCGACATCAATCACCGGAGTTTTCGTTTTTGGAATCACCTGCGTTGTTGCAAGTTTCTGTGCATGTGTTAACTGGTCAGCGTTTGGTAAATTCCACGCTTTTTCGTAAGTGCCATGGCATTTAGAGCAAGTTTGGTTAAAAACTTTCTCTCCTTGTTTCGCAACGTCGATATCAATTAATTCTGCCGGATAGAAATCGGTAAATCTCGGCGCTTCAGACGAAAAAACCGCTGTCGTTAATTCATCGATAATTTTTTGATTGTCTTTAAGCCATGCTTCTAAAACTTTTAAATCAACGCCGCGGCCGATCTCATTCCAGATAATATTTGTAAAAATCGGGTTACCGCTGATCACACTTCCGTCAGATAGCCAACGGTTTTTGTATTTCACATTCCACCAAACCATCGGTTTTGAATCAGCCGGGTTATGATCTAAGATTTCATCTGAACGGGGGAATAACTCAAACCAGTCACTTGGTGTTGCATAAGCGTCTTTATTTCTGTGATTTAGTGATAACGACACTTGCGCTAATGATGTATCAAGACCTAATTGGATCGGCTCTTTGACTCCTACACGTTGAATGTTAGTTTTAAGCTCTTTCATCAATTGAACTTCTTCGTTTGTTGCACCTGATGCTGATTTAAATAACCAAAGATCTACAGCGGGAGCTAATTTTTTAGCTTTAACGAAAAAATCATTCGCTGTTGGAAAACGATTGGTCATTCCTAAAACTGTTTTTCCAAATAAGTTACTTGAGTGGCAAGCGGCACAAGAAAAAGTAAAACCAGTGGCGCCATGACGTTCGATAAAGCCTAAACCCATACGGTGTTCAGGGCGACCGGTGCGTGGAACTGGAACTTGGTACACGCCTGTATCTGTGATAGCAGGGTATTGGTGAAGCCCAAGATCAGCCATCACTTGATCAAAACTATTAATTCCAGAAATCTCTTGAACGATTTTACTTAAAACAACACGTAATGGATTATCTTGGCCATCTTCGATCACATTGATCATCGGTTGGTACGGAGGTAAGGCGCCTGTCACCGCCACTGGATAAAATTGCGCGTGCAATTTTCCCATATCGCGGTAAGTGGTAAAATCTTGAACTGAATAATTATTAATATTTGCGCGGCCGCCAGCAGGAACGGGAACACCTTCATCCCAAATTTTTTGGGCAAAAACAGAAGTTGTTAATAAAAGGGCTGTTCCGAATAAGGCTAAGTGATTTCTCATAGTAAAAATCATAGCCAACGGATTATTAAAGAATCACTCATAAAAGAGCTTGTTGCGGCGGGTAAACGGTATTTTAGAACATTAAAAGTGCACTCCAGCAAAGCGGAGCGACCGTTATCTATTTCGCCTCATAGGTGATGGCCAAAAGCTTGCAAATCTATGGGCCATCAAACCCAAAAATCACCAAGGAGATTTTAATGAAAACCAAGTCCCAATTTATCCTTATTTTAACTGCATTTTTATCGTGTACGGCCTTTGCGCAAGTTGAAAGAACGACCGCAACAGCGACTGAGGCAAAAACGAAAAAAGAAATGATGAAACCTTCCGTGGCTTACACAGCAACGATGGATGACATTAAATCATCGTTAGGTATGGTACCAACGATGTTTAAACATTATCCGCAAGAAGCGCTTCCCGGTGCGTGGGAAGAAATGAAAAGTGTGCAGATGAATCCTAATTCAGCCATTTCTGGAAAATACAAAGAGCTGATCGGTTTAGCTGTTTCAGCTCAGATTCCGTGTAAATACTGTGTGTACTTTCATAAAAAAATGGCGATGACACAAGGGGCTTCTGAACGTGAAATCAATGAAGCCATTGCTGTGGCGGCCAGTACTCGCAAATGGAGTACAGTTCTTTATGGCAATCAGATCAGTCTTGATACATTAAAAAAAGATGTCAATCAGATGATATCTAACGCCAAGGCCATGGCACAAAAAAATACACCGACACCAATGGCTATGCCAGCCGCCGAAATGATGACAGCAGACGCTGTTCTAAAAGATTCGCAAAATCTTTTTGGTTTAACGCCGGTTTTTTTGACCGATTATCATAAACCTTCTGTCGCAGGAGCATGGAAAGAGTTACGTGACTTTTTCAATAATCCAAACACGGCACTTCCGGTGAAAGTGAAAGATTTAGTAAGTCTAGCCGTATCTGCACAAATTCCTTGTGACTACTGTACGCACTTTGATACTGAATTCGCAAAATTTGACGGAGCAAGCAACGAAGAAATTAAAGAAGCCGTTATTATGGCAGCGATGGTTCGCAATTGGAGTACCGTTTTAAATGGTGTAGCTCCCGATGAAAAACAATTCAATCGCGAAGTAGACCAGTTAGCGGCTAACTTCAAAAAGAAAATGAACTCTATGAAAATGGGTGGTCAAGCGTCAGTGACTCACTAGGATTATTTAAGTGGGTTTATCTTGAATCAGTTTATTACGAACCCAGGTTCTGATATGTGATAACTCTTTTTCAGATAAGCCCACGTAGTTTGCCGAAATTTCATAATGATCGGTTTTTAAATCTGACGTGTTTACGCGAATTGAAACCGTTGTTCTTTCAAAGATATTAAAAAAATCACTCGTAATCTTGTAAATCTGACCGGGGATTAATCCTACATCTGAAGAAAATTTGGCGCTGACTTCTGAACTTGAAATGAGGGTTAATTTCATCGGAATTGAAGCAGGTTTATTCACTATCGCATGCACGAAGTCGTCTTGATTGCTTTTTTGCGCTAAAAGTTTATTAAGCTTCGTCATTAAGACATCAGGATCAATCGGCTTAATCATATAATCATTAGCACCCACTGAAATCGCTTTTTCAACGTCAGCAGGGTCACGTTTACCAGTTAACATTAAAATGGGAACTTTTTGATTATTGCTAGGCTGTGAACGAATCGTTGAAATTAAGCTAAAGCCACTTGTTCCCATGGGCATCACCGCATCGGTAATCACCACATCAAATTTTTCACGTTGGATATGCTCAAATGCATCTAGCGAGTTAGTGCAGGACACGACGATAAAATTCTCTTTTTTTAAAATCGCTTCTAAAGTTAAAAGCACGCTTGTTTGATCATCCACAATCAGTACGGTCTTCATGACGCCTTCCTTTGACTTTGTTTAATGTCGTAAATGCGCTCCTCGATACCGGCAATCGCTAACGAATAACATAACTGCGCTTTGCTGATCTCTTGTTTTAAGGTGTCAGTGTGGGCTGGGTTATTTTCATCGGCTAAAGATTCAATTTTAGCTAAAATCTGGTGAAGTTCATGAGCATCTAATTCCGCTGATGCTGATTTTAAGCTGTGCGCTGTTTGGTAAAGCTCGGTAAAGTTCTGCGCTTGTAATAATTCAGGTAATTTTGAAAGTTTAGTGGGAGCTTGGGTCGTAAAATCTTTAAGTAAGATTTCAATTAATAACTGATCACCCACCATAAGATGTTTGATTTTTTCAATTTGGCTAGGGGATGCCATTGTAGCTGTGAAGTATTGTTTTAATAAGGCCACAAGTTTGTTTAACTCAATCGGTTTAGTTAAAAACGCGGTCATACCAGCTTTGCTGTTATCATCGAAGTTAGTTTGTCTGACATCGGCAGAAAGGCCTACGATCGGTGTTTTTTTCATTTGCTGGTCTTGTTGAAGCGCTATAATTTTCTTAGTCGCCTCTAAGCCACTCATCACCGGCATGTTAGAATCCATTAGAATTAAATCGGGGTGGTGAGTTTGATAAAGCTGAACGGCTTCCTCACCGTTATTTGCCACTACAGTTTGAAAGCCTAATTTAGATAAATAGTTCGTAATAACTTTTTGATTTACCGTACTATCTTCAGCAATCAGGATTAAACCCTGGAACTGATGACTGAATAAAATGCTCTCTTCATCGTGTTCAGTTTGTTCACTACCAACAGTTGGCGCGCACACTTCAAGTGGTAAGCTAAACCAGAATTGGGTGCCTTTACCTAATTCACTCGCTACGCCAATTTCACCTTTTAAAAGGTCAACTAACTGTTTACAGATACTTAAGCCTAAACCTGTACCGCCCACAGTCTGTCCGTTTTTCGTTTGAAAGTATTTTTGGAAAAGGTGGCTGACTTCAACTGGAGTCATACCGCTTCCGGTATCTTTCACGATAATTTTTGTATTTGGACCTTCAGTCACGAATTTTAATTCGACAAAGCCCACTTTGGTAAACTTCATCGCATTACCGATTAAGTTAATCATCACTTGGCGAATACGGTTTGAATCCGAATTAAAATGTTCGTTTTTAAGTTCTGAAAAATCTAATTTAAGCTCAAGGCCTTTTTCCATCACCATGGGCTTAAAGTTATCGGCCACATCGTTAGCTAAGGCTTTTAAACTAAAAGGCGCATTGGTAATTTCAAGTTTACCAGCTTCGATTTTTGAATGATCCAGAATATCGTTAATTAATGTTAAAAGTGATTTTGCTGAACGTTGGATAGTTACGACATAATCTTTTTGATCTTCGTTCAGTTTAGTGTCTTTAAGTAAAGTGGTTAAACCCAAGACCGCATTCATCGGTGTTCTGATTTCATGAGACATCGATGCTAAGAAATCTGATTTTAGTTTTGAATTTTCTAAAGCGCGTTCTTTTTCTGACTTCCAGAATTGCTCTAATTGTTTTTTAGCGGTGATATTTTTTAAAACCACCACAGAGCCTGATGTTAAACCTTTGTCGTTCACGAAAAAACCGTTTGAAGCTGAAACGAAAATACCATCGGGGTGAAGTTGGTTTTTCACGATATATTCCTGATCGTTCACTAAGCCTTTTTTAAGGGCTGTGTACATCGGAAGTTCTTCTTTAGAAAGCTTACGTCCGTCAGGGGATTGAAAACCCATCACATCAATTGAGCTCGAATAAAAAATGTCATTTACTACAGGACCGATAATGTTTTTAGCAGATTCATTGCTGAATGTGAAAAAGCCGTACTTATCAGTCACAATTACACCTTCAGACATATTGCTGATCACTTTTTTGAAAGTATCAACTTGCGAAACAAGACCAATATTTTGTTTTCTCGTGATGCGGTATAAAACCAGTAGATGCATAACCGCTAAAGTCAGAGACATTAAACTGATCACTAAGAAAAGCGACTGTGGATTAAATTTAAATTCACCGACGTTTTTCTTAAATAGATCCATCGGCTCGGTTGAAAGTTTAACGTTGATCGTGGCTCCCGACGCGATAAAGCTTTTAACAGCTTCAAAGTAGTCAGCGTAGTTTAATGATCTTTTGGCTAGCGTGTTGTAAATAGAGGCCTTTTGTTTTGAAAGGGGAGACGCTAAAGCTTGCACCATTAAGGAATTATTGCGTGTTGAAAAATCATTGAACTTTTTCGAACGCTCCATTTTTGGATCAGTGGTGTATTGCGAACTTTCAACGTAGGCTTTAAGTTCAACGACATTTTCCTGCCACGCATTTACTTTTTCAAAAAGAAATTGTTCGTCAGTCGTTAAAACTTCTTGAGTGATAAAAAGTGAACTTAAACTTTGGTTTAGGCCCGATTGATAACCTAATGCCAGCACCATAAAAAAGGCAAAGTTGCAAAGTCCGATTAAATAAAAATGGCGCTTCAAAAAGGCCCAAAAAAGCTTCGTCATGACTGAGGTATTTATCGTCATTTTCAGAGTGAAAAATCACATTTTTTTGAGTCTAACGAAAAGAAAAACCGCCCTATGGTCCAGGGCGGTTTATTAAGTTGGAATTAGTGTTAAAAAGTTTGTCAGTTTTTAAAACTTTAAAGCAGGGCTTTGGCTTGTTCAAGTTGAACAGCGACCGCTTTAGGTGATGTGCCACCCTGACTATGACGGGCCTGCATGACCGCTAAGTGAGGAAGTATTGCAAGACTGGCTTCATCAAATAGCGGGTGCAAGGCTTTAAGTTCATTTAAAGAAATCTGTTCAAGAGCCACTTTGTTTTTTATGCAGTACTGAACAGTGCGGCCAATCACTTCGTGGGCTTCACGAAATGGTAAACCTTTTTTAACTAAATCATCAGCTAGATCTGTCGCATTTGAAAAATCTCCGGCTAATGATTTTTTCATATTGGCTGTATTCCACGTGGCTTCTTCAAGCATCACGAGCATTAAGCGTGAGCAACTTTTAACCGTATCAAGGCCTGTGAATAAGTGAAATTTATCTTCTTGTAGATCGCGATTATAAGCCAGTGGCAGTGCTTTAAGAGTTGTTAGAATTCCGATTAAAGCACCGTTCACACGACCTACTTTGCCGCGGATAAGTTCAGCCACATCAGGATTTTTCTTTTGTGGCATGATACTGCTACCAGTAGTTACTTTGTCAGATAACTCTACAAATTTAAATTCAGGCATAGACCATAATACTAACTCTTCACTTAAACGTGAAAGATGCATCATGATCGTTGCTGAATCAGATAAAAATTCAATGATGTAGTCACGATCAGAAACCGCATCTAACGAATTTTCAGAGACAGAATTAAAGTTCAAATCTTTAGCCACTTGCTCACGGTTTAACGGAAAACCTGTTCCCGCTAGTGCAGCTGAGCCTAATGGTAAATGTAAAACTCTTTTTTGTGTTTCAAGTAAACGTTCGATATCGCGCTGAAACATCCAGAAATACGCCATCAAGTGATGCGCAAGACTTACCGGCTGTGCATGTTGCATATGCGTAAGACCCGGAAGAAGTGTTTCAAAATGTTTTTCAGCTGTTTTAATAAAATAATTTTGCAGCGCTTTTAAGTGCGTCACTAAATGATTAATTTCACCAGCTAAATAAAGGCGGGTGTCGGTCGCCACTTGGTCATTACGGCTTCTCGCTGTATGTAATTTACCAGCTAGCGCCCCGATTTTTTGATAAAGTTTTTTCTCGATATCCGAATGAATATCTTCAGAGGTCGGATCAATTTGAATTTTACCAAGTTTAAACTCTTCATGCATTTGTTGTAAAGCGACTACAATAGCGCCAGCTTCTGCTGAAGGAATAATTCCCACATCCCCCAGCATTTTAGCATGCGCTATCGAGCCAAAAATATCTACTTCCCAAAGTCGTGCATCAACTTCTAGTGAAGACGAAAAGTCTTCAACTTCAAAGTGAGTTTGTTCTTGAAATAATCCGCCCCAAAGTTTCATCTAAGAATCCTCTAGTGTTGGTTTAAAGTTAATTTATCTTTTAGGCTAAAGAACATTCTTGGTTGTAAACCAAAGTTTTTAACAGCGCCTGTGCTTTCACTTTGCACGAAAGTCGTCGTATCGAAGCTTGCTAAATCTTCAGAGTATAAAGCCCATGGAGAAGTACGGCCTTGAACAACCACATTACCTTTGTAAAGTTTTAATTTTACAGTACCTGCAACGCGAGTTTGCGTAGCACCGATAAAAGCTTCTAAATCAGTTTTGAACGGATCCCACCAAAGACCTTCGTAAGCTAATTTGCTCCATTCAAGATCAATCGTAGATTTAAAACGGATTTCATCACGAGTTAAAACTAAGTTTTCTAAAGCTTTATGTGCCTTTAATAGTAAAGTCGAAGCCGGGCATTCGTAGTTTTCACGAACTTTTAAACCCATCATGCGGTCTTCCATAATATCAATACGGCCAATACCGTGATCGCCCGCAATTTTATTTAAAGCGATAACCATGTTACCTGGCGTATAAGCTGTGCCATTGATATGTGTTGGAACACCGTTTTCAAATGTAAGAACGATTTCTTCAGCTTTGTCTTTGGCGTTTTCTAAAGATTTAGTCCATTGAAAGATTTCTTCCGGTGGAGCGAAATCTGGTTCTTCTAATCTTCCACCTTCAATTGAACGGCCCCAAAGGTTTTCATCAATACTCCAGATTTTTTCTAAAGACTGTTGAATGGGAACATTATTTTGCTTTGCATATTCGATTTCCCATGAACGAGTCATATTACGTTCACGGATTGGCGCGTGAATAACAGCACCTTCAACTAATGAACGAAGACCAAATTCAATACGAAATTGATCGTTACCTTTACCAGTACAACCATGCGCAAAATGTTTTACGCCAAGTTTGTTTGCGACTTCAGCGGCTTTAGCGGCGATCAGCGGACGAGCGATTGAAGTCGACATCGGGTAGCCTTGGTAATCACCATTAGCTTGCAAAGCTTTGAAGCAGTAGTCTTTAATAAATTCTTCTTTTGCATCAACAGTGTAGTGAGTTGTGCCAAGAATTTTTGCCTTTTCTTGTGCTTGCACGATGTCAGCAGGATCTTGTCCCACATCGATAGTTACAGTGATGACTTCTTCGTAACCGTACTCTTGACGCATAAGTGGAATACAAATCGATGTATCTAGACCACCTGAATACACTAATAGAACTTTTTTATCTGACATTTTTACTCCTTAAGCATTTATGCAAACGTGAATGCATAAGCGGTATTCTTATGCGAGAAATATGCATGCATAAACCTTATTTATATGCGAATAATTATGCAGTCAATAGAAATATATAATTTAATGATTGACATATGCACTTATACGACATAATTATGCATGTATGGTGCATAATTATTCACGCAATGCGACAGATATTTCACACACGCCAATTACGGTTTCCGTAGTAGGTGCGCGTGGTTACACGGGTTTAGAAACTGTAAAACAGTTACTTCGCCATCCATTTGCAAAACTAACTCACGCGTTTGCGACGAATGATTTTTCGTTAAATCAATTTATTCAAAATAAAAAAATTACAGACGTTAAATGTTTGCCTGAAAAAGAATTAATGAACAATTTAACGGACGTTGTATTTTTAGCAACGCCTGCTGAAGCTTCATTAAAATTAGCACCGGAAATTCTAAAGCAAGGTAAAAAAGTTATCGATCTATCAGGTGCCTTTCGTTTGAAAAAAAGCGATTATGTAAAATGGTACGGCTTTACTCATGAACAAAATGATCTTTTGCAATCGGCTACCTATGGATTGGTGCCTTTTGCAAATTTTAGTGCAAACCCACTGGTTGCAAACCCAGGTTGTTATGCATCAAGCGTATTAATGGCTTTAATTCCTTTAATCAAAAAAGATTTAATCCAAACTGAAACGATTGTGATCGATGCTAAATCGGGAACAACAGGTGGCGGCAAAAAAGCTGTCGAAAATTTATTATTCACTGAAGTTGAAGGTGAATGTCTTCCGTACAAAATCGGCAAACATCAGCATTTGCCTGAAATTATTGAAGCGGTTGAACAATTCACCGGTGTGAATATTAATCCGTTTTTTACAACGCACTTATTACCAACCCGCCGTGGGATTTTATCAAGCCTTTATATGAGGGTAAAACCAGGCGTAACTACAGAGCAGATCACTGAAGCTTATGCACAAGCTTATGCAAGTAATCCGCTTGTGTTTTTCGCTGAAAGCGACAACCAACCGCAATTATTATCACTAAAAAAAGTCGTGGGAACCGCGCATACACATCTTAGTTATCATCTTAAAGGCGACCAGCTTTTTCTATTTTCAACAATCGATAACCTGATGAAAGGGGCAGCCAGCCAAGCGATTGAAAATTTCAACCGCCTGTATGACTTACCTCTAGAGACAGGACTTGAAGATATGGAGGCTTTCATATGACACCAGGACCAGGTTTACACAGAACACCACTTCCAAAAGGATTTTTAGCCAGTGGAGCCAACTGCGGCGTACGTAAGTATCGTCCAGATATCGGCGTGATTATTTCTGAAGTTGATGCTGTTGCGGCAGGTGTATTTACATTAAATGAATGTAAAGCAGCTCCTGTGCAACATTGTGCGAAAGTTTTGCCTGCAGATAACGTGCGTGCGATTTTTACTAATTCAGGTCAAGCTAATGCGGCAACGGGTGCCGAAGGTTTTAAACGTAACCAAGAAGTGATCAATGCTACAGCTGAAGCTTTAAAATGTACTCCAGAACAAGTGTTGATTGCATCAACAGGTGTAATCGGTGTGCAAATGCATACTGATAAAATTATTCCAGCACTTCCTGATTTAGTTGAGCGCGCGCAAGAGCACGCTGAAAGTTTTGCTTTAGCTATTCTAACAACTGACTTAGTTCCAAAAACTGTAACAACGGCAGTTAAATTATCGCAAGGTGAAATCCGTATCACAGGAATCTGCAAAGGTTCAGGTATGATTCACCCGAATATGGCGACAATGCTTGGTTACATTTTAACAGACGTAAAAATCTCTAAAGATGTGGCACACACAGTTTTAAAAGCGGCAACCGATGTTAGCTTTAATATGATCAGCGTTGATGGTGATTCATCAACAAATGACTGCTGCTTTCTAATGGCTAACGGTGAATCAGGCGTCGAACTTAAAAACGATCAAGATTACAACGCTTTCAAAAAAGCTGTGACAGAAGTTATGGTTTACTTAGCTAAATCTATTGCGGCTGACGGTGAAGGTGCGACGAAACTTATCGAAGTGGCGATTAAAGGTTCTCCTGAAGAGCAATTAGCCAAAACCGCGGCTCGTGGAGTAACTCTTTCGCCATTAATCAAAACTGCTATTCACGGTGAAGATCCAAACTGGGGAAGAATCTTAGCGCGTCTTGGAGCAGAAAAAGTTCCAGCGGCAGCGTTAGCGCAAATGGATCTGACTTTACAAGGTATTAAATTATTCACTAACGGTGAACCCGCAACGTTTAACAAAGACGAGGTCAGGACCCTCTTAAAATCGGCCAATGTAAAAATTGAGATCGATTTAAAATCCGGTCCACATACAGCCACAGCATGGGGTTGTGATCTGTCGAAGAAGTACGTTGATATTAACACTGATTATTCATAAAGGGTTTAGGTTAGAGAAGATGAGACAAGATTTAGTAGTTATCAAATTAGGTGGTGCTTCATTACTTGATCCGGCAACTCGCGATCAAGTGGTTAAGACGGTGCGTGATTATCGCAGATACGACTACGACGTGGTTTTAGTTCACGGCGGCGGTCCTGCGATCAATGCTGAATTAACAAAAAGAAATATTTCTTGGAGTTTTATTAACGGCCAACGTGTCACAAGCGTTGAGATGATCAATGTGATTGAAAATGTGTTATTTGGTCAGATTAATGCTGAGCTTGTAGCAGCCCTAAACGAAGGCGGCGTTCCAGCTATCGGTTTATCAGGAGCTAAGAACAATTTACTTCACTGTAAACAAGCAAGTGCTGAACTGGGCCAAGTGGGTTTAGTTGAATCAGTGAATGCTGAATTTGTACAAGCCTTGATTGCTCCAGAAAAAAATGTAGTTCCAGTGATTGCGCCAATTGGTATTGGTGAAGACGCTGAGCTATTTAATATTAATGCTGACTGGGCTGCAGCTAAAATCGCTTCAGCGTTAAAAGCGAAAAAATTAATTTTCTTAACCGATCAAAATGGAATTTTAGATCAAGACAAAAAGTTAATTGAACATACGGACTATGTGCAATTGCAACAACTTATCAACGACGGCACAGTCAGCGGTGGTATGTACACGAAAGTATTAACAGTGGTTGATGCTTTAGTGCATGGGGTTTCGCAAGTCAGAATCTTGCGTGGAACCCAAGCCTATGACGGTCTTTGGAGCGATTATGTTGGCACAATGTGCAAGAGTAGCGAGGTTAACTATGTTTAGCTTAACAACACCCCATTTTTTAACGGGCGAAGAATTATCACAAGATGAACTTATCCAACTTTTATTTTTTGCCGTTGAGTTAAAGAAAAATAAACGCCAAGCGTTTTTAAAAGATAAAACGATTGCCTTACTTTTCGAAAAATCATCATTACGTACACGTATGAGTTTTTCTGTAGGTATCGAGCAGCTTTCAGGTAATGTTTTTGAAATCAATTCGACTCAACGTAAAAAAGAAACTCCAGCAGATACGATTCGTGTGATGCAGGGTTATGTTGATGGTTTGATGATTAGAACATTTGAACATGAAATTTTAGAAGAAATGGTTAAACATGCTAAAATTCCGGTGATCAATGGTCTTTCAGATCTTCATCATCCCTGTCAGGCGTTAGCTGATTTACAAACGCTTTTGGAAAAATTCGGTAAGCTAAAAGGTTTAAAACTTTGTTACGTGGGTGACGGTAACAATGTTTTACATAGCTTATTACTCTTAGCACCTTATGTAGGTGTTGATGTTCACTTTGCTTGTCCTGAAGGTTACAAACCTAATGCAGAAATCTTGGCGCGTGCGCATGAACGTGCGCATTTAGGGGGCGCTAAGATTAAGGAATTTAAAACTCCGCAAGAAGCGGTCGCCGGAGTTAACGCGATTTACACGGATGTATGGACTTCGATGGGACAAGAAGAAGAGTCGGCTGAAAGGTTAAAAGCTTTTACCGGTTACCAAGTAAATGCTGAGCTTTATGCGTTGGCTGCTTCTGAGGCAATTATCATGCACTGCATGCCAATTCACGAGGATCAGGAGATAACTCGCGAAATGATTGAGCATCCGTGCTCGGTTTTATTCCAACAAAGCGAAAATCGCATGCATGCGCAAAAAGCCTTGTTGACTGGTCTTTATTCATCTGAGGAAATGAAAACATGGCAGCCACATCACAAGCTGACGCCCGCGCAAGATTACAAATCCTTCGCAAACTTTTAGAAGAAGGAACCGTAAGCACCCAAGAGGAGCTTTGCGAGGCACTGCAAAAGAAAAATTTTAGCGTTACTCAAAGTACCGTTTCGCGCGATTTACGCCGAATCGGTGCTGCGAAGACGATCTCTTCTTCGGGAGAAGTGGTTTACCGTTTACCTGAAGAGTTAATGATTGCGGCTCCGGTTCCCACATTAACGACGGGTATTAAAGGTCTTTTATTAAGTATCGAAAATAATGGTTCAATGATCGTCATTAAAACTCCGCCGGGTTCGGCAAGTTTAGTGGCCCATCACTTAGATTTAACTAAACCAGATGGCATTTTAGGAACTATTGCGGGCGATGACACGATTTTCGTGGCCCCAGCCTCTATGAAAAAGATCGAATCAACGATGGAAGCTATCGTTGATGAGCTAAGTTAAGCTTAAATTCCTATCAATCGTTGACTCATTCCCGATTTTTCTTTGAAATATCAGTATGAAATTGATTATTGGCATCTTGATATTTTTCTCTACAGTTACTGCTTTTTCGCAAGAAAATGATCTAGGCCCCAACGGCGGTCAGTTAAAATTAGTCGGCGAATTTTATTCCGAAGTTTTGACCAATAAAGACGGGTCGTTTGATGTTTACCTTTTAGATAAAGAAACTAAAAAACCATCGGTGCGTTATTCTTACGTGACAGGCTTTTTTGAATCTAATGGCGGAACCAAAGTTGAAATTCTATGCGTGGCTCAAAAAACTTACTTTGAATGTTATCCCCGTGGTTTAAATATTAAAAAAGGTAAAAAGTTATCTTTAAGCATGGCTCGTGAAAACGTGACGGGTAATGATGTGGTTTACAACTTACCCATTTTTAATCCGAAAGATTTAGCTTCGGCTCAAGGTCGTATTGCTTACGCGATTAAATTTGATAAAGACCAAAAGTATATGAGCTTTCGTAACGGTAAACGCGGTTATGAAACCAGCACACAATTAGAGGCGGGTGGTTCGTACTGCGCAATCGAAAATATCAAATTACAAAAGTTATCAATTAAGCCAAAGAAAAAGTTTACAACTAAAATTGAAAAAATCGATTTTCCCAATAAAGAAGTGCAACGTTATTCGGTGATCAATAACCGCGATTACAATTTATACTGTGATTTTACCGCTGACGCTGATTTTAAACAGTCGTTAGTTATTGAAAAAATTAACCAGCATTTAAACGGCTGGCTTAAGATTAAATAACTCATCTTCACGGCACAAATCGTGCTTAATAAACCGCTGTGGAATGGCTACAGCGGCTCAGACAAAATTTACGCTCAATTAAATGGGATAAAGCAAAGGGCCTGGTCGCAAAAAGTTTTAAGGTCAGTATCCTGCTCGTGGTTTTTTTTGAAGTGATCCCCAATCTCGGGGAGTTTTGGTACACAGCCCGCGAAACCCGAAAAGAGGCCGTAAGTTTTGCCAACCAAGAAGCGAGTAATCTTTTACATCTGGCTTCGTATGATTACGAACGGGTCTTAGAAAAAGTAGAACAGCTTTTAATGGTGTTAACAGCGGTGCCGGAACTGAATGATCCAGCGTCACCTCGTTGCAGCCGCTTTTTAGATAAAATTCGCCTGCAATACCCAATTTATGCCAACTTAGGTGTGATCGCTTTAAACGGCGATGCCGTTTGCAGTGGAGTAGATCTTAAAGCAAAACTTAATTTAAGTGATCGTCTTTATTTTACCAAAGTTTTAAAAAACAAACGCTTTTCTATCGGCGAATTTCAAGTGGGTCGCATTACCGGTAAGCCTACGGTGAATTTCGGTTATCCGCTTTTTGATGCGCAAAAAAATATTCGTGGCGTTTTATTCGCGGCAATTGATTTAGAAGTCTTAAAACAAATGACCGTTAAAGCCGGGCTTCCGATGCAGGCCAGTTTTTTTATCTTAGATCAAAACGGAAAATTTTTAGTGCGCTACCCACATTCAGAAGAAGCCACAGGGCATGCCATTCAGGATCCCAGTATTTTAGCCAAACTTAAAATGGGTGGAGAACAAATTTTTGAACTTGATAAAATGTATGCTGCTACTAAGTTAACTTCTGATCCTGAAGCGGGGGCTATTTACATTGCGGTGGGCGTTCCTAAATTCGTATTTCTATCAAAGTTTGATACCATTTTAAAAACAAGGCTTTGGCACGAAGGCCTATCAACATTTATTCAGGTTCTTTTTGCCTGGGCTGCGGGCTTTTTATTTTTATGGCAACTCAAAAAATTAGATAAAGCGGCCACTAAAATCAAAGAAGGTGATTTAACCGCACGAACTAATCTCAAAGCGGGTTTTGGTGAAATTGAAAGATTAGCCGCAACTTTTGATAACATGGCGGCACAAATCGAAGCTGAAAATAAGCGACTGCAGTTTTTATCTGAATCAGCAAAACACCTTTGCGAAATGGTTTCTTTACAGGAACGTCTTTATAAAGTGGCCGACATTGCGATTATGTTTTTCTGTGACAAATGTTCAATTCAAATTAAAGACGAAAAAGAAGTCGTGGCTAAAACCAGTGAAGGGCCAGCTCACGCTAAAATAGAAACGCCAGTGATTGTTTTTGATAAGGCTTTAGGAAAAATTATTTTTGAAAATGACCAACGGCCTTTTGAAAAATATGACTATGCTGTGGCTGAAGATATTGCGACTTATATAGGCTTAGTAGTTGAAAATACGCGTCTTAAACGACCGCTGCCAGAAAAATTTCAATTATGAAATTAACCGTAAACTTACACCATTACGGCCATTTTGTTTAACGTTGTATAAAGCTTCATCGGCATCGTGAATTAACTGATCAAGACTTACTGAACCACGCGGTAGTTCCTGTGTGACCACGCCAACGCTGACTGTGACTTGTAGATTTTCAGCGATATTTGAAAAGTTATATTTCTGAATATGTAAACGAATGCGCTCAGCCACTTCGCGGGCGGCTTCTGCTCCGGTAAAAGGTAAAATAGCTAAGAACTCTTCACCACCAATACGGCCAATCATATCTTCTTGGCGCAGGGAATTGCGGCCGATGAAAGCCACTTTTTTAATAACTTCATCACCAACAGCATGACCGAAAGTATCGTTAATCTTTTTAAAATGATCGATATCAAAGATAACAACAGACAGGGCTTTATCTTGGCGCTGGCAAGTGTTTAACATTTGTTTGCCATATTCGATAATATGACGGCGATTTGGAATCTTAGTCATTTCATCTGTTAAAGCTAAGGCGCGCATAGCACGAGCCATTTTGATTTGTTTGATCGTAAAGATAACGCCAAAAATTAACAACCCAGCGGCTAAAGCTAAGGCCAATAACTGTAAATTTTGAACACGTTGAGAATTCGATAATTCTTTTTGTAACATTTCAACATCAAACAGCGCATTCATGCGGTTTAATTGTTCGTCAGCTTTCATTTTAAATAAGCTATCTGAACTTTTCTTGAGTTCACTTATAGATTCAAAAGCTTGTTTCCATTGCCCAGTGCTTTCAAAAACTTGACTGCGGGCTTGAAAGATATCTGAAGCCAGTTGTTGTGAAAAAGACTTGGCGTTTAATTCTTCAGCCTTAGCTAAACTAGCTAGCGCTTCTTTAGGCTTTTTCATTAAGGTATAAGTTTTTCCAAACTCTAAATGCAGCTGCGCTTGTGATTTAACAAGATTCTTTCGTTCTAGTGTACCTAAGGCATTAGAAAGATGTTTTAAAGCCTCTTCAGGTTTTCCGATGCTGTTGTAAACACCACCTAAAGCTCTTTCAACCACAGCAAGGCTTTTTTCATTTTTCATCTCGCTATGAATTTTTAAAGAATCATTTAAGTAGTCTAGGGCTTTATCGTATTTTTTTAAATCTTCGTATCTACGACCGATGTTATAAAGCACGACCGCGATATTTCTATTTTTACCCAAGCTTTTATTTTGCGCTAAAACTTCTTCAAAATACGTAATGGCTTTTTCATTTTCGCCCATACGTCCGTAAAGAACAGCAATCGAGTTTAAAGTGATTCTTTCTTTGTGCGCTAAATTCAGCGAAGAAAAAATCTGCTTAGCTGAAGTCAGATGTTTAAGGCTCGAAGAGAATTGATTTTTAAAAGATTGGATTTGCCCAAGCTTAAGATGAGCCTGGCCTTCAACTTCGCGAAAACCTTCGCCACGGCTTTCAGAAAGAGTTTTTATTAATTCAGTTTCAGCTTTAACAGATTCGCCAATACCTTCTAACGCAGAACTGCGGCAAAGACGCATTTTTAATCCTAGTTCGGATTTAATATTTAGTTCGCTGAGAACACGTTCACTGATTTTTAAAGCTTCGCGGGGATCGTCGTTATCGACTAAAATTTCGCATTTAAGAATATTCTTACGTAAATGAACGTCGATTTCAGTTACAGGAATTGTTTTATCAATAGAAGCTAGTAATTCAAGACTGGCTTTTGGATTATCGCCAGCTAACTCGTCAGCACTTTCTAAAATTTTCAGGGCCGCTGTGCTTGAAGCAAAAGCTGTAGAATTAACCCATAAAATAAGACTGACCAAGAGAGCAAAACGCATGACTTCTTGTCGGTGCGGGGGTAGGCCATCTTTAAATTAACACGAACAAAAGAGTCTCAGAGTGAAACACTCTGGACTCTTTTTAAATCTAAGACTATTTGATTGAGTTCATTGAGAAAGGTTTGTGGTAGTTTTGTAAAACAACACGCATAACACAGTTCGTACCAGCACATTTTTGTAAGATGATATCACAGCTTTGCTTTTGTGCTTGTCCTGTCACGTGATCAACTACAACAAGCGTACCTGTTGTTTGCAATTCTTCAGTTAATTCGCTAGCAAACATTTTTGCGTCCGAAGAAAAAGCACTTGTTGTCGCTTTATCAAAAGTTAAGATCATATCTTGAGTGTTGTCGTTCCCCACGGCGCGGATTCCTTTAATCGTTTCAGGCATGTATTCCCAAACTTTAAGATCTAAAGATGTGTAAGAGTGATTGATTGGGGCTGCTGGAACTAGTTTTGCCGTTAATAAATCATTACGACCAGATTTCGACCAGCCTGTACGATCGTTCATGTTGCTTTGATTGTTAAAAATATGGCTTTTATCAAAAGTAATAAAACCAATGCGCCCAGCTTCTTGAGCATCACCTTTACATTGATACTGAACAGTGACCGACACTTTAACTTGTTCTTCGATTTTATTAAGTTCTTTTAAATAGTCATTGGCCATAACTGTCTGTGCTGTCATAAGTGATAGCAAAGTAAGTGCGATTTTGTTCATAATTTTACTCCTCGTATTAATTTTTTATCTCTGTGTTTTTTAAATAGTTATTAATCGAATCTTCAAAGCGGTTTACATACCAACCCATAAAATTAACCTGTGGGTCACCACCGCGAACCGTAGACATATAAGCTCTTTGGTATTCATCACCTAAGTTATAGAGTGTCGTTGTAAGACCTGGATTTTTGCTGATATCAACTTGTGCGATCTGTTTATAAACATTAATCGACACATGGGCCATAGCTGCAATGTACGCCAACATTTCTTTGTTATTAAAAATAACTTGAAACGGCGTTTTCATATCTGTCAGATTAAATTTTTTGTAGCTGTAACCTAAAGCTTTTGTTTTTTCGACCACGAGGTCATTCACGCTCCATAATAAGAACGGCTGAATTTGGCCTAAACCAAATGTGCCTTGGCCTTTATTTGAAATTTGATAAAACCAGAAAATAAAATCACGGTTTGATCCGTTAGCTAGGTAACCTGATTTGTGAAGAATGCAGCGCCATTTCCAGTAATTAGAAATATTTAAACTCATGCAGCCTGCCGTCGCTGGCTCTTCAGAGATCATCTTCATACGCGCCGACATTGTTTTAAAGTCTGACTCGTTAAACATTTTAGCAAAACTATCTTGAATTGTTTGATCAATAGCGCCGTTAAAAGAGTTTTCACCAATGATCGGGCCAAGAATATGCATCGGGTGAATGTTAAAGGCTTTGCCTAATCTGATTGATTCAGCAATCAGACCTTGTTCATTTAAAGCATCTAGGATTTTTGGAATTTTATTTTTACCCAGTGTTAAGGCAAATTCAGTTTCGCGACCTGATTTTAATAGAGCTTCCCATTCACCATTAAGAACTGCGCGTGAATACACACGAAGACGGGCCACTTCAGGAATTTCAGTCATGCCCGCATTACCTTTAGGAATCACGCGAACCTTTTGTGATTCGGCCTGATTAAATTTTTGATCTAGTTCTGTATACAACGACAGAGGTGCTGCAATAGTCGCAGTGCTTGTAAAGGTAAACAAAACTAAAGGTAAAAGGCGATGAGTCTTAAACATGCCTTTTACTTAGCGAGCAATGTGCCACAGCTGAGATGGCGTTGAAACCATTCAGCTGTTCACTCGGGTAAAAACAGCGTCTAGGGTTTTGACACTAAGACGACTACTGCGCTAATTCGCAAATTAAACCTGTCATTGGAGAAGAGTCACCAAGTGTTAACTCGCCTGAAGAATTGGTTACTGATAGTTTTGACGGAACAGCGAAAGCTACGAAAGTAAATTCAGCCTGAATGCCATTATCCGTATTTTCCAGTGAGCCTTCTGCACGCCCAGAACTTTCAGACACTGTGGGAAAAGCTCCTTTGTATTCTTCTCTGAAGTGAAAATCACCTTGCGTGTTGATTTCAATACGAGTCGTTAAACGGGCGTATTCTCGCGTGCAGACAAGATCACCAGCTGCGGCATTCGCTGTGACTGTAGAAAAAGCTAAAGCTAAGGTTAATGCATAAGCGTGAAGTTTCATGAGGTTCTCCTTTTTTTATTTTTCTATAAAAAACGTAGCGAGATAATGATGATAAATAAAATAATTAAAACAAGATTTTGTGATAACTTAGATTAATGATTCAGAATGAGAAAAGACCATTAAATTGACACAAAATAAAAGATTCTCATAGTGAGTCGCTCTAGAGCTGTTAAAATTACTTTAAAAACAGGACTACAGCGGATCTAGTTTAATTTTTCTGCAGTTAACACCGATAAGTCTAGTGTGAACAAATGGCTGAGGCACGTTTATTGTTTTGTGTTGGGAAGCATCTTATTGCTTTCTCTTTCTGCCTTTGCGATCAACGGACGAACAACGTACCAAGCTAAAATCTATAAGCCTGATGGACTGCCTCTTGAAGCAGTCAGCGTTAATTTTCGGTTTACAGTTTTAGATCCATCTTCATCTTGTGTCTTATATATAGAAGATTATGCTGCCGTGAATATGATCGGCAGTGGTGGCTTAACTTCGTTTAGCTTAGGTATGGGCGCACGTGCTTACCCTGTCAGTGGGCCTGTGACCTTTGCTTCAGTTTTTGATAACTCAATCCCATCATTTGTGTGTCAAGCACCGGGCGTGTACAATCCAATCTCTACAGATAATAGAAAAATCGTAATGCAGTTTAACGAAGGTAATGGTTGGCAAACCTTACCAGCGATGGCGATTAACTCAGTTCCTTACGCGATGTATTCTGCTAAAGCGCAAAATGCCCAATCACTGAATGGTAAAGCCGATACTTCGTTTGTCGAATATTCAACTTTAGCAGCATTGAATTGCCAGGCCAATGAAGCGATTAAATTTAACGGCGTAAGTTTCGGTTGCATCGCTGTCGGTGTGGGAAGCAGTGGTATTTCAAGTGTTACAACAAGCGGTACAGTGCTAAGTACGACAGGCACAGCAAGTGCGCCTGTGATTTCTATTAATGTCGCCTCGATGTCGAGCGATGGTTATTTAACTTCAGTTGATTACGCCGAGTTTAAAGCAAAACTTTCTGCAAGTAGCACGCAGATTGTAAACACTTTAGGTTATACCCCTGTAAGTGGGGCTGCGGTTAATTCACAAATTCAAGCTTCGCAGCTATCCGGTGATGTGAGCGGAACAGTTTCGGCAAACGTTGTGCAAAGTGTTGGTGGTAAAACAGCTGCGCAAATTTCAACAAGTGTGAATGACACGTTGGCGGCCACCGCTTCAGCAACAGCCGATACAATCGTAAAAAGAAATTCCTCGGGAAATATTACTGTTACTGATATTTATGCCAATGCAGCTAAAGTTAATTACGTTGATATCTACAGACCTAGTACAAGCTTTAACATACGTCTAGTGGCGCCAACAAGCTTGGCTGCAAATTACACTTTAGTGATGCCAGCCACTAGTGGCTCAGTCGGACAAGTTTTATCAACGGATGGTTCTGGAAATTTGTCATGGATTAACCCATCGACCGGAAGTGTGACAAGCGTCAGTGCTTCAGCGCCACTGTCTTCAACGGGCGGAGCTACGCCGACAATTTCTATTTCGCAAGCGACATCTTCGACGAATGGTTATCTATCAGCGAGTGACTGGACTACTTTTAACAACAAACAACAGGCGACCAGTGCAGCCATTGTTGCTACACTTGGTTACACACCAGCTAACGCTTCAAGTGCTACCCAATGGACAACGAATGGTTCACATATTTTCTACAACACAGGCAATGTAGGTATTGGGGTTTCTAATCCAACCGCGACTTTAGAAGTTTTAACCGGAATGCGCACAGGGACTCCGGGAGGCGGTATTGTCGCATTGGGCGATGATAGCAATGCTTACTTGGAATTTCGTGAATTCGATAATAGCGGAACACCTTATGTTGATTTTGTGAATGATGCATCGACTGATTTTGACTTTCGCTTTCTTTTAAGTGGTGACGATACTTTAGAAATGTTAGGTGGTGGTGTTGGTATCGGTATTAGGCCAACCGCTTTATTAACTTTGGCTGGCGGAACTTCTTCCGCAGCCTCATTAAAATTTACTTCGGGTACGTTGTTGACTTCTCCGCAATCAGGCACGATGGAGTATGACGGTATTAATTTTTATTTAACCGACGGTGCGAATCAGCGCCGCATGATTGCTACGGGTTCTGCACCGGGATCAATTGATAACGCGACAAATATAAATTCGACTTCAAATATCACAATGACTCCGAACGCAGGATCAGTTGTGGTATCGGCAACAACACCATCAACAAGTTCTAACAACGGCGCTTTAGTTGTTAAAGGTGGTTTGGGAGTCGCTGGAAATATCAACGCTGGTGGAAATTTAAATGTCAGTGGATCAACAGTGATTGATGGTTCATTAAGACTTTCAGGTTTTACAAGTGGCAGTGTGCTCTTTGCAGGAAGTAACGGTGTTGTATCAGAAAACAATGCAAAATTTTTCTGGAATGGCAGCCGTTTAGGTCTTGGAACTAACACGCCATCAGCTTCTCTTGAAGTAAAACAAACTTCGGCCACGGTCAAAATCACTTCAACAGATGGAATTAGCCCAACAATTTTATCCACGAATAATAATGGTCTTTTTAATAGTATTTTTGGATCTGAAGGTATCGCTGGAACTACATTTACCGACAGTCTGACTTTTGCAACGATCGTTGGCGCGGGGTCAGCGGTTCCCTTGCAATTTGCGACAAATGGATCTGTTAAAGCGACGATTCTTGCAAATGGTAATATGGGGGTTGGTACGACAAGTCCAACTTCGAATTTTGAAATCAATGGAACAACAATAAGTAACGGGCAGTTTAGAATTACAACTCCGCAAGATGTGGCTTCCGCAGCTTCGTTATTTATGCGATTTAATGATGTCAATGGCTCGGCCGCTTATTTAGGTTTTGGCGGTACAGCGAATCAGTTTCAAGTTCACAACTACAAAGCAGGGGCTATCACTTTTGCTACAAATAATACTGAACATATGCGCATAGATGCTGTTGGTCATGTCGGTATCGGTACAACTGCTCCAACAACACCATTACATGTAGTGGTTAGTGGTGCAACTGGCTGGAATTCAGTCATGAAAATTGAAACAACAAATGCCAACACTCATCCATTAATGATGTTTAGACACGGTGGCAATGATACAGCTTATGTCGGTTTCGGTGGAGGCATTGGTACAGATAACGGCTTTGGTTTACACAATTATCTTAATGCTGATTTAACACTTGGTACAAGCAGTACCACGATGATGACTTTTAAACCTTCTGGAAACATCGGGATTGGAACAGGTTCTCCAGTCACAAAATTAGATGTGCGCGGCCCGAATGGAAGTCCATCGTCATACACAAGTGGAACAATTGCGATTAATGGCGGCGGCGTTGCGGCCTTACTCTTAGGTACTGATGATACAACAGCCAGTGCCGAATATGCGTGGATTCAATCACACGGAACACGCCCTCTATATATTAATAAAGTTGGTAACAATACTATTTTAAATTCTAACGGTGGTTCAGTGGGTATTGGCACATCAAATCCAACCACACGTTTAGAAGTGGCCGGTGGTGATGTTAATGTACCGACAGGTCGAGTGATGTTTAACTCTAACACCCAGACAGGTACTGCAGGTATTGCCAGTACTGATGCCGGAGCTATTTTCGGTGAACATGATGTAAATTCTGAAGTCAGCCGTTTAGTAATTGAAATTTTTGATAATGTGAATGATCAAATTATTTTACGCACCAACGCGCCATCAGGTGGATCAAATGTTGATATGGTGAAAGTGCAGTACGATCAAGTGGCACTTGCGCCGACAACAGGTAATGTCGGTGTCGGCGTAACGATGCCAACTTCGAAATTACATGTGAATGGTGGTATTAAACAACCGAATCTAGGACAACTCTGGGCGACCTTTGATGGAACAACTCGTATTGCTTCAATGCCCACATTTTTAACCGATGCCTATATGAATACACATCAAGATGAAGTTTTCACGTGGCGTGGCCCTTCGCCAAGTTTGAAAGATAGCGTAGGTTGTAATTCGGGTCCGAATGGCAATTATATGTTTTCAAATGCTGAAGCTCAGTGGAATGGAACTTACCGTTTAATTATTGGCAAAGTGAATGCGACAAATATGGTTGAAATCCAGTGGTCAGGTTGGGGAGTAAACTTAGTGGATCCTTCATTTGTCATAGTTAATACCAACAGCTATCAAGGGTTAGTGAATGCGACACTTACTTATTCCGGCGGAAATTGGACAGTTGAGCATATGCAAGGGCAAGTCGGAGTCACGCCGTTTTCGTGTCATTAAAATTTAGTTAAAAACCGATCAAAATTCTCATTTCGAATCACATAAAAAAATAATTTTTTTCTTAAATATTCCGAAGCAGTGATGGATTTTTCACTCTGAGCCGATAAGAAATATGTGAATTGTAGGACGTTGGTGCACGCCATTTTTTTCGCTATGGTTTTTCTGTTAGAAGCTTTCGCTTTTGCAGCGCCATTTCGCACGACCTATCAAGCTAAAATTATTAAACCTGATGGCCAGCCGTTACAATCTTCTTCCGTTAATTTTAAATTTACGATTTTAGATCCGGCAGCGACTTGTGTAATTTACAGCGAAGATTACGCCGCCGTGAATATGAATGACAGTGGTGGCGTTGTGGCATTCTCACTGGGTGCAGGTATTAGATCATTTCCAACCAGCGGAACCGCTTCAACATTTTTAAATATTTTTGATAACTCGACACCGTCATTTTCTTGTCAAACCTTAGGTGTGTATATGCCCACAGCAAACGATGGGCGAAAAATTGTGATGCAGTTTAACGATGGCACTGGTTGGCAGACGTTACCAGCGATGACGATCAATGCAGTTCCTTATTCGATGTACGCCGGTAAATCTGAAAACTCAATTCAGCTTAACGGAAAATTCGATACAGCGTTTGTGCAATACTCTTCGCTTACGGGATTAAACTGCCAAGCGAACGAAGCTATTCATTTTAATGGCGTAAGCTTTAGCTGTTTGGCTGTGGGTGGTGGTTCAGTCACCTCAGGAAGTGTGGTCACAGCCCTAGGTTACACTCCGGCTGATGCTGCTAGCTTTACAACACTTTCAAATTCATTAAGCACAGCAGCCACAAATATTTCATCAGTGTCATCAACACTTGCCAGCGTAAGTTCAAGTGTGTTTTCAGTTTCATCAACGGTTTCATCACTTGCGGGAACTGTTTCGACTTTGCAAACTTCAATGGCGGCAAGTTTTGCTTCGATCACAAGTTCACAATGGCTTACAACCGGAGCTAACGTAAGTTATAATTCTGGCAACGTAGGTATTGGCACATCAGCACCAACTTCAAAATTAGAAATTTCAAATGGGCCAGCGCCATTAGCTGCTAACTTTGATGCGATTCAAATTTCTGGATACAATGGCGATTGGGGATATCCGGTTTCTGCCAGCATCGGGTTAAATAAAACTCATTGGGGAAACAGCTACGGTGAAGCGATGGAGTTTCGCTATTCATCACCAGACCCTGGTGTGCTTCCACCGCAGTATATATTTCGCGGAACATCGACCACGACAGATATTTATTTTAATGATGGTGCTGTCTTTGCTAAAACACTTTTATTAAATGACTATCTTCATGTAACTCGTAAAGACACGACACTTCCAGCAACATTTTTAATTTTACCAGCGACCAACTATACAAGTTATGATTTCTGGCAGGTGCACACGTCACTTGGCACAAGCTTTAGTATTGGTGCTGTTTCAGCAGCGGGTGGAGTTGATGGTTATTACGTAGGTGTAACGTCAGGTTCATTTCAAATTAAAACGGCCAATCAAAGCCGTATGATTGCGACAAATTCTGGATTAGTTGGTATTGGTACAACAACTCCTGTTACGCGTTTAGAAGTTTCAGGTGGGTTACGCATTAGTATGGAATCAGCCTCTTGCACGGCAAGTTTTGCAGGTACATTACGCTATAATTTAGGAGATGTTGAATACTGTAACGGAACAAGCTGGCAAGCTTTCGGCACAGCCGGGGCGGTGACTTCAAGTTCAATCACTTCAGCGTTAGGTTATTCACCCGTTGATCCGGCAGTGATTGCACCGACTGTCACATCAGCCACTATTTTAACATTGGCGATTAATAATTTAACGACGTCGATGTTTAATCTTTCAACTTCAGCGACCACAATGAGTACGTCGATTGATGCTCTGACAGCTTCAATGGCTTCTGTAGTTTCTTCGCAATGGGCGACATCAGGTTCTACAATTAATTATATGGCTGGCAAAGTAGGAATTGGTACCCAAAATCCAACGCAGCTTTTAGATGTTTCAGGAGCAGATCAAAACAGTCAAATTTGGATTCGTAATACAAATTCAACAGCCGGACGTTATCCTGGAGTTGTTGCGCAGAATTTCAGTGGCGCGGTTGGCGGATTTCCAGCGTTCAATGTTTTAAACTCACGAGGGACCAGTGCTTCACCAGCTCCGGTTCAGAATGGTGATGTGTTAGGGGCCATTGTCGGTGGCGGAAATTATAACACCACGCCTTCCTATACAAATGCAGCGTTAATTGAATTTATCGCGACCGGAAACTATTCGGCAACAACAACACCGGCGGCCATCGCATTTCTTACAACGGCTTCTGGTTCAATTACCGCAACAGAACGTATGCGTATTGATTCTTCTGGTAAAGTCGGAATCGGTACAAACAATCCTTCGGCAGAACTTGATGTCATGACAGCCAACGGGGGGTATGTTCGCGCCGGTGCTGGTGACGGGCATCTTGAAATCGGAAGTGGCAACGATGTTTCTTCGTATATTGATTTTCATGGTCATGCAAATTTAGGCGCGGATTACACCGGTCGTATCGAATACAAAGACGGTCTTGGATTGGGATTAGTTGTAAATGGTAATGTGAATCCTTCGTTTTATATTCAAGAATCAACGGGCAATGTCGGAATCGGTACGGTAAGTCCTACAGCCAAACTTTCTGTGCGTGGCACACGACAAAGCACAATTACACCGGCAAATTCTATTATGCAAGTTGGTGGCGATGATGTCTTTTTATATATGGGTGCCGGTAACGGTATTGGCAATCCTTATCCGATTATGCTTCAAGCGATGCGTGATTCAGATAGTGCTGCATTTCCGTTAGTGTTTAACCCGAATGGTGGTAATGTTGGTATCGGTACAAGTGCTCCCGCTGCAGCTTTACATGTGGCTGGTAGCGCAGGAATTGTAATTACCGAAAGAAATTCAGCCGATGGTTTTGGAGCGCACCATGTTTTTCAAAAATCTCGCGGTTCTCCAGGGGCGCCATCAATAACTTCTTCGGGCGATGAAATCACTACTCTATGGGCACGTGCGTACGATGGTTCAACTTATCAAACAGCAGCGCGTATTAAAATGTTAGTTGATGGAACACCGGGTGTAAGTGATACACCTGGTCGCATTGAATTTACGACAACCCCAGATGGCTCTTACACAGAGCAAACACGTATGGTTATTAAAAATGATGGTTTTGTCGGAATCGGAACAAGCACACCAACACGTAAGCTACATATTAAAGATCAGTATCCGTATTTAGCCTTTGAAGATACTGAAAATGCCAGTGGAAGTGTTGGGACAATCACTTACAATCAAGATGGTAATTTTTATTTTGATGCCGATAATCCTGATACAGGTACAAACGCTGGATTTATGTTTAGAGCCAACGGAGGTACCAAACAGTTCATGACGATTTTAAATTCAGGTAATGTCGGGATTGGCACAACGGCTCCGGCCGCTAAATTAGATATTTTCGGCGCAACTTATTTTGCGTCTCGTAAAGGTTACGCGAATTACTACAATGTCGGGCCATATGATCAGATGGAGTTCGGTGCTATGGGTGCAAATACATCACTGAGTTTAGTAACAAGTGGTGTTTCACGCTTAAATATTACACCAGCTGGTTATGTCGGAGTAAATACAACGGCACCAAATACCAATCTGCAACTAGGACCGAGTGGTTATTTTGGTATTCCAGCTAATGGACACCCGTATATTCCGGGAGCCTGGAGACGTGGTAACGGTGGTGGTATTATCATGGCTAATTCAGAAAACTCAGACGGTACCGGTTGGGCGTACGGTTCACGTATGGTAAATCACGATTACGGAAACGGATTAGCATTATCATTTGATGCTCTTCATAATGGAACTTGGATGAATGATGTTCTGGTGGTGAGCGGTCGAAACGGTGTAGGCCATGTCGGTGTTGGCACAGCCTTACCATCAGAAAAGCTTCATGTAGTAGGTAATTTGCGAGTGCAGGGTTCAACAGATTGTACCTTAGGTAATGGTGCTGGTGGTACAAACTGTTCATCAGATGCGCGTTTAAAAGAAAATATTAAACCAATTCCCTACGCTTTAAAAAAAGTGATGTCTTTAAAAGGCGTTGAATTTGATTGGAATGAAAGATCATTGAGCCACGGCCGTCATGATATTGGTGTAATCGCTCAAGATGTCGAAAAAGTTTTTCCGACAGCTGTGATGAATGATAAAAATTCAGGTTATAAAAAAGTAGATTACGCTGTTTTAGTTGCGCCGCTGATTCAAGCGTTTAAAGAATTTTATTCGTCTGCGATGAATCGTTTTGAAAAACAAGATCGTCAAATCGCTTCAAAAGCTGAGAGTGCCGAAGTGCAAGCGCTAAAAGTAAAAACAGAAAAGCTAGAAGCTGAAAATCTTCAGCTTAAACAGCGTAACGAAGCAATTCAAACTTACCTTTGTAGCCAGAACCCTTCAGCTCCATTCTGTAGATAAACCGTCTTATTCTGAGACAAAATTGTTGCGAAAACTGCCCCGGAGCAGTGATGAAGTTTTCACTCTAAACCGATAAGATAGATGTGAATTGCTGGACGTTAATACGTACTATTTTTTTTGCCGTTGTTGTTTTATCAGAGGCGTTGGCCTTTGCAGGTCCGCTGCGCACAACCTACCAAGCTAAAATTATTAAACCTGACGGGCAGCCTTTACAATCTTCTTCAGTTAACTTTAGATTCACAATTTTAGATCCAGCGGCAACGTGTGTGATTTACAGCGAAGACTACACGGCGATTAATATGCATGACAGCGGTGGTGTGATGGCTTTTGCACTAGGTGCCGGCGTCAGATCTTACCCGACGAGCGGAACCGCAGCTACTTTCTCAGCTGTTTTTGATAATTCGACACCGGCCTTTTCATGTCAAACAATGGGTGTGTATTTACCAACTGCAAACGACGGTCGAAAAATTGTGATGCAGTTTAATGATGGAACCGGTTGGCAAACCTTACCTGCGATGACGATCAACGCTGTTCCGTATGCGATGTACGCAGGTAAATCTGAAAACTCAATTCAGCTGAACGGAAAAAATGATACTTCTTTTGTAGAATACTCAACCTTAGCATCGTTAAACTGTTTAGCGAATGAAGCTATTCATTTTAACGGAGCCAGTTTTAGCTGCCTGGCTGTAGGCGGCGGTTCAGTAACTTCGGGTAGTGTGATTACTGCTTTAGGTTATACTCCGGCCGATGCGGCAAATGTAACGTCGGTTTCTTCAACTGTGTTTTCTGTTTCCTCAACGGTTTCATCATTAGCAGGTTCTGTTTCAAGTTTACAAAATTCAGTAGCTGCAAGTTTCGCAGCGCTGGCAAATTCTGGTGTGCAATCGTTAAACGGGTCGGCTTCAGGCACGCAGACTTTCGTAACCGGAATTACCGGAACTGTTTTTAATATTTCTTCTGTGAATGGTGTTCACACTTTTAATATTCCGTTAGCAGCTTCTGGCTCTGTGACCGCAGGTCTTTTATCAAATGCAGATTATTTAAGTTTTACTAATAAAATGAATGCGACAAGTAGCTCGGTCATCTCGGCTTTAGGTTACACACCAGTGGCGAGTGGTTCGCTGACAAGCTCACAATGGACAACATCAAATTCAACTATTTATTACACTTTAGGCAATGTCGGCATTGGCACTAGTGCCCCCCTGCATACACTTCATGTTGAAGGTGATTTGTTAGTTAACGGCGGCGCTTGGGGCGCTGGAAATTCGCTGAATGTTTCGGGTGCAAGTACAAGAATGTTTTTCTATTCAAAAAAAGCTGCGTTTCGCGGTGGTTACGTCGGCGGAACTGAATGGGATGACGCCAATATCGGTGAAGGTAGTTTTGCCTTTGGTGCAAATTCTCCTCAAGCTTCAGGTTTTGGATCTATAGCCATGCATGGTGGATATGCGACAGCTGATCACACTATTGCCATCGGACATTATGCTCAGGCGACAGAATATGGAGCCGTAGCATTCAACGAAGGGCAAGCACACGGAACCCATTCAACGGCATTTGATTCCAGTTATTCGACAGGCTATTACAGTTTTGCAGCTGGCAGTAGCAGTGCTTCAGGAAGCCATTCCATCGCTCTTGGTTCCAATGCTGAAGCGGATGCTGATTATGCAGTGGCTATTGGAGCTGGTTCGCGCGCTTATTCTTACCGCTCAACGGCACTGGGTGCTTACAATGTCCCAATCGCGGGGAGCAATAATTCGTGGGTTGCAACGGATCCCTTACTTGTTGTTGGTAATGGTATCTCGAACGCGTCTCGTTCAAATGCGATGACCATTTTAAAAAATGGTAACATCGGTGTTGGTTTAACAGCGCCAACAGCGAAGTTGCATTTAGTTTCAGGAACAGCTTCAACAGCTCCATTAAAATTTACTTCAGGTACATTACTGGCATCACCTCAATCAGGCACAATGGAATATGATGGTGTGAATTACTATGTAACTGATGGCAATAATATCCGCCGAACGATTGCAACCGGGTCTTCACAGGGAAGTATTGATAACGCTTCTAACGTTAACTCTACAGGAAATATCGTAATGACTCCGAATAACGGAGCAAACAGTGTTATTGTTTCTTCGACGGTAGCCTCTACTTCATCAAACACGGGAGCCATTGTTGTTAACGGTGGTTTAGGTGTTGCTGGAAATATTAATGCCGGTGGTTCAATCCAAGGCACATCGGTCACAGCCACTAGCGGAATGATTTCTCCGTATATTGCGGGATCTGTTGTTTCAGGTGGATCACTTACATTAGATTCGACAACTCACACAAATAAAGGAAATATTTTACTAGCTCCTAACGGTGGTAACGTGGGAATTGGTACGAATAGTCCTAGTCAAAAACTTGATGTGCGTGGCGGGATTATTCGGTTAGCGAATGCTGACTGGGTGGCTTCTACAACAGGAACATTTCTTGATTTATCAATGGGCGCCTCTTCAGGAAACACATATTCTTCAATACAAGCGTACAATGATGGTGGCACGAATGCCGGAAAATTAGTTTTAAATCCAACGGCAGGCAATGTTGGTATTGGTACGACAAATCCACTAGCTCCACTGCATGTGAATACGAACTCCACTGTGAATGGCGCAATCCCTCTTTATGTTTTGCAGCCTAATCTGGTCACGACCGGATCATCGATTATTAAATTCGGTGTGAATACATCAGCAACTTACAATGTAGCTGATTTAAGATATTATTATGACGGAAGTGGCTCTGCCTTAAACCGTTTTGATGTTGGTTTTCAAGGAACTGGTTCGATGCTGTCAGTTCGTGGTGATGGCAATGTCGGTATCGGCACGACAAATCCACTAGAAAAATTAGTTGTCGGTAATCATGGTGTTATCGCGCATGATGGTGGTCACAAAGCGATTGGCTTTAACACAGAATATGACGCCGTAAATTTATGGAATGCTCAGGCGGCCGGAGCTTATTGGGGTGCTTTTGTTTTTAATCCAAATACTGGAAATTTAAATTTTGCCTCGAACTCTGCCAGTGGTGGTACTGAGACTAATTCTAAAATGAGCATCACTGGAACTGGAAGTGTGGGGATCGGAACTCCAACTCCAGTTGCGAAGTTACATATCGTGGATAGCTCTACGGATATGCCAAGAAATTTAGTTGTTGATAATTATATAGCTGGTGGCGGACATGCCGCACAAATCTGGGGAAGAACAGCCAGAGGAACAAGTTCAGCTCCGACGGCAACACAGGCCGGCGATCCGCTTTTAAACATTATTGGTGGAGCTCATGATGGTACTGCATTTAACGAAGTAGCCCACATTCGCATCTTAGCTGAAAGTAATCAAACACCGACAACGCAAGATAGTTTTATCGAGTTCACGACAAAAGCGGGAACTACGCTAAATGAACGTATGCGTATCACAGCTGCAGGTCATGTCGGTATTGGAACAAATACGCCGGCGTACACATCTGCTCCAGGAAGAACTTATTTAACTGTCAAAGGTGTCAGCGATGCAGGTGTAGTTGAACTGGCATCAGGCTTTTCGGATGCTGCCGGAAATGCAGTTGGTCTGATTCAGTGGACTGATATTAATAACACAGCAACTCCTACTGATCGCCGAGTGGCGACGATTCGTGTAGAAACAGAAGGTACAACGGCGAATAACCGCGGTGGTATGATTCGTTTTGCAACTCATGCTGATGGTAATCTAACAGGTGGAACCGTTGATCGCATGGTAATTAATTCTTCCGGTAATGTCGGTATCGGAACACTTACACCGAACAAAACATTAACTGTTATGGGTGTATCTAACACAGGTATTCGCCTTGAGGGAACTTCAGGAAATACACATATTGATTTTACTGAAGGCGGCGCTTTGAAATCGGCTCTTTACTGGGATATGGCAAACCAGAAAACCATTCTTCATAGCGGAGGAAACCCACTGGCGATTAATCCAAGTGGTGGTAATGTTGGTATCGGTACTTTAACTCCAACTTATCCTCTGCATATCGAGAGAAATACAAATTTTAGTACCTTATTAAAAAACACCGGAACGGGTGACCAGTGTACAGGTATGATTATGGATAATACCTCGGATTCGTCTTATGCCAGTTGGATTCACACATGTATACAATCTAATATTCCAAGACTTAAATTAGGAGTGATGAATAAATCTTACGGGTGGCTTTCAAATCCCTTTGAAATTGATCTAAGAGCTCCAAATGGTGCGCTTTACCTAAGTAATGCTGGTTATGTTGGTATCGGTACAACGACTCCAGCTTATAACATTGACGTTACTGGCAGTGCTTTGATTCGTGGTGGTCCAGCCCACAGTGTGGCGGCACCTAGCTACGGAGGAACATTTTTTAGTTTTGATGGTGGAACTAATACCGCTGGTTTATGGTCGGTGAATAACACCACTTCGAATTTTGCTTTTTACACTAAAACCGGAAACACCGATGCAGGCACAGAAAGAATGCGTATTACAGATACAGGCCGTGTCGGTATAGGCACTCCTACTCCAGGTTACACGCTGGATGTTAACGGCGACCTTCGCATTACCGGAACTCCGTATCGTAATGGCGGTGATGTGGGTTGGACTGTGCCGTCAGATCGTCGCTTAAAAGATATCACCAGCGATTATCAACGTGGTCTTAAAGAAATTACGAATTTAAATATGATTAAGTTCCGTTATAAAGAAAATAATCCTAAAGGAATTAACTCTGAAGAAGAATACACCGGTGTGATTGCTCAAGAAGTGCAACAGCAAATTCCAGAGGCGGTGAAAGAAGATAAAGACGGCTTTTTATCACTGAACACAACACCGATTTTTTGGGCGATGATCAATGCCATCAAAGATTTGTATAAAGAGTTTTTAGGACTTAAAGACGAACAAGTAAATCAAGCCCGTGAGATCGCTTCTCTGAATCAGAAATTAGAAGTTGAGAACGCGAAGCTTAAAGAAGAAAATGCAGCTCAGTCTAAAGAGTTGCAATCTGTTAAATTTTATCTGTGTGCTAAAGATCCTTCAGCACCATTCTGTAAATAATTAGTCTTAAGGAAGTGCTCGCTTTTTATTAAACGCATTCACTAAAGCTAAGACGATAATTGCACCGACGACAGCACCGATAAATCCAGCTCTTTCGTTAGGGCCGTAAATTCCAAAAGCTTGGCCGATAAATGAACCAACGAAGGCTCCGATAATACCTAAGATTGTTGTCATAACTAATCCCGATTTATCATCACCTGGTTTTACAAAGCGGGCGACAAGGCCCACAATAAAGCCAATAATCACCGTCGCAATGATTCCACGTTCTTCCATTTTGACTCCTTTGTTTGCGTCATAGTTTTTTATGCAAAGGCGGGAGCCAAATGGAATGGGGCAGATTGGTTCTTTTTAAACGCGGCTTCGAGTTAAAAAAAGAACGGGCACAGCCAAAATCGGAAGACTTGTTAATAACACCACTAAGACAGCTCCGACCGGAAGATCTAATTTATAACTTAGAATCATTCCTAACAGACTAACCACAGCTCCTAACAACCAACCAAAAAGAAGTCTTTTGGCAATGCTGGTCGCAAATAACGAGCTTAAAGCCGCAGGTACAATTAAGAATGAAAATACTAGCAATACTCCGGCAATCGACGTTGATGAAGTAATAACCACACCGAATAAAGCGTAAAATAAAAAATCCCAGAACCAATGGCCGTGCTCACTGTGAAATGAATTTCGTAAAAACTTATCTCTGAATTTCCAGTGAATTACTCCGACAACACTGTAGATTAAAAAAGTTTTTAAAACATCGCTCCAGGTTACCCAAAGAATTTGGCCGATTAAGGCTTCTTTTAAATGTTCAGCCCCATGAGCGAGTTTGTCGATAACAAGCACCACCGCTGCCGAAGCAAAAGCATAAGTAATACCAATTAAAGCTTCTTGCGGAAGCTTTTTTTCAAACCTACGGGCCATGGCAAAAATAGCCGCCGCGATAAATGTTCCAGTAAGAGCTATGAAGTAGCCCGTTGAAGATTCATGTTCAGGGTCCCACAGTAAAGCTACGGTCGCTCCAAACGAGGCGACCTGGGCTAAGCTTAAATCAACAAAGACAACTCCACGTGCCAGCACGTGAAGTCCTAAGTAACAGTGAATCACAACTAATAAAAGACACATTACAAATGGGGCTAATAAAAATTGTATGGCATCCATATTATTTTACACTTTCGATAGCTTTAACTAATTGCTCTGTGACATCTTCTAAGCTTTTTAATTGTGGCAAAGAATCAACAGCGATTCCGATAGAAACTACTTTTGCTGTTGGTGCTTCTTTAGCAATGCGTTCGGCAATCTTAGTATCAAAAAAACTATCTACCAAAATTAATTTGGTATTTTCTCTTTTTACCGTATTGATCACTGAAAGAATATGCTGTGCTGATGGTGGAATACCAGGTTTTGCTTCGAGATGAATCGGCACTTTTAATTCAAAGCGATCCATAAAATAATTCATAGAAGGGTGGTAAGTCACAACAGTTTTTACACCTGAAGCTTTAATACGCGCTGTCCAGTCAGCCATTTTTTTTGTAATGGTTTCGTGATATTTTTTGGCGTTAGCCTGATAGACTTCTTTATTGGTATTATCTAAATCAGAAAGTTTATCGGCGATTTTAAAAGCTAACTCGCTTCGGCGAATGGGGTCTAAAGTAAAATGCGGATTTCCGTCGGGATGCACATCACCCATAGCTCTGGTGACTGAGCCCATCGGTTTTTCAATCGGTGTGATTAATGATCCAAGATCCATGTAACCTTTTGAGGCGACAGAAATTTTCGGATTACGGGCTCCTTTAAGTAAAGTCGGAAGCCAACCCACTTCTAGAGATAAGCCATTTGCAATCACTAAATCTGCATCACGCATTTTGACCATAAACGAAGGTTTTGCTTCGATATAGTGGGGGTCTTGCGACCCCTTTGCAATTTGCGAAAGATTAACCTGATCGCCAGTAACGACACTAACTAAAGCAGCAATGTCAGCCGTTGTGGTCACCACATTCAGCTTCGCTTGCGCCCAAGGCGCCGCCGCGAAGATGAACAGGTAAAGTAAAATAAACTTCATAATTTATCCTTTAGTAGGCGTGTGCGGGATGGGCACCGATACTGTAATTAAATTGCAGAAGCACACGTTTTTCGTCGTCAGTTGCGCCGTCATTGAGTTGATCGTACTGAAGGCGAATACCTGAAAACTCTGAAGGAATATAACCAACCAAGATAGATTGTTTTTTCTGTTTTTCAGGAAGCGGTTCAAGGGCTGCTGGGTCTTGCTCTTTGAAAGTTAATTCTTCACCACGAACTTGTAACCACCAACGACGGGCAAACTGGTATTGAATCCATGAAGCAAAACCTTCAGCGTTTTCTTTGAAGTCTGTTCTAGTTTGTTTACGTTGTAAAAATTCTGTCGACCAAATTAAGGCTGTTGATTCGTTTTTGCGCCATTTAAAAGTCACATCCGCACCGGCTAAATTTGTTTTTTCTTCGTCGATATTTTTACCGCTGGCACCAGAAAGTCCCAGTTCAAAGGTTAATGTATCGCTTAGATCCCAAAGATTTTTAAAATGACCGACCATAACAGTGCTGTTAGCAGCATTTGAGCCAAAATAATCTAACCCTTCAGCGCGGCCAGAAATACCTTGCACCGTAAATTCAGAAAACCACGATGTCGGAAGTAGAGCAGACGCTGATAAACCCACATCGTTTAAACCTTCATCACCTAAAAGATATTGATTGGCCAAAGGAGCATCGACAAACGGAAAGGCATGCGTGTGAAGTGTGTTGTGTTTACCAAAAGCGGTTTTAAATTTACCGACTTTAACAGTCACAAAAGGTAAATCCATACTTTCAGCAAAAGCCTCTTCAGGTTCAAACACCCATTCACGTGCCGGTGGGGTTACGCTGTCGTCGTATTCTTGATGTAAAGCAAAGGTGCTGATAAAGCGCCAGTAAGGGTCAACATCGGCTGAAAATTGCAATTCAGCTTCTTGCACCGCTAAACCATTTGGACTTTCAACGTTAGCGTCGTTTCCGCGGTTTGAATTCTGATAAAGAAAAAGGGTGTTAATGCCAATATCAGGGTTAAAAGAATTACCGCGTGATCTTAATTTTGAATCTGTGGCGGCCTGAGCGAATAATTGTGATGAAAATAATAAAATAGAAACAAATAGTTTCATGAAAAAACTCCGTTAAATAATTAAGTAAAATTAAAATTAAAGAATAGATTTGATTCTAAGCAACCGGAGGAGCGCGGGCTTGGTGATAGCTATTAGGGCTATTTGAAATCCAGATTTGGACTTTTAAAGAAATAACTTTATTAAAATTTAAATTAACTGCCTGAGATGCGGTGTTATCCGTAATGAACGGGGCCGAATGTCTGATGGAAAGAAGTTGTAAAAACTTACAATGCTCGTGGCTTTCGTGAAATTCAACAGTGGTCGGATCTTCGCTCGCGTGGTGAACAACAAATTCTGGTTCACAATCTGTTTGAGATAAAAAGTGAGTCAGTTCATGAACCTGTTGCGTAAAAATTTGCGCAACGACAAAGCTGAAAATTAAAAAGAATTGCAGAAACTTTTTACTCACTGAAATTTAGATACCACAGTAAATCACGATATGAAAGGAAGCGCCGCTTCAGTTTTAACTGAGCCCTTTAATCGTCATGTAAATTCCTAAAATTAAAATTAACCCAGAAACTGCACGTTTAAAAACTCTTTCTGAAAGTCTTTTTAAAACCAGCATCCCGAATACCGTGCCTATAAGCACGAAAATCGTAGATAAAATTAAAAAACGTGATTGTTGAAAAACTTCAGCACTTTGAGTGGCCAAATAAACAGGCATTCGCGCCCCATCAACGATTAAGCCGACTGCTGTGGCCGTTGCGATAAAGGTATCGCGACTTACATTAAAGCCAAGAAGGGCTGCCGCTCTAATCCCGCCTTGATTACCGACTAAGCCTCCTAGTAAACCAGAAAGGGTTCCCATAAACCAAGCTGTCTTATGTCCGAATTTAAATTTTTCATTTAATCCAGAGGCGCCAGTGAATCCGGCAAACATTAAAATAAGGCCAAAGATTAAAGTTAATGCGGTCGGATTAAAAATAGCATTTAATATCGCGCCGATTAAGCCACCGATGGCACTTAAAATTCCGAAGTGCAGTAACACCTTTTTATCTATATGTTGGCGAATCATCCAAAATCGTAAAGCCGTCGCAAAAAGGTGAGGGATAGAAACTGCGGCAACCGCCACTTTTGTGTCTGCATTTAAAGCTAAGATCGGTGTTAAAATACTGCCTACGCCAAAACCCGCTACCGAAGCGATACCACCAGCCACCAGAGATCCAAAAATAACTAATAAATCAAAATTTTCCATACTTAACCTTGTTTTTTACGCTTATTAAATGCTTTTGTAAATGGTGATTCCCATGGGCGAAGACCAATCACTAAACCGAATTCAAAAGCGTTCGGGTGATTGCGGTGAAGTTCAGATTCAGTGACTAAATCTTTACCAAGCTGTAATAATTTTTGTTTTAATTTTTGCGGATCACCGGGAATAAACGTCAGATTTAAAAACGTGAAGAACTCATCGTTATGCGTGAACTTCGTATCGAAAAATTTTGTTTTCATTAAGCCTTCAAGATGGGTTCCTAAAGGGCCATCTTTTCTAAAGCGAATTTGCCCTGAAAATTTTCTTTTGATGCGGTTTTTGGTTTGCACTTCAATCAGGTCCCATTTTTCAAGAAGATTTAAGATACGAATATTCGTCGCTGCCGAAATTGTATAGTCACGCACAATTTCTGTGGGATTAAAACCTTCTGCAATCAGTAAAAAATAGTGAAGGGCTTCGGGCTCTTTAACTAATTTGTTTTCTTGATCCGGAGTTAAGTAATAAATGTCAGAATTTTTTTGAAATGGAATCTGCTGTAAGAATTCTCCCACCGGAATGTTCATCAGCTCACACGCACTTTCAATTTTAGATAACGAAATATCTTCTGAGGCCATAATTCTTTTCGTACTTGAAACAGAAAGCTTCCAATTTTTTGCTAAATCGATGTAAGTAAGACCGCGCAGTTTTAAATGTGACTTCAGGCTTTCTATAATTAAAGACGTGTTTGATCCCATATGTAAACATTGCCTTATTGCGAGACGTTCGGCAACAAGAAGTATCGAAAAATGATACCATTGGGTGTGTATAATAATACTTTAAAACTCGCTCTTTAATTCAGTCCATGGCTGGACGATACTGGATGCAGGAGATTGTTATGAAAAAATGGCTTACATACTTAAAACAGGCATTCTTTAAAACAAACACCACAGATTTTTACTACTTTGATGAAATGAAAAATTTTGAAGAACAAGAAAACCTTCGTCGCACAGAATATCTAAGATCATTCTCTAAAGCGGCTTAGAAGGCTTCGCACGAGTGACAGAATTCAGAAAAAACTGTCACTTGTGCGAAATTACATTCATTTTTTAACAGAGATTTTTACTTAAAAACCGCCACATTTGCATAAATAAAAAAGTGTAGAATACGTATCGTTCTGATACATATTCGATAAAGTTAACTTCAGTAAACGTCGATTAGTTCTACATGTCTGGTGGAATTACGGCGCGATTTATAACACTACTAAGCAGTTTTCTGTTTTGTTGCGCGGCTTTGGCGATGAATGGCCGAACGACTTATCAAGCCAAGATTGCAAAGCCGAATGGTTACCCTTTAGAAGCTGCTAGTGTGAATTTCAGATTTTCGGTTTTAGATACCGTAGGTAGCTGCATTCTTTATATGGAAGACTATTCTGCTATCAACATGATGGATACCAAAGGCCTTATTTCTTTTGCGCTTGGAAATGGCTCGCGTTCATTTCCAACAAGCGGAACTTCGCAAACATTTCAAACTATTTTTGATAACTCAATTCCTTCGTTTCCTTGTCAAAATGCCGGTATTTATATTCCGGGCCCGAATGATGTACGTAAAATCGTGATGCAATTTAATGATGGAAGTGGTTGGCAAACATTGCCAGCGATGACGATTAACTCTGTGCCTTACGCGATGTACGCGAACGAATCTAATAATAGTAAAACTTTAAATAATAAATCTGATACCGCTTTTGTTGAATACACGACATTGTCGGCGTTGGGCTGTCAAAGCGATGAAGCTTTAAGATTTAATGGCGCAAGTTTTAGTTGCGTACGAGTCAGTGTCAGTGCCACCGAGGTTATCAACGCTTTAGGTTACACTCCGGTTTCTGATGTCAGTGCTACGGCGCCATTAATTTCAAGTGGTGGATCAGCGCCAACACTTTCTATCACGCAAGCCACATCAACAACAGATGGTTATCTTTCAGCAACTGACTGGAACATATTTAATAATAAACAGACAGCCACCGCTGCGGCGATTATTTCTACACTGGGTTATACGCCAGCTGATAATGCGGTTTCTGGTACTTATCTGCAAAAAGCAGATAATCTTTCTGATTTAACAAATGTGGTCACAGCAAGAAGTAATTTAGGTTTGGGATCTTTTGCCACAGCAAACAGTGTAGATCTAGGTTCTGCAAGTGCGACCGGAATTATCGCGGATGCACGTTTAGCGAATCAAAGCGCTATCACATCAGGTACGCAGTACACAAAAGTCACAGTTGATGGCAAAGGCCGGGTAACAGCTGGAGCTAACTTATCTTCAAGTGATGTCACAACAGCTTTAGGTTATACGCCAGCTGATAATTCTGTTTCTGGAACCTATGTCCAAAAATCTAATAACTTATCTGATTTAACGAATGTTGTAACAGCAAGAAGTAATTTAGGTTTGGGAAGTTTTGCAACAGCCAATAGTGTCGATCTTGGTTCGGCCAGTGCTACAGGTATAATTGCCGATGCACGTTTAGCGAATCAAAGCGCTATCACATCAGGTACGCAGTACACAAAAGTCACAGTTGATGGCAAAGGCCGCGTGATTGCCGGAGCAAGTCTATCTTCTGGCGATGTCACAACCGCGTTAGGATATTCTCCGGCGCAAGCATCAAGTGCTACCCAGTGGACAACCAATGGCTCGGCGATTGGTTATGCTACAGGAAATGTGGGCGTTGGAACAACTGCACCAGATTCTTTATTACATGTTAAAACCACAAACCCGATGGGCACCTTCAAAGTGCAAGCAGGACAAGTTCCCATTATTCATTTATATTCTGACCAGGCCAACGGCGGCCTGAATAGAAATTGGTCTATTATAAATAACTACAATTCAATCGGTGGTTTGGAATTTGATGTTTCAACAACTGAAGGTGGTAATCCCACAGGTAATACTAAAATGTTAATTACAAATACTGGTAATGTAGGTATCGGAACCACAACACCAGCGGCTAAATTAGATGTGCAAGGCCAAGTTAAAACATCAATGGGTACACCATTAGTTAATCCAGCCGGAAACGCTGTTGATTTTGCCACGGGAAATACCCAGTACGTCACATTCAGTTCGTGCCCAGGAAACGTATTAACCGTAAATCTTTTTTCAATGTTTGAAGGCAGCAGTTATTCTATCGTGATTGTTGCGCCAAGCAGTTGTCTGGTTGATTTTACAGGAATATCGCATCCAAACGGGGGATCGGGCGGAACAGCAGTTACGGCATTTAAATACCCAGCAGGACAGAAGTTTTCATCGACAGGAAACCCGATGGTTTATTCTTTCTTGCGTGCTAACAATTTTGTGTTTGTCGCACAAGTCGTCGACTTTCAATGATTCGGATAATTTGTCTTAGCATTTTTTTATTTTATGGTTTCTTCGGGAATGCTTTTTACCCGAACATGGCCTTTTGGAAAAGATCAATCTATCCAGTTTTTGCAACAGTGAATTCAGCAGGCCTTGGCCCAACTCCAAGTAATGATACCAGTCAAAGATATGTCACTGTCGGTGGCCCAGGAATTTTAGCTTACAAAGCAGTCCTTATCACATCAGGAACTTGTAACGATGCAGGGGTTGGCGCTAGTCTTTTAGCCGCGCCTGAAGAAACCATTGCGACTAATTTTTATTTTACGCCACCGGCAAATACGGTCGATGATTTTTTCACAGTTTGTGTGATTGGTAAAAACTTTGTCGGCGCTTGGCAAAATGAAATGTTACCTACAGCCAGTGTTACACTACGAGTGAATACGATTAAGCCTGTGGTGCAAACAATCTCGCTAGATGGCGGTGCGACAGCGACGGATTCAAATGTCGTTCAAGTCGCTTTAAGTGCAACTCATACGAACTTAAAAGTGAATGGTTTTTGCCTGAAATCACAAATCGGGTCGCCGGCGCCAAGTGATCCCACAAAAACGGATTCGTGCTGGAAGACGATTGATGGCGTTAATCCGCCAATTTCTCCAGCCACAAGTATCAACTTTAGCGGATTTAATTTCAGTATTGGTTATGTGCAAGCCACATACTCGGTTTTCGCCTGGGTCAAGAGTGAAGCCGGAGCTATTTCATCACTTTCTAACACAGGTTCGGGAACAATCGGTGTAGATAAATTCGATACAACATACACACCACCACAAGCACCAGATATTCGCAACGTAATTGCCGCAAACTCTGATACGCCAGGATCTCCAATTTCAGAAGCGGATTTATTTATTCCTGCCGGTCAATCAGTTTATATTAAGTGGAATGCCTCTGATGATCTGGCTTTACCTGGTGATGCGATGATGATTTATTTTACCTCAGATGAGCAAAACTTTACGTCTGTGGTCAGTGGAATTCCGAATGCAGCAGGTGCCGGATGTACGATTGATGGAAGTTCAACAGGCTGTTACAAGTGGACAAACGGTTCACCGTATTCAACTTATTTCAAAGTGCGTGTGGGGGTGATTGATACCACGGGGTTAATTAGTTACGCTTCGGCTCCGCCTAATAACACAACTCCATTTTCAATTATTGCCGGTAATACAGATTTAGGATTAAACGGCAGTGCTAATACGGCCATCTTAGATACTCGAAATGCTGTAGGTACAAACAATGCGGGTGCTTCACGTTTTGTGGTTCGCAGTGACGGTAATGTTTATATTTTGGATGAGCGTGGCTTAATGCGTATCGACCCTTACGATGGCTTATTAAAACTTTATATGCCGATTACGGGAACCGCAACGAACGGTCCTGTGGCCAGTGCGAGTTTAAAAAATCCAATTAAAATGGTTTTAGATGCCGAAGAAAATTTACTTATTTATGATTACAATTTAATTCGAAAATTAAATTTTTCTACAGGACAAATTAGCACATTAATCGGCGGTGGTAATTCAAACGCCGATGGCACATTAGCTAGTAATTTTCAAATCAATCCCATTGGTGGAAGTTTTGAATATATGCTATTCACGGTTTTACCAAATGGAAATATTTGGTTTCAAATTAATGATGATTTTATTCGTTCACGTAATTCGGGAGCCAAAGTTCGTTATTACAATGCTGCCGATCAAAAAGTTTATATCATCACACCGTCAGGAACAGGCTCGCTTGAAGATGCCGGCTTTAATCCAGACACTTATGCTATTTACAATTTCGGGATCACTTTTGATCCAGACACTTCAACAGTTTTAAAAATTCGTTCACGTTCAATTATTCCGACATCAGGCGGGCATAGTCCGCGAAGTGTCAGTTACAATCCGGTGCATGGTGGTGTTGAAGCACCACATATTCCATTTATTAATTATTGGGCCGACGATAATACAATTACTGCAATGAGTGGTGTGATGTACAACGTCAGTCACTTTGATACGCAAGGTATTCACAAATATAATCCGGCAACGAATTCATGGGTTCGTATTTTAGGAACAGGAACTAAAGGGCAGTGTGAAGACGGAACCGACGCTTTATCGTGTAACGTCGATGTCAGTGATATGTATGTAAGTCCGGTCGGTACAATTTATTTTATGGATCGTAATCGCATTCGCGTAATTGATGCCAGCAATAAAGTGCAATCGCTGTTCGGCCAATCAATGGCTTACGGTGATGGATCAAAAGCCACATCGGCACGTTTAGGCCGTGTGCTGTGGATGGATCGTGCTGACGATGGACGTATTATCGTGGTTGATAATAATGAGTTTCGCATTCGTGAATTTATCGCCGGAGGTAACATAAGTCTTGTCGCTGGTAATGGATCAGATGGCGCACCAGATACGACAAATCCAGCGGTCAGCCAACCGATCACTGTAAAATACTGGGGAGCTACTTATCCAATGGTTGTTGATCCTCCGACTGGAGATATTTTCTTTACACGAAATGGTTCAATACTTGCGCGCTTAGCACGGTCAACAGGTTTATGGTCAGATGTGGCCGGCGGCGGTGGTACGGATTATACAGTGGCCGACGGTAGTATCGGTAATCAAGTTTCAATTTCAGGTTACCCTCAAGGGCCGATGGGTTATAACGGCACTCAGTTAATGCGTACACTGCATCAGTGGAACGGCACAACTGAAGTCAATTCTATGATTAAACTTTACAGTGTCGCTGACGGTACACAAACTCACTTAGCCGGACAGGCCGGAATAAATGTTGATTCATTAAATAACTGTGCCGCGGGAACTTTGATCGGGACTTGTAAAGCGCCAGCCAATTTTAATCCGTTTACAAAAGCGCAGTGGGATTCAGCCAATAGCCGTTGGTTAATCAATCATATTGGCAGTAGCTTAATCCGCACGGCGGTTGAAGGTGGAAACATCGGCGATTTAGTCAGCCTTCCGCGTGGCGCGCAGTCGTTTTATTACATCGTACGCAGCGGAGTACCATTTGTGTATTACTGCTCGGGCGGAAGAATTTATAAATACAATATGAACACTGCAACCGAAACGGCTTTATTCTGGCCAAGTAGTACGATCGCTTGTGATGGTTATTCAATGGCTTGGAATCCCACTCAAAGTGCGATCATCTTTCCGATCTTACAAAATGGTTTAGGTGGCATTGCTCGTATTCTAGATCCTTAATTTAGTGCCGAACAATTTCAACTAACAAATAATCTGATTTACTCGAAGCAATTAGCTGCCAAGTATTTTTGGCTGATTGAATATTCATTCGCTGAACAGGCGTGGTTTGCATGTTTTCCGTTAACACTAACAATACTTTTTCTATTTCGTTTTTTGTCAGATGTGAAAGTTGCAAGAGCTTTCTTCCGGCCTCATTAATTTTTAAAATTTTGCCAATTTTGCTGACTAAAAATATTGGCTGGTGAAGCCCTTCATAAAACTGAAAACCATATTCGGCTAAACAATCTCCCATACTGTATTGCACGGTAATTCCTTTCTCATGGGCTTGGGGTAAAGCGCCCGATCTCAAAGTTGATAATAAGAATGAAGACGTAAAAAAGGTGTAAAAAACGGGATTTTTACATCTTTTTTACGCGGTCGGGGACTAAGCTTTTAAAGAAAGCGGAGGCTATTTATGGAATTTATTATTGCGGGACTGATCGGGGGCGCGGTTCTTGTTTATCTGACTTATGCTCTTTTTAATCCTGAGAAGTTTTGAGGTTTTTTATGCATATTAACGACTATGTTCAATTTATTCTTTTTGTTATTGTATTAATTGCGATTACTCCTCCACTCGGTCGTTACATGGCCAAAGTATTTACTGATCAAAAAACTTGGTTACACAAACCCTTAGGTTGGTTAGAAAAATTAACGTACAAATTTTCCGGAATTAATCCTCATGAAGATATGAGTTGGAAAACCTATGCTGCGGCTTTTATGGTTTTTCATTTGTTAGCGATTGTAGTTTTAGTGGCGATTCAAATGACGCAAGCTTGGCTTCCGCTAAATCCACAGAACTTACCTAATGTTGTTTGGCATTCGGCTTTAAACACAGCCGTTAGTTTCATAACGAATACCAACTGGCAAGGTTATTCTGGCGAAGTAACAATGAGTTACTTTTCACAAATGATGGGATTAGCTGTACAAAACTTTTTAAGCGCTGCCTGCGGTATTGCGGTAGCGGTAGCCTTGATCCGCGGAATTTCTCGTAAAAATGCGAAAGCGATCGGAAATTTCTGGGTCGATACAGCGCGCGCAGCCATTTATGTGCTGTTGCCAATTTGTATCGTCTTTACAATTGTTTTAGTGGGGCAAGGTGTAGTGCAGACTTTTGCACCTTATGTTGAAGCGATCACACTTGAAGGTGTAAAACAAATAATTCCACTAGGACCTGCGGCTTCACAAATTGCCATTAAAATGTTGGGTACAAACGGTGGTGGTTTTTTCAATGCCAATGCGACTCATCCGTTTGAAAACCCAACAGCGCTATCAAATTTCTTACAAATGCTTTCAATCTTTGCGATTGGTGCTGCACTAACTTACACGTACGGTTCAATGACGAACCAACGTAAACACGGTTGGATTATTTTCGGCGCGATGCTTTCGTTATTTATTGTTTTTACAAGTTTATCTTTAACTTCTGAATACACAACGAATCCAGTATTTAACCAATCAGGAATGATGGAAGGCAAAGAAACACGCTTCGGTGTTTTTAATAGTGTCTTTTTCTCATCTGTGACGACGTCAGCTTCGTGCGGAGCAGTGAACGCAATGCACTCATCACTCTCACCCTTATCAGGTGGTGTTGCGATGGTGAACATGATGTTAGGTGAAATTATTTTCGGTGGTGTAGGCGCTGGTTTTTACGGAATGATGTTATTTATTCTGTTAACAGTTTTTATCGCAGGGCTTATGGTCGGAAGAACGCCAGAGTACTTGGGTAAAAAAATTGAAGCCAAAGAAATGACAATGGTGATCTTAGCTATCCTTGCTCCATGCGCAATGATTTTATTGGGAACTGGAATTTCAGCGATCACACCTGCGGCGCTATCAAGCTTAGCTAATAAAGGCCCACATGGTTTTTCTGAAATGTTGTACGCCTTCACTTCAGGGGCAGCCAATAACGGCAGTGCCTTTGCTGGTTTAAGTGCAAATACGCAGTATTACAACTTGATGTTGGCCTTAGCGATGTTTGTCGGCCGTTTTGCGATTATCATTCCGATTTTAGCTGTGGCTGGAAGTTTAGCGCAGAAAAAATATTCTCCGCCGTCTTCAGGAACATTTGAAACTGATACAACGCTTTTTGCGATTTTATTAGTTGGTGTAATTATTATCGTTGGTGCGTTGACATTCTTGCCAGCACTTTCACTGGGCCCCATCGTCGAACACATTATGATGATTAAAGGTCAAACTTTTTAAGTAAAGTAGGAATATATGTTTGATACAAAAACAGTAAATTTATTTGATAAAAAATTAGTAGTACCTGCGATAAAAGAAGCGTTTATTAAGCTTCATCCACGTATGCAAATGAAAAATCCGGTGATGTTTGTCACGTTAATTGGAGCTGTGTTAACAACGATCTACGTTATTTTCAACATCGGCCATGGTTCAAAAATATTTGAATTTCAAATTTCACTCTGGCTATGGTTTACCGTGCTTTTTGCCAACTTCGCTGAAGCCATTGCTGAAGGGCGCGGTAAAGCCCAAGCTGAAAGTTTGAGAAAAACCAGAACCCAAACGATGGCCAGACTTCTAAGTGGTAAAACAGAATCAAGAATCAGTGCTGCCGAATTAAAAAAAGGAAATCTTGTTATCTGCGAAACGGGTGACGTGATTCCAGGCGATGGTGAAGTCATTGAAGGTATTGCCAGCGTCGATGAATCTGCTATTACCGGTGAATCAGCTCCGGTAATCCGTGAATCCGGTGGAGATCGGAGTGCTGTAACGGGTGGTACCCGTGTGATCAGTGATCGTATCGTGATCCGTATTACCGCTGAAGCAGGACATACATTCTTAGATCGCATGATCGCTTTAGTTGAAGGAGCAAAAAGACAAAAAACTCCAAATGAAATTGCATTAAGTATTGTGCTTTCAGGTATGACTATTATTTTTATTTTAGCTGTTATGACTTTAAAACCATTTGCTGATTACAGCGCAGGAGCTGCCGGACAAGACCTCTCAAATATCGTCACAGTTCCGGTGTTAATTGCTTTATTGGTGTGTTTAATTCCAACAACCATCGGTGGTTTATTAAGTGCGATTGGTATCAGCGGTATGGATCGCTTGATTCGCAGAAATGTGATTGCCACAAGCGGTCGTGCTGTTGAAGCTGCCGGAGACATTGATGTGTTGTTACTTGATAAAACAGGAACAATCACTTTAGGTAACCGTATGGCCACAGCTTTTATTCCGGTTAAAGGTGTGCCTCCAGAACTTTTAGCGCAGGCTTCGCAATTAGCATCGCTTGCCGATGAAACGCCAGAGGGTCGTTCAATCGTGGTATTAGCCAAAGAAAAATTCAGCTTACGTGCTGAAGGTGTACAACCTCATCAAGCACAGTTTATTGCTTTCTCGGCAAATACACGCATGAGTGGAATTGATTTTGAAGATAGCACGGGTAAGCGCAGTATTCGTAAAGGCGCAGGCGAAGCTATCAAAGACCACGTTAAAAGTTTAGGCGGAACTGTACCGAAAGAAATCGATATGATTATTGATGATATCGCTAAAAAAGGGGGGACTCCTTTAGCGGTAGCTGACGGAAAAAATATTTTAGGTGTCGTGCAATTAAAAGATATCGTTAAAGGTGGAATCAAAGAGCGTTTTGCTGAGCTTCGTAAAATGGGTATTCGCACAGTGATGATTACCGGTGATAACCCGCTAACAGCCGCAGCCATTGCCGCCGAAGCAGGCGTTGATGACTTTATGGCGCAAGCCACACCAGAAACAAAATTAAAACGTATTCGCGAAGAACAAACCAACGGTCACTTAGTCGCTATGACCGGCGATGGAACTAACGATGCTCCAGCCTTAGCGCAAGCTGATGTGGGCGTGGCCATGAATACCGGAACGCAAGCGGCTCGCGAAGCGGGTAATATGGTTGACCTAGATTCAAATCCGACAAAATTAATTGAGATTGTTGAAATCGGAAAACAACTGTTAATGACACGCGGATCGTTAACGACTTTCAGTATCGCCAATGACGTCGCAAAATATTTTGCGATTCTGCCAGCGTTATTTAGCACGTTGTATCTTGTGCAAGGAGCAGCGGGTGGTCCGTTATCTGTGTTAAATATTATGGGATTAGTTTCTGCACAAAGTGCGATTTTAAGCGCGGTGATTTTTAATGCGCTAGTGATCGTGTTTTTAATTCCGCTCGCTTTACGAGGTGTTAAATACCATGCTGAAGGGTCAGCAGCGGTGTTACGCCGTAATTTATTAGTCTATGGCTTAGGCGGTATTATTGTTCCATTTGTGGGAATCAAACTTATCGATGTGATTATTACCTCTATCGGTCTTGTTTAAAATGATGTAGAGCTTCGCTCTAGGAAAGAAAGAAGAACTTATGAAACACTTACTACCGGCTTTAAAATTTACGATTTTTATGACGTTGTTATTAGGTTTGATTTATCCGCTTATGATGACAGGAATTACCCAGGTGTTATTTTCTGAAAATGCGAATGGTCAGTTGATTAAACGTGGTGATGTCGTTGTGGGTTCAAAATTGATCGCCCAGAACTTTGAAAAAGTTGAATACTTTTGGCCGCGCCCATCAGCGGTGGGATTTAACCCGTTACCATCAGGGGGATCAAATTTAGGTCAAGCTGCGGCTGGTTTAAAGCAAGCCGTTGATGAGCGTCGTACAAAACTTAAAGCCGCTCATCCTGAACAAACGGGTGAACCGCCGCAAGATCTGTTATTTGCTTCAGGCAGTGGTTTAGATCCACATATCAGTCCAGAAGCCGCTTATTATCAATTACAACGAGTGGCTAAGGCCAGAAATATGTCGCCAGCCGAGGTGCAAAACACCATTGATAAAGTGACCGAGGCTCGCCAATTTGGTATTTTAGGAGAGAAAACAGTTAACGTATTAGCTTTGAATTTAGCTTTAGATAAAGCTCAAGGAATTGAAAAGTGAGTGATGACCATCGTCCGGATCCGGATGCATTGTTAAAAACAGTCGACGAAATGGAAAAGCGCAGGCACGAGGGGCGTCTGCGTATTTTTTTAGGTATGTCGGCAGGCGTTGGTAAGACCTACGCTATGTTGCGCGCGGCTCATCAAAGATTAAAAGAAGGTGTTGATGTGACCGTTGGGATTGTTGAAACCCACGGGCGCTCAGAAACCACAATTTTGACTGAAGGTTTACCTCACGTTGATCGAAAAAAAGTTCACTATCGTGGAGCTGATCTTGAAGAACTAGATATTGATGCGATTTTAAAATTAAAACCAGAACTGGTAATCGTTGATGAATTAGCACATACCAATGTTCCAGGCTCACGCCATGAAAAACGTTATCAAGATGTTTTGGAAATTTTAGAAGCCGGCATTGATGTTTACACTGCATTTAATGTGCAGCACTTAGAAAGTCGTAAAGATTCAGTCGAGGCCATCACCGGAGTTTCTATTCGAGAAACTGTGCCGGATAGTATTTTAGAAAAAGCGACATTGGTTGAACTTGTTGATATTGCTCCGTCTGAATTATTAAAACGTCTTAAAGAAGGTAAAGTCTATTTAGGTGATAAAGCCGAGCGGGCTGCGCAAAACTTTTTTAAAGAAGATAAATTAACTGCGCTTCGTGAAATCGCTCTACGTATGACCGCTGAGCGTGTCGACCAAGATTTACAAAAATTAGTGAGTGTGCGTGCGGCTGGCAGCCCATGGCAAACCAACGAACGTCTACTTGTGGCGGTTAGCCACAGCCCATATTCAGAAAAATTAATTCGCGCCACACGCAGACTGGCCTACAATCTAGAAGCACCATGGATCGCTGTGCATGTCGATACAGGGCTAAGTTTAAACGATACTGATCAAGCGCAGCTGGTTAAAAATTTAAACTTAGCACGTGAATTAAAAGCCGAAGTTATCACAACGACTGAAGTGGATGTACCGTCAGCGGTTCGTCGTATCTGTCGGCAAAAAAATGTAACTCAAGTGGTGGTCGGGCGTCCGACGCGTCGTTGGTTTCGTGATCTTTTAGAAAAAGGAAACTTACTTGAAGGCTTAATTCATGAAAGTTTAGATGTCGACGTTCACGTGATCCGCCAAGAAGGGGCTTCGCTACAACGCCCAAGTTTAATAGATGAAATTTCTTACTACAGCTCAAAAACCGGCCCGGCTAAATATTGGTACACTTTAATGGCCATTATTGCCGTCGCAGGCTTTGGTACACTGATCGAAAAATTCATCGGGTATCGTGCCGTAGGTTTTATTTTTCTTTTAGCGGTTGTTGTTTTAAGTACATTTGGTTCCATCGGCGCGGTTATTCTGGCCGCAACCTTAAGTACGCTTATTTGGAATTACTTCTTTATTCCTCCCAAGTTCACATTTTTTATTGGTAATACCGAAGATATTTTAATGTGTGTGGCTTTTTTTGTGGTGGCTTTAATCACGGGTTTTTTAACAAATCGGTTAAAGTATCATGAACGTTTAATTCGTGAGCGTGAAGAGCGTACAAATATTTTATATGAAATTTTACAAGACATTGCTGCGGCCACAGAAAAATCCGAATTTTTACATAAAGTGACCCAGCGTGTGGGCCATATGTTAGAGGCTAATTGTGGTGTTTTACTTAAATCACCAACAGGGGTTTTAGAGTTCGATGAATTAAAGCCTTATCATGTAGATCTTGCCGTTAAAGACTGTGCGGTGGCGCAGTGGTGTTTTGATAATAACAAACAAGCTGGCTGGTCGACTGAAACTTTATCTGAAGCGGCCGCTTTATTTTTACCTTTGCGTGGGCCTTCAGAAATCGTCGGTGTTTTTGTGTTTAAACCAAAACGTCGCACAAGAAAATTAGATTTAGAAAAAGAGAATTTATTATTATCGATTGTTCGTCAGTTAGGTGTTTCGATCCAGCGTCACTTCTTAAGCCGCCGGTTATCCGAAGCCCAGCGTTTAAAAGACTCTGAAAAACTTCATCAGACACTGTTAAGTTCTATTTCTCATGAGATGCGCACACCTCTTACAGCGATTTTAGGCGCGGCCTCAGCTTTAGAGCAAGAATCGACAGCTAAAGATTCAGCGCAAGTTAAAACTGTAGCTTTGGGTTTACATGAAGCCGCTGATCGTTTAAACCGCGTGATTGAAAATTTACTTGATATGAGTCGGTTAAATTCTGGTGTGCTATCACTTAAGTTAGAATGGCATGATTGCAACGATCTATTAGGTGTGGTGATTAAAAAACTTGAAAAGCCGTTAAGCCAACACAAAGTAAACGTGCAATTTTTAGAAAATATTGTATTGCTTAAAGTTGATTACCGCTTGATGGAGCACGCCCTAGCAAATATTGTATTAAATGCCGCGATTTATACTCCGCCGGGTTCAGAAATAAATATTAAACTTAAAAAATTAGAAGATGAATTTAATATTGTGATTGAAGATAACGGCCCAGGAATTCCGGAAGAGTCGTTAACAAAAGTTTTTGATAAATTCTACCGCGTACCGGGAAGTCCTACTGGCGGAACCGGGCTTGGTCTTTCGATTGTTAAAAGTATTGTAGAACTTCACCAAGGCAGTATCCATGTTGAAAACGTAATTCCTCACGGGGCACGGTTTATTGTAAGTCTTCCGCTGGAAGAGCAGCCAAGCTTACCAAATGAGGTGAATAATGGATAATAACCAAGAAGTTCGTATTTTGATTATTGATGACGAAGCGGCGATTCGTAACGTTCTTAAAATGAATCTTGAATCCAGTGGTTATAAAATTTCTGAAGCCATCGACGGACAGTCGGGTATTGCTCAGATTTCAAGTTTTCATCCGCATTTAATTTTATTAGATTTAGGCTTGCCAGACATGAATGGTGTTGCCGTATTAAAAGAACTGCGTAAGTGGTCGCGTGTTCCGATTATTATTCTGACAGTCAGTGATGATGAGCAAACTAAAGTGCGCTTACTCGATGCCGGGGCTGATGATTATTTAACTAAGCCTTTTAGTGCTAAAGAATTACTGGCCCGTGTGCGGGTAACGTTAAGACATTTGGGATTAATCGAAGCAACTCCGGTTTTTAAATCCGATGATTTAGAAGTGAATCTGGCCCAAAAAAAGGTTTTTGTATCTAATGAAGAAGTTCACTTAACAGCGACTGAATACGAACTTTTAGCAGTTTTAGTGCGCGATCAAGGTAAAGTTGTCCCGCAAAAACAGCTGATGAAGTTGGTTTGGGGAAAACTTGACGAAGAGCAAACTCACTATCTAAGAATTTATGTTAACCAGTTAAGAAAAAAGATCGAGAAAACGCCATCTGAGCCGAAACATCTAATTACAGAGCCCGGAGTAGGGTATCGTTTAGTATAGGATCATTGTTTCGGTTTAAGCCATTTTTCTAAAGATTGCCAAACTTTTTGAAAGTCGACAGGTTTAGTTAAATAGTCATCCATGCCTACATCGAGACATTTTTGTTGGTCGGCACCCATGGCCGAAGCGGTGAGGGCGATAATCGGAATTCTTTTATGCCCAGAAGCTTTTTCGGTTTCACGAATTTTTTTAGTGGCTTCAAAGCCATCCATTTCGGGCATCTGGCAATCCATTAAAATTAAATCATAAGGCACTTTACTTAAAGCGTTGATTACTTCTTCACCGTTGGCGACAGCATCGGCACGGCAACCCATTTTTTCGACAAGCTTAATCGCAATTTTTTGATTGATGGGGTTATCTTCGGCAATCAAAACACGTCCTAGTATTTTTTCACTCGTGTACTGCGGAATTTTTTGGTGCGAAGCCGGGGCTACATTTGATTTTGCAATATTCATTTTAGCGGTAAACCAGAATGTCGAACCTTTACCGGTTTCACTACTTAGGCCGATTATGCCACCCATCATATGAGTCAAGCTTTTACAAATTGAAAGCCCAAGGCCCGTTCCGCCGTACTTGCGGGTGTTTGACGAATCCGTTTGCGAAAATTTTTCGAATAGCCCAGTGTGCATTTTGGGATCGATACCGATGCCGGTATCTTTAACTTCGAAATAAAGCTCCATTCCAGAAGTCGTTTTATCACGAAGTTTGGCCGTTAGGGTGATTGCACCATGTGGTGTGAATTTAACAGCATTTCCCACTAAGTTACGTAAAATTTGTTGCAGACGGCCTGGATCGCCATTTACGGTCTGCGGAATTTGCGGATCTAGAGTGATATTAAAAGCTAAACCTTTTTCACTAAGAGCCACAAGAAAAGAATCTTTAACATCTAAAAGACAAGACTCAATATTGAAATCTACATTTTCAAAAGTGAGCTTTCCGGCTTCGATTTTCGAAAAATCTAAAATATCATTGATAATAGAAAGTAAACTTTCAGCCGATTTACGAATAGAAACGGTGTAATCCATTTGCTCTTCATTAAGCTTTGTATCTAGTAATAAACCTGACATGCCAAGCACACCATTCATCGGTGTTCTGATTTCATGAGACATATTGGCTAAGAAATCAGACTTTAAACGCGAAGCGCTTAACGCTTGCTCTTTAGCAACTGTTAATTCTTCATTCACATCACGCAGCTGTTTGTTGGCTTCTTGAATATCCTGTGCGCGTCGCATGATTTCAGCTTCCATCTGGTCAGTTTTTGTTAAAAGCTCGCTGCGATCGGCTTTAAGATTCATAAATTCAGTGACATCTTCAACTTGGTGAATGATGTATATAACTTCATTTTTGTCATTTACAATGGGCGTATTAATCGGGCTCCAGTAGCGGGTTTCCCATTCTCCGTTAGCTAGACGAATCGGGTATTTTTGCACCGCCATCGAATCGGCTTTTTTTAAAGTTAAAGCCCGTTGCAAAGAGGCTCCTAAATTTTTAGTGCCTGTCGCGTTGGGATCATTAGGATCATCAGGAAAAGCTTGAAAGATATGTTTGCCAACTAAAAAATCGCGGGTCGTGAGAGTGGCTTTTGTGTAAGCGTTACTAACAGCCACAATCATAAATCTTGGATCTAAGATCAGATAAAGTCCCGGGGCATTTTCAAATAAAACTTTAAAATCTACGTTAGCTGACATAATCAAGTGCACTAATCATTTTTTTCGCGTTTAAATTCCATTGGCATTTCAATAGAATCTAACCCGCAGCCATCACCCATATCCCAAAGTTTAACCGTGATGACTTTGTTTGTTTCAGCAGAAGAAAAACCGTTACCTTTAAGTTTAACTTTGTAGATTTCATGGTTGGCTTTAATAAAATCAGTTCTTACAGATTCAACAGTCACGTCTTGGCCTAAGGCTCTAACAGCACCAGCAGCGACTTCGCCAGCTTGCGTTTCGCAAGCTCCAGTTGTGCTGGCTGTTTTGCGAGATTTTACGCTTTTAGCAGAAGCAGTTGAAGTTGATAACACAAGAGCTAATAGCACGATAAATTTCATAAAAATCCTTTCAAATATTATAGGCCTGCGTCTAAAAAATGAGAAGTCTAGTAATCTAAATCATAGTTATTGTTAGGTTTTCGTTAACACTCGACCATTGACTGAATCTTGAAATCACAAGCACGTAAAAATGCCTTAAGGTCTTTATAAGTATGAAGCCTTTAAAAACTGACTTACATATTCATAGTCAATTTAGCGACGGACAGCTCTCTGTGGCCGAAATCGTTGATCTTTACGGGGCAAAAGGCTACGGGGCCATTGCCATCACTGATCATCTTTGTGAACGTGGTGGAGTGATCGGGCATGTTAGCCGCAGATTAAATTTAAGTTTAACCGAAGAAAAATTTTCGTGCTATATGGAGACTTTATGGCGCGAAAAAGAACGGGCGCAAAAGCAGTACGGTATGCTGCTGGTGCCTGGTTTTGAAATCACTAAAAACTCATTTTTTCACCAGCGTGGTGCCCACGTTTTAATTTTAGGAATCACAGATTTTATTGATCCCGATCTGGGGATCGAAGAAATTTTGTATGAAGCTAAAGCTAAAAACGCGTTAACAATTGCCGCGCATCCCTTTTTAACCGGTGATTTTGAATTTCAAACCTTGCAACTTTGGGAAAAACGTAATGAATGGCAGCATTTGATTGATCTTTGGGAAGTTAACTACCGCCAAAAGATCTTCGATCATGTGTTAAATTCTGGGTTACCGCTCGTGGCCAGTAGCGATTTTCACCGACTCAATCATTTTAACTCCTGGAAAACCATCGTGCATTCCACAGGCACAGAATCAGACTTTATCCAGGCCTTGCGTGAACAGCGGGTAGAGCTATTTTACGAAAATAACCCTATTTCGCAGATTTTTGAAAATTCTTGTCACAAATAGACCTCGGCAATCATAGTAGGATTAACAGAGGTTAATTATGAAAAAATTAGGCATTATTGTTCTAAGCACACTTTTATCTGCGGTTGCATTTGCAGGCAAAGAAACGGTTGAAATTAAAGTGACCGAAGAAGGCTATCAACCTAACGCTATTAACGTGACACCGGGTACAGATTTAACTTTAAAAATTACCCGCACATCTGATGCCACTTGTGCCACAGAAATCATGGTTCCTGATAAAAAAATCAATACAAAACTGCCGTTAAATAAAACAGTTCTCGTGCATGTCGGAAAACTTGAAAAAGGCGAAGTGCGTTTTGGTTGTGGCATGAACCTCATGGAAGGTGGAAAAATCTACGTAAAGTAGGTTTTTTCTAAATACGGTAAATCACCATGAAAATAAAATTATTATTAAGTGCTTTATGCTGTATCTTGAGTCCAGTGGTTGTACATGCCGATGGCGGTGGGCACGGCCATGACAGAGTATCTATCGAGTCCGAGGTAAAAGTTCTTCAAGCCTCAGATAAAATTGCTTTTTCTTTTCAGATTTTCGATAATGAATCTAAAAAAGAAATCACTGATACTGATTTAAAACTTTCACATACTAAAAAAGTGCATTTCATCGTTTATGATGCGGCTTTGAAGGAATTCAATCATGTCCATCCAGAATTTGTAAACGGCCTGTGGCAGACTGAATTAAATTTGCCAGTGAATGGTGCTTACTTTATTTGGGCACAGGGTACGTTAAATGATGGCGCTGAATTTTCAGTTTCTAATAAGCTTAAAGTTGAAGGTGGAAAATCTCCTTGGAGTGTAACAAACTTAGGTGATCACCGCAAAGAAACTTCTAATCATACCACAGTAGAATTGTCTCAACAAAAAATCAGAGCAGGTAAAATGATAATGTTAACTTACCGGGTTTCTCGTGATGATGGATCTCTGCCAGTAGTAACTCCGTACTTAGGTGCTAATGCGCATGTGATTGCGATTTCTCCTGACGGAAAAGATCTTATTCATGTTCACCCGATGGATGGGCAAGATACGGCTTCGGGAATGTTGCATGCGACATTTCCAAGAGTTGGTGATTATCGTATGTGGGTACAGTTAAACGATCATGACGAACTAAAAACGGTTCCTCTATCAGTGACCGTTGTAGAATAATTTTAAGCGTTTCAATTTAGGTCGTATAAATGGCTAATTATTAGAAAATGTAATCTTTTATTGTTCCGGAGCGCGCTCCGGAAATCCCGTAGTGTTTAGTAGGGCCGATACGACAGTATGGGCCAATCACTTCTTAAAATATTTCTATCAGCATGTATTCTGTTGCTTTCGGCTTTCGCGAAAGCTGTGCCATACACCACAACGTATCAAGCTAAAATTATTAAACCAGACGGTTATCCATTACAAGCTTCGGCGGTTAATTTCAGATTCACGATCATGGACCCAACGGGTTCTTGCGTTTTGTACGTAGAAAATTATGCCGCGATTAATATGTCTGACAGTGCGGGATTAGTGGCTTTTTCTTTAGGGGCCGGTGTTAGATCTTTTCCATCGAGTGGAACTGCGGCCACATTTTCTTCAATCTTTGATAATGCAACTCCGTCATTTTCTTGCCAAACACCCGGCGTGTACATTCCAACTGCCAATGACGGAAGAAAAATCGTCATGCAGTTTAATGACGGCTCTGGTTGGCAAACACTGCCAGCGATGGGTATTAACGCCGTTCCTTATTCGATGTACGCGGCTAAATCTGAAAACACACTTCGTTTAAATGGAAAAACTGATTCAGACTTTGTCGAGTATTCAGCCTTAGCTGCTTTAAACTGTCAAAGCAACGAGGCGATTAAATTTAACGGTGCAAGTTTTGGCTGTATCGCTATTGCCAGTGCAACAACAGTCACTTCAGGAAGTATCACGACTGCATTAGGCTACACTCCAGCCGATGGGGCTACAGTCGCCTCGGTAAGCTCTACGTTATTTTCAGTTTCTTCAAGCGTGTCTGGTTTACAAAGTTCAATGGCTGCAAGTTTTACGGCGCTGACTAATTCAGTGTCAGCAGTCACAAGTTCGCAGTGGAATAATGTTGCAAGCGGCATTACTTATACGGGTGGAAACGTAGGAATAAACGGAACATTTGAAGTTAATCTTAGTGCCGATGAAAAATTAACTGGGCAGAAGACATCTCTTAATCTAGGTGCAAATACTAATGAAGCCATCGGCACTTATAATTCTATGAGCCGTAATACGGGCTCTTCTTCAGGAAGTTTTTCTGTAGGCACTTACAATTCGATCAGCGATAATTCAAATTTTACAAACACCAACGAAATCTACGGCGTCTATAACTATTTGGGTAAAAACAATAACGCTTCTGCGAATAGTAAAATGTATGGAACCTATAATGATATTTACAATAGCGGTGGTTCAGCCAATAACGAAACTTATGGCTCTTACAATTTAGTGGTTGGTGATGCCGACGGAAATTCAGTTACTTACGGTAACTATGTCGATGCAGCGGGAGCTGATACAAATTATTTATATTACGGAATAGGGCGCGCCGACCCAGGCCAAACAACTTACGGATTTTATGTCGATGTGGGAACCGGTACGGGCACTGAATACGCTGGTGCATTTTTAAACGGTCATGTCGGTATCGGTACAGCAACACCAGTTGCTCCGTTAGATGTCTCAGGAGCTATTCGCATCGGTATGCAATCTACAAGTTGTGTGGTAAGTTACGCTGGTGCGATCAGATACAATGCGGGCACAATCGAATTTTGTAACGGTACAACTTGGGGAAGCATGTCGACTTCGTCAGGGATGGCGCAAGTTTCTGGAACGGGAAATATTGCCTACGGTAACAGTGCCGGTTCAGCGCTTGATGGTAATAGCAGTAATAATATTCTATTCGGTGATAGTGCGGGGCAGTCGCTAAGTGGTGGTGATGGCAATATCATGATCGGCAGCTGGGCCGGGCATAACAACATCGGTGATGAAAATACTTTTGTTGGTTCGTATGCCGGCGGTGCGTATGCTTCTACTTCGGGAACAGGTTATTCAAATGCGATTTTCGGTGCTTACGCGGGCGCGTATTTAACAAACGGTTATCAAAATACGATGATCGGTTATCGCTCAGGTCAATACACGACAACAGGCTTTAGAAATTATTTTGGCGGTTACGAATCAGGTCAAAAAAATACTGAAGGCTATCACAATGTTTTTATCGGTTACAGCGCAGGTTTGCAGAATACAACGGCTAATAACAGCGTAGGGCTTGGAGCAAATGCTTTAACATGGTTTGAGCCTGCAGCTTACAGCGATGCATACAATACGGCGATCGGTGCTGATGCGCTTTATGGTGTAGCAACACAATCAACTGGAATTCAAAACACAGCTTTAGGTGGTAAAGCTGGTAACAGCATTACCACAGGATCAAATAATATTTTGATCGGTTACGATGTCGACACACCAACACCGACAACGAATAATTTTATTAATATCGGTAATACTATTTTTGCAAACTCTGTGACTGGAAATATGGGTTTAGGAACAAGTGCACCCACAAGTAAATTAGAAATCTCTAATGGCCCGGCACCTTTAACAAATAGTTTTGAGGCTATCAAATTGACGGCAGTCAGCGATGTGTACGGCCCACCTAATGCGGCAATTTCTGCAACTATTGGTTTAGGTAAAACAACTTACGGAAGTACTTACGGTGAAGCCCTTGAATTTAAATACACTTCAAGTGATCCATCTAACTTTCCACCGCAATATATTTTTAAAGGTACATCAGCAACCAAAGATATTACCATCAATGACGGTCGCATTTATGCAAATCAACTTTATATGTCAGACCACATATATGTGACTCGTTCAAACGCATCATCAGCAGCGTTTTACACTTATCTCCCGCCATCAAACACTTATGCTAATTATGATTTTATGCAAATCCTTGGGGCGCCAGGAGCAATGCTGAGCATGGGTGCTGTGACAGCAGGAAATGCGGTTACAGGGTTTTACACGGGCATTTCTTCGGGAACCTACGATATTAAAACATCAAACATCAGTCGAATTTCCGTCACTAATGCTGGTAATGTCGGGATCGGCACATCGTTGCCAGTCGCCAAATTAGATGTGAGCGATAATGCTGGCCGTTCAGTTCGACTTTCTCCGACAGGCTTTGCCGGAGACTATAGTAATTTACCTCTTATTCATTTAGAAAATACCAACAACAGCGCTGATGATTGGTTTTTAGTAAATAACGCCGACAGATTTTTTATTTCTACAGAAGCGATATCGGGCACTGAGAAATTCACCGTCATGGCGGGTGGTAATGTGGGTATTGGGACATCGTCGCCAGCGTCAGTATTAGCGATTGTCGGCGACGGAACCACAGATGATACAAAAGATGATCTCTCGATCACAACATACTCAAATGCGACGTCACCGGGAGCTATTTTTAAAAGAGCGCGTGGTACTTTAGCAAGCCCATTAGCAGTCGGGCTTAATGATTCTTTCGGTGGGCCTCACTTTTTAGCTTATGATGGCGCCGCTTTTTCATCGGCAGCTTCGATTTATGCCAGAGCAGAAACAAGCTGGACAACAACAGCTTCTACAAAAAATGCTTTTCTTTCTTTTTCAACCGTAGCTTCAGGCACACCCACTGAAAAAATGAGAATTTCATCGAACGGTTATGTAGGAATCGGAACAACATCACCTGCTTATCCGCTGACGGTATCGGGAACGATTGCTTCAACCAATGGCGGCTTTAGATTTCCGGATGGTTCTATTCAAACGACGGCTGCTGGGGCTTCGCAGTGGTCAGCTTCAGGCACATCACTTTATTATCTTTCTGGTAACGTAGGTATTGGTACGTCGGCTCCGGCAGCTAAACTTCATGTTTCAGATTCCGGTGATTTTTGGTTTTCACGGGTAGAAGATTTAGCCACAGCTAATACGATTGATACGCAAAGAGCGACAATCAATGCCAAAGGAAATTCTTATCCGCAACTTTATTTAAGAACAATAGAATCTAGCAGCACTGACGCCAGTATTCTTTCCAGCGCGAATCTCTCAGTTGCAACCACGGCCAGTAACAGGGATATTTCTCTAGGGTACAACTCAGCAGGTATAGCCGGTCAAATCAGTAAGCCAAACCATATTTCAAGGCTTTTTATTCAGAATTCGACTGGTCGTGTAGGTGTAGGAACATCTGCTCCGACCTCGATACTTTCACTGTACAATGATGGAGCTACAGATGGTGCAGATGATTTTCGTATTACTACATACAATCCATCAGATGAACCAGCAATTCAAACTTATTTAGCCAGTGGAACAAGTACTTCTCCGTTGCCGATAGCTTCCGGAAGTAATATCGGGCTTTTAACATTTCATGGTTACATGGGATCAGGATTTCGAGGAGCTGCAGGCTTAGCTTCATTGGCTGAAAACGACTGGACAACAACAACCTCAACACAAAATGCCGCATTAAGATTTTATACGCGTGGTAGTGGAACATATTCAGAAAAAATGCGAATCACTGGTTCCGGGAACATTGCCATTGGTACAACAACTCCTGGAAATAGTCGGCTTACTCTTGAGCGCTCGACAGCGACTAGTTCTACTCCGATCATGGCCATTAATGATCCGGGGCGTGGAGTTACGGCTGTGATAAACAGTATTGCTCCGAACAATACCAACGGTTTATATATGGGGACAACGAGCGGGCATTATTTAATGTTCGGTACAAGTAATTTTATGCGCATGATGATTGACGGTACTGGGAATGTCGGAATCGGCAGTACGCTAACTTCGACTGCGAAATTAACACTGGAACATCCTTACGCCAATACAAATACTTTAGTCGCTACTGCAAGTAACCTTGCCTATTGGGTTGTTAAAAATCCAGCGAGCGGTAGTACGAACACCTGGAACTCAGCTCAGGCAGTGATGTACGTCGGTCGCGACACAGGAACATCACGCTCTATCAACGCTGCCGGAACAATAAACGCGTCAGGCGCTGACTTTGCCGAGTGGGTTGATTGGTCCGGAAAAAAACCAGAAATGGGCTCAGTGATTTCTTATCGCGGAAGTTATGTCGTTGTTTCATCAGAACACACAGCCGCTTTTATCGGTAATGATGTGAAAGATCCAAATCATGCGATTCTTGTCGCTTTCGCGGGACAACTTCCAGTACTTGTTCGTGGGGTTGCTCGCGAAGGTGATTTAATTGTCGCGAATGATGATGGAACAGCTCGCGCTGTGCCGAAAGAGCAAGCGACAGTGAGTGACGCTTACAAAGCTGTCGGAACTGCCTGGGCTTCTTCGAATGATCCGGGGTTAAAACGTCTTCATGTGGCTATTGGAATTGGCCTGGCTGGCGGATTACGCGATATAAAGAAATTAGAGCAAGAAAATGCTGAATTAAAAGCGCGACTTGATCGTATCGAGAAGCTGTTACTCTCGGAAAAGTCGAAATAACAGGCACGCTCCGGAGCGCAAATACAGCAAACGAAGTTGTGCAACCAAGGCAAGTATGTTCTGCTATTTGCCGTGGATCATCTGGTTAAATACTTAAATGAAACTTATGAAGTTCGTAAAAAAAAGAATGCACGTTATTCGCTGCGTTCTTTTGCGCGCGATTTAGATATTTCATCAGGCCGCTTAATTTCAATTATGCAGCTTAAAGAACTTCCGGGTGAAGTCACTTTAGGAAAAATTTTTTCAAGCTTAAGCACCACCGAAGATCGAAAAGAAAAAATTTTAAAAGATTTAAAGCGCGCTCGCTTTAAACCAAAAGATCACAGCTTTGAAAAAGTTTTGGATGCCGCACAAGTTGAACAGATGGGGCATTGGCAAACGTGGGCTATTTACACACTGATGCAACGTCAAGACTTTGATGGAACAGCAAAATGGCTTGCCGAAAAAACTGAACTTAATGCCGACTTCGTGAACGAACGTTTACAAGCCTTGGTGCATATTGGTCTTGTGCGTTTTGAGGATAAAAAATATTTACTTAAAGTGGGTAATGTTACGTCAGGTTCAGGTATTCCATCAAAAGTGATGCGCGAGCTGCATAAGCAGTTTATTCAGCGTGGAGTTCAAAGCATCGAAGAAGTTGATATTCAGTTTCGTGACATCAGCGGTATTACATTTTGTATGGAACCCGAAAAAATGGATGAAGCCAGAACTTTAATTTCTGAATTTCGTTCTAAAATGGCTGGGTTGGTTAGAAGCGAAACGCCGACGAGTGAGCTTTACCAACTATCGGTTCAGTTTTATCCGTTATTACTTAAAGGCGAAAAATAATGTTACGAATTTTCTGTTTAATTTTTTCAGCGATGATTTTATTCACCCCATTTATTTTTGCTGACACCGGCGGAGATTTCGGTGGCGGTAATGAACAGGGTAATGCAAGTAAAAGCGAACTTTGCAAAAAATATGGTATCTGCACAGAAGGTCATTCTGTTAAACTAAATTCTTTAGGTCTTGCCGTTTCAGCAGAAGGTTTTAAAATTATTCTTTTTGAAGACTCTTTAAAATAGGGCAGTCTTTCGGATCAAGTTCTTGGTGACAGATTGATTGAAGTTGCGCCAATTGTTTTTCTAACGCTTTCATCGCTTTAATTCTTTCACGTAATTTCAAAAGCTGATCTTCAATAATTTGATTGGCTTCTTTGCAAGACTTTGCAGAACTAGATCTGATATAAAGTAATTTTTTAATTTCAGCGATCGGTATATCCAGCGCCCGACAATGCGAAATAAACACTACGGTTGATACAGCGTCTTTACTAAATTCACGATAACCAGCTTCTGTACGCTCTGGGCCACGAATAAGTCCTGATTTCTCATAAAAACGAATTGAGTCAATTGTAAGGCCTGTTTTTTTAGCAAGTTCGCCGATTTTCATAAATTTAGGTATAGCACTTGACCCTGGAGTTACTCCAGAGTGTTTAATACAGAACAAGCAGCGTTATGATAGGGGATGTTAGTGCAACATAAAATTTCAATGTATTTAGCTTGGGGAATTGCGCTTTTTGCGACAGCTACAAGTTTGATCTTTAGCGAATTATTAAAATACCCACCGTGTTCACTGTGTTGGTATCAACGAGTATTTATGTATTCAGCGGCTGTTGTAATTCCCACAGGAATTCTAATTCAGGATAAAAATGTTTCTAAATACGCTTTGGTGCTAAGTGTAATCGGATTCATCATTGCCGGATATCATTCATTGATTTATCACAACGTGATCGGCGAAGTGATTACTGTGTGCACTGAAGATCTCAGCTGTAAAACAAAACAGTTTGAGCTATTTGGAGTTTTAAGTATTCCAGCGATGTCACTGTTGGGATTTTTAGGAATCGCGGTTTTAAGTTTTAAAGGAATTATCGATGAAAAAAGAAGTTAAATATTTATTGGGTACATTGTTAGTTGGAATCGCTGCAAGCTTTGCCGTTTATCAATTTGCCCTAAAGCAAAATGTAAACCCACAAGTAAAAATGGAAACGCCGGCGTTTCCGTTAATTACAAATTTAGTCACAAGCCATAGCTTTGCTTACGGCCCAGTTGATGCCAAAGTGACTGTAGTAGAATTTTTTGATCCTGAGTGCGAATCTTGTTCGGCTGTAGCGCCACAAATCAAAAAAGAAATGAAATACTACGAAGGTAAAGTGCGTTGGGTATTTCGTTATATGCCTTATCACCACAACTCAAGAAATGCTGTGGCGGCGCTTGAAGCCGCTCGCAAACAAGGTTTATTTTTAGAAGCGATGACTTTATTGTTTGAAACACAACACCAATGGGGTGAAAAACAAGTTTCAACAAAAGATGAAATCGTAAAAATCGTGACATCGCTTAGTGGTTTAAATAAAGCTCAATTCATGAAAGACCTAGAAGATCCAGCCACCGATGAAATTCTTATTAAAGATCAAACTGAAGGTAAACAGGCCGGTGTTAAAGGAACTCCAAGCTTTTTTGTTAATGGAGTTATGCTCGAGCGTTTAAGTTTAGATGACCTTATTGCAAAAATTAATGCCGGTCTTGCTGAATAGCTTTGATTTATAGCGAATATTGTTTTGTGCAGGTATATGCAGTTTTAAGTTCGCTGAATTCACTCTACAAATCTCATTTTGAGACACCTCTCAAAAATGAACATTGTTAAGCAAGTTGTTAAGAAAAATTCACAGCAATTCCGATAATTGTTATAATTAATTATGCGTATTAAGCACGTGTTTTACATTATAACGCTGGCCGTTTTTATTTTCAGTGGTTGCAGCAAAAAGATTGGGGTTGAAGAAGAGTCTTCGACAACGCCATCGACTTCTGTTCCTGGTAAACCCACGGTCACAACTCCGATTTCGCTTAACGCTTTAACAAACGGTAATCTAACAATTTCAGGAGCTTGTAAAAACGGAGCTACGGTTTTATTAAGTGGCGATGATACACAAAGTGTGGCGTGCAGTTCTTACCGTTACAGTTTCACAGTTTCAAAAACTTTAAGCGGCAATTATTTTTTAGAAGTCAGCCAAGAAAATTCATTGGGGGCTTCTGCGAAAGTGAATGTGGCGTGGGTGTTAGATAACATCGCCCCAGCCGCCGTGGTCATTACAAGCCCGTTATCAAATCCCTATATTTCAGGAAACTCTTCGATTAATATCACAGGGCAGTGTGAAAGTAATACGACGGTGACTATTTCAGGAAGCCACACGGCCACCACAGCTTGTACCGGCGGAAATTTTTCATTTTCTAACATTACACAAAATACTGATGGAAATTATAAATACTATTTCACTCAAAGTGATTTGGCGCAAAACTCTTCAAGTCAGGTGATGTTTAACTGGATTCGCGATACAACGATTCCGCCGACACCGGCAATTACAAATTTTTCTGATAACCCACATTACACAAATTCTTCACCACTTGTTGTTACAGGAACCTGTGCCGCAAGTAACACAGTTCAGATCTCTGAAGCGGGAACTTCTTTAGCCAGTACAACGTGTACCGCCAGTGGCACTTACACGCTGAATGTTCCTAAAGGTATTGATGGAACTTATACACTTTCTGTTTCGCAACTTGATTCAGTCACGTCGAGTGAGTCGGCTTCGTATGACTTTCAATGGGTGTATGATAGCCAAACTCCAAGTGCCCCAGTGATTACCTCACCAACGCAATCACCAGTCACAACAAGCTCAATGCTTATGATCAGAGGAAGCTGTGAAGATAATGCCACAGTGAATTTAACGGGTGATGATAGTCAGTCAGTGGTTTGTGTTTCGTCATCATTTACCTTTACGGTTTCACAACCGGTCGATGGCACATACTCTTATGCGATTGATCAGACGGATTTAGCGCAGAATACTTCGGCCCCTGCTATGCAGGATTGGATCAGAGATTCATTTGCTTTACCAATGGTAACTATTGTAACACCGGCGGCGGAGCCGTTCATCAGCAGTTTGGCTGAGATCGTGTTAAGCGGAGATTGTGAAACAGGTTTAACCGTTGTCTTACAAGGTGTAAGCAGCACAGATGTTGTTACACCAAGTAATAGTTTAAATGTAACCTGCGTAGACGCGGCCTACAGTTTTACCGTTACAAAACCTGATGGCACGTACAATTTAAGTCTTTATCAAACAAATGGGGTAAGTAATTCAGCCCAAACCGCAAAAACATGGACTAAAGATACGGTTGAGCCGAACACGACACTTGATTCGCAACCAGGAGCTACAAATTATTCGTTGGTCTCTTCATTTACTTTTTCATCGAATGAAGCGCCAGTGGTTTTTCAATGTAGTTTAGACGGAGCAGTCTACAGCACTTGCGCTTCACCATTAAATTATTCTTCATTGGCAAATGGCGCGCACACTCTAAATATTCGTGCTGTTGACCAAGCGGGCAATGTTGATTCAACTCCAGCAAGTTATTCATGGACACAAGAAGCCTATAAAACGATAGCTCTGTATAACTTTAACAGCACGGCCCCATTATCTGATTCAGGTTTATACAGTGGTGGCGTTAAAAATGATTTAACTGACAATTCTTCAGGAAATGTAGCTGGCCAGTTTTCTGAAGGGCGCAGTATGTTGACCACCTCAAACTATGTCACAGTGGCCAATACGCCATCGCAAGCAGCGATCGGAAGTTATCTAACTGCCGAAGCCTTTGTTAAACTAAGTGCTTTACCAGGCGCGTATGCTCCAATTATTTCAAAAATTTCAGGAGCCTTAGCAAGTTTTGAATATGGAATCAGAAAACAAGGTTCAAAGTATTACATTTATTTTCGTGGTAGTACGAATGGAACTACCTATGTTGAAGTAAAATCAGTGGCTTTATCAATAGCTGAAGAAGCTGCATTGACTGCGGGTTATTCGCATATAGCGGTGACGTGGAATTTAGGTTCGATTAAATATTATTTTAATGGAGTCTTAAAAAGTACATCAAGTATCGGCACTGTAGGGTCAGCTCGTTTATCAGGTTCAACAGCACCTTTACGTATTGGCTATAACGGAACTAATACCTTAAATGGTTCAGTCGATGAAGTGCGTATGAGTCAGATCGTTCGCTGGGCAAATACTTTCACGGCTCCGTCGGCTGAATACACAGCCGATTAAGCGGTTATTAAATAACTATTTAGAGGTGTTCGCGTAAAGCATCGCGCCGTTTTTAAGGGCTGCGATAATTTTAGCGCTGTATTTTGGGTCTAAAGCTGGGCAACCCCAGCTGCGTCCTGCCTTAGATTTTGATTCGCTCACGTAGTCAGCCGGGTGGATCACCACCGCACGCGCGCGGGCATTTGAGTTTGTTGAAGATAAACCGTCAAGTCTTACTGAATAGCCGTGTTTACCACTGTAAGTTTCAGCTACACGGTAAAAACCCACAGATGACATCTCGCTACCTGATTTGTTGCTAAAACGTTCTGCGTAACCATCGTTATTTGTATCAGAACCTTTGCCGTGTGAAGTGTGAAAAGCTTGAACTTTACCTGTCGTCATATCAACAAGAAAAAAACGAGCTTTCGAAGAATGGGCTGAAAAGTCGATGATCGCGATATATTTTTGATTCGCGAAATTTTTCTTATTTACATCAAAATAAGTTAAAGCAGTTTCACGAAGTTTTGCCGGAATCATGCGAGTCGGGTCAACATAAGAATAATCAGTTCTGGCTTTAGAAACATCTTCTGCTGTAATAGCATCAGTTAATGTATGAGGAACATTTTTTCTAAAATCTAAGCGCTCTTGTACATGCTTAGGTAAAACAACCTCGTGACTAGTTTCTTCTACGGCTTGTGATGCATGGGCCATCACTGTAACAGGGCTTAATAAAAGAAAAAGAGCTGAAGCTAAAAGCTTAGACATCATGACATACCTCCGAATGATATTTATAAATTTTCGAGTATTTTTCTAAAGAATTGCAGATCCAGTTTTTGTCAGAATGAATAGCTGCGAGTTGAAGAAATTGTGTAACCATAAATTGCACTACGTTAAGACTTTAGTTTAACTACTTTAAAGCTACGAACCTGGCCAAAACCTCTCCAGTCACGGATAAGAAAGTAATTAAACCATTCTGAAACTGAACTTTAAAAAACGGAGATGAGGGTTTTAAGTGCTTGTACCGGTCGGCCACAAAAAAATCTGAATCAGTGAACTTTTTTAAATCTTCGATGGGTTTTTGAATTTTTAATCTGAAGGTGTAGAAGGTCATTTTGTCATCGCAGAAACTAAAAGTCAGATTACTCTTGTCAGAATCAGCAAAATGACAATGATCGACCCACAGATAACTGACTTCACTTAAAAAGCTGTCGGTGTAATGCGACTCGTTCACTAAAACACGCAAGTAATACTGGCTTAAGCTTAGTGGCAGATCAATTTTCGTTTTTGAATTTTTAAAACTAATGTGCAGGCGGCTTTTATAAAGATTTTCATCTAAAGCTTCGATCACGATTTTATCTGAAAAATATTTTTTAAATAGATCGCCCAATTCAGCAGACCCGCCAGAAAAATGTAAAGCCGAAGTCAGTTTCTGGTTTTTTCGAATTTCAGAAGCGGCGACGACAATTTCAGAAGAAAGTTTTATTTTCGAAGTTTGAAACCCATCCATAAAATAAAACGACACCACAAAGCTATGTCTTTGCGAATCATAGCTATGTCCACTGATCACTATTTGAAGTAATTCGGTAAGGCTCTGCTGATTAGCGATAGCTTCAAATTTTTGTTTCCAAAGCTGAAGCTGTGGGTCTTCGATGACTTCGGCATTTTCAGAAAAAAATGCCAAACCCGCTGAGAGTAGTTTTTTGACCATAGGCTAAAGGCTATCATGTGTTGGCTGTGTTTCTCAGGCAAGCTAGACTAAAGAGCGCTCCATAAAAGTGAAGCGGTGATCAAGATTAAGTGCGAATCCAGGCAAAAACATCAGCGCCTAATTTAATTGAAAGTACGACCAGAATAAGACCTGAAATGAGCGAAACAAAACGCATGGCTTTGGGGCTTTTAAGAAGTTTACTTCCTAATGAAGCTAAAAGCGCTAAACCAAAAAACCAAATTGTTGAAAACACCGAAGCTCCAGCGCCAAAATAAAATCTTTCGTTCAGCTGAGCGAACTTTGAAGAATAGCCACCAATTAAAACAACAGTGTCTAAATAAACATGAGGGTTTAGTAAACTAAAACCGAGGCTTGCTAAAATGACTTGTTTTGCAGACAAGGTTTGTTGTGACGTTAACGAAATTTCAGTTCCGTTTTTAGCTTCTTTAAGTTTTAAAACGCCGTAATAAAATAAAAAAAGAACACCAATGATTCCAAGGCTAATTTTTAAAATAGGGAATTGAATAAAAAACGTGGCCACACCTAAAACACCGACAAAAACCAGCAGGGTGTCACAAAGAGAAGAAACTAAGGCTACAAGTAAATGCCGCTGCTTTCGTAAGCCAGAATTAAGAACAAAAATATTTTGAGCTCCAAGAGCTAAGATAAGGCTCGCTTGAAGAAAGAATCCTTGAAGAAAAATAGTCACCATATTAAGCGGCGACAAATTTCTTTTTGATGGGTCCTAAATCAGTTAAAAATTGCTGAACAATACCGCGCGATTGCGGGGTAAAAATCACAGTTGATGCTGAATCGGGGCTAGGTGTACCTAAAACATTAAAAATATAAGTTTTAACTTCACTCGAATAGACGATCTGAAAGATCATCGGAGACCCTTGTTGTAAAAATTCTTGTGGTAAACTGTGTTTAAGCTTCATGTCTACAGCTGAGATCATTTCTGACTGAGCTGTATACTTCTTAATTTCAGTAATTACGTTGATCTTTGCGACAATCATCTGTCTTTGGGTCTCATTAGCCATTATTTAATTTTAAAGCATGTTAAGAAGTAATCAAACAAAAGTAAAAAACTGGTCCAAAACGACTACGTAATTAAATTTTTATTTATTTAATTTGTGTCTTATTTTGAACCACAAAATGTGTTATTGTTTGGTATGAGAATTTCTTTACGCGCTATGCGCACTTTAAAAGATGGGGATGATAAGGGCGTAAAAGCCGCTAGTGGCTTGGTTAAGGTGGGTAACACTTTCTATGTTATCGCTGATGATGAAGTCTCTTTAGCTGAATTTAAATTTGAAGGTGATACTAAAGCGAATTACATACAGCTTTTAGAAAAAGAATTACCTGATGATGCGGTTCAAAGAAAAAAGCAAAAGCCTGATTGGGAATCGTTAGTTCAGCTAGAGATAGCGAAAGATAAAAAAATTCTTTTAGCTGTACCGTCAGGTTCAACTGATAACAGAATGATTGGAGCTTTTCTTCGTTTAGATCAGGCGGGCCTTGTTGATAAAAGTGCGAAACCAGTAACTGTTGATTTCTCTGAAATTTATAAATCGTTAAAAGTGCAGTTTGCCGAACTAAACATTGAAGGCGCCTGTGTTTTAAATAACAAATTAAAATTGTTTCAGCGTGGAAACGGTGCTGCTGGCAAAAATGCCGTGATTGACATTGATTTATCAGGGTTTTGTCATGATCTAGAAAAAGCCACGGCTATTAAAGCGCAGCATGTTCTGGCTACGACAGAATTTAACCTAGGCCATCTTGACGGCCACAAGTTAGACTTTACCGATGCCTGTGTTGTCGGTGATAAAGTTTGGTTTTTAGCCGTTGCTGAAGATAGCCAGTCAACCTACGATGATGGCCAATATTATGGTGCTATCATCGGCTGTTTAGATGCTTCAGGAAAAGAAACTGTTCGCTATGAAATAGATTGTGCCACTAAGCCAGAAGGGCTGTGGGTAGATCTTGAAAGCCAGCGTTTGTGTTTTTATGTTGTCACTGACGCCGATAGCTCTTCAATTTTTGCAACCATCTATTTTGGTAAGCTGTTATTTTAGAGATGCCCTTGATGGGTATACCGTCTTGCCATTTTTAATTGTGGCATCAAAAAAAAGACAGCGATTTTGTCACAAATAGCTCTTAAGAATCGTAGTAAGGTTAGAAAGGGTTTTTTATGAAAAAATCAATAATTATTGCAGCTTTATTAACAATGAACTCAAGCTTGGTCTTCGCTAAAGAATTTCGTGATACAAATACAGTCGGAGAGCGCATCGCAACAAGAATGATGGAGAAAAAAGAGTCAGAACAAAAACAGCATTCTGATCTAAAAAAATGTCTTCTTCAAAATACTAATGCTAAATGCTAATCCCTAGTTTATGATGGCGTTACCTTATCGAAAGGAAACGCCATGATGACAATGGATCAAATTGCTAAAGGTCTATCAGATCTTTATGCTGAACATTCAAGAAAACTTTGGGTTCAATATACATCAGGATACGATCTAGGCGTACAAGCTGCACAGAACGAAGTGAATGAGTTTCAAAGAAATGCAAAAAACTTCGAAACGATCTGTAACGTCTTAGAGAAGTCATCAGACGGTCACGAAAAACGAAAAGCTAAAATTCTTCACAACAGTTTTAAAAAATTTCATCAATCTGAAAAAGTTCAAAAAGTTTTAGAACAGATTCAAGTCTTGGAAAACTCGATCATGGATCTTGTTAATAAATCAAGGCCTGTGTTAGACGGCAAAGAAACAACGTCGACTGAAATCGGTAAAATCTTATCACAATCGCCAGACCGCGCTCTTCGCCAAAGAGCTTACGAATGTCGTCTGCCGTTAAATCAAAAACTTATCGATGCGGGTTTTATTAAACTTTTAGATTTACGTAAAGAATTAGCAGCTATCAGCGGCTATAAAAGTTTTGTTGATTATAAGTTAGAAGAAGACGAACTTAATTCTGAGATATTTCAAACATGGTTAGAAGACTGTAAGGCGCGTAAAACCAAGTTTCGTGCAAAGGCTAATACCATCGCGCAGAAACATTTAGGTGTCGAAGAGTTAGCGCCCTGGGATTATCGTTATTTAAATACTAAGCTTTGTTCTTACAACCAGGCTGAAGTTGATATGACAGATTTTTACAAGCCTATTGCTAAAACTTTTTTAAAGTTTGGTTTTGATATAGAAGGTATTAATTTAACTTACGATGTTTTTCCGCGTAAGAATAAATCTGAATGGGGTTATAATTTTACTATCGAAATTGGTAAAGATTCACGAATTCTAGCTAACGTGACGAAATACTTTTCTAGTTATAATGTGTTACTACATGAAACAGCCCATGGCGTTCATTTTATGGGTTTAAACTCTGATGAATACGCTTTAAACAGCGGTGTTTCAGGAATTGTCGCGGAAGGCTTTGCCAACTACTTCGGTAGTTTATCGTACTCAAAAGAGTTTTTAGACGAAGTTTTCCCTGCAGAAACTGCGGCCAAAGCTTTTGCTAGTTTTCAAGAAGTACAAAGTTTATCACATTTTCAAAATTTTAGATTTATTCCTGAAATTTTATTCGATCAGCAGTTGTACTTCAAAGATGTGCGTAATGGCGACGATATTCAAAGTCTGCACCAATCATTAAGCCAAGATATTCTTGGCGCTGGCCATTACCAAGCCACGTGGAGTTCGACAATTCATCACACAAGCCATCCGATTTATTTGCATAATTATTTCTTAGGTGATGTGATGTGTGAAAATATGAAAGACGTTTTCAAAAAACGTAACGGCGGAAAAACCGCCGATCAATCACCGTTAGAATTTGGCCGTTTATGGAAGGAGCAAGTTCTTGCTCCTTCAGCTAAATATCCATTTCTAGATCTGTACGAAAAAATTTGCGAAGAGAAATTATCTATTAGTTCGTATTTAGATAGCCATTGCTTAGCATAAAAGTTTATCGGAAATTAAAAAGGTCAATTTATGACCTTTTTACATCGACATCCACATTCCAGTAAGTTGAATAAAAGCTCGTCCGCTAACGGGGTCAGAATTATAGGCTTCTTCGATTTCATCTGGAAGAAAGAGTTTGGTCGCTGAGCCACCAATACCTATATGTAACAGCTTTGAAAGCTCTAAGTCGTGGGTATAACCAAGAGTTAAAGCATAGATGTCGTGAGGCTTTAATAAGTCAGACGCTGTTAAAATATTTAATTCCGCGGCGGTTCTTTCAATAAATTCAAAGCGGCCCCAAATATTGTAGGGCTTTTTATAAAATAAAAATTCTTCGTTCAATGACTGAAGTTTGGAAACTCCGTTGTAAAAATTAATAACGCCATAAACTAAGGTGTTATTCCAAACCCATTCATCAAAGACGGGCTTTTGATAGTAAGAAGAAAATGAGTAGCGCCGGTTATGATCAATTTCTGGCGCATGATCACCCTCTGGATTTTTAATATAAGCTGCTGACAGCATAACCCGTGAATGTTCACTCAGCTGTTCAGAAACTCGAATTGCATAAGAATCAAATTCACCAAGTGGTAAATCCACTTTAGCGGGCTCTGGTTCTTCACCGTGAAAAATAGATAGTTCTAATGTCGTATTTTTTTTTGTGTAGCCAGCGCCCAACACGGTGCTGGTGATGTGACCTGCATCTTGCGCTAAATGATGGCCCAGTGGCGCATCGGGGTTTGCCATACCGGTTGGCCGGTGCATAAACGCAATCGGCCCATCGGTAGATTGACCTCGCGGAGCAAAGAATAAACGCAGGTGATCTTTGCCTTCACCTAAATAGAAAGTATCACTGATCGTTAAACCCATAATCGGCGAAGAGTGGGGATGTTGGGCATCAATATACGGCTCATCGTTTTCATCTTCTTCGCCGGTTTGACCCAACTCAGAATAGCCATCTTCATGAAATGTCCATCTTTCAAAAGTTAACATCACATTTAAATTTAGATATTGTGTTGAACCTAGAGAAGTTCCGATATTAGACATAATCATATTCGGAATGGCGAATTGATCTTTACCTCTGGGTTTTTCAGCCCAGACTCCGGTAAAAAAAGCATTGCCGTGAACCATAACGTCAAACCGGTCGGAGCCATCTGCGTTGAACGGAACGCACAGGCCCTGAGAGTTGTCCCAAACTTCATGAGCTGCGCATACCGATGCGCCCCAGTGGGTGTTATGGATCATCATTTTGTGCCCCGTTGTAGCCTGTGAGTGCATTTGATGATGATCCGTTTGGGCTTTTGCTGTCGGCCGCAGAGAAGATACAGCTAGAACAATGGATAGGGTTTTTAAAAAAAATTGTTTCATTAGCTTCCTAAAAGAAGCAATTCTAAGACCAGGCAAATGCCATGTAAAAACCCATATAAAAACCGAGGTCTACTTCGAAAAAGAAAAATTCTTAGTGGTGGCCACTGTGCTCATCTGTCTTTGTTTCAGTATTAGTTTTCGCCAGCGCAAGAGGTAAATCATAGACAGCTTCGTTGGCCTTCACTGAATTACGTTCGGCTGTTACTGATAACGTGCCTTTAGTAAGGTCACCTTTTTTAGAAGAACACTGAAAGTAATTTCTTTTAGGTGAACAGGTGACTTCAGTTTTTTGACCATTATCAATAGTGGCACTGACTTTTGAATTTTTAACTGTTGGGTTTTTAAATTGAATATCTAAAAGATAAACTTTAAATGTGCCATCGTTGTTAGGAACAACTTCAGTGTGAAATCCACCTGGCATTTTAACATAGCCCTTGTTTGGCCCTAGTTTATCTTCGCCATGTGAAAAAGCTGACATAGAAGTTGTTAGAATGAATCCGATCAGTAATAAGTTTTTCATGTTCTCTTCTTTCATTAGTTAAATTGATCAAGTTGAACAGAGAGCAACTCGATTTCTTTTTGAATTTCAATAGATTTTTTCTTAGTATCAAAATAGCGCTCTGTTGCGCCAACTAAGTCCGGCGAATTTTTAACACCGCGTTTGTATTCAGCGAGTGTTAAATTATAATATTTTTCCGAGCTGGCTGCCTTTTTTTGATAGATTTGGTACAGATCCATAAGTTCAGAAAATTTCGTATTTAATCTTTTAAAAAGCGCCTTGGTGTTAAGCTGTGTCTGTGTTTTGCTAAGTTCTTTTGCTGCCACATTAGCGACTGAAGCTTTGCGCTTCCAATAGCTATCTAAACCCGAAAATAGGGGAATCGTTAAAGTCAGGGCGACTTCAGATTCGTTATACTTAAGTTTTTCTTCGCTCGGAGTTAGGCGCCCAAACGCATAAGTTAAATCTAACTTAGGGAGAAGTTCAGATGTAAAACCTTGTTTTTCTGACTGAGCTATTTCTTCTTCGATTATCGCTTTTTTATTTTCAGGATGATTTTGGTGATGTTTTGCACTTCGATTTTGTTTAAGACTTTCAAGGGTTCTAAATTCAAGAGAATCTAGTTCGTTATCTTTAATCTCGGCATTAAATAGAGAGTTTAGTTTTTGATGAGCTTCATCATGAAGTTGGGCAATGTTGCGACGTTGAATTTGAATTTCGCTTTCACGAAGTTCAAATTCTAAATTATCCACTTGGCTGGTAAGCCCGGCACTCACTTTCTTGGCCGCCATCACTTTCTGTGTTTGGGTGATTTTATATTCTTCATCCAAAATTTTTTCAAGGCGGTGCAAGCTAATCATTGAAGTTAACACTTCTGTTAATTCTTCACGTAAAGCTTGTTTTCTTAACTCATAATTGACCTGGGCTAAACTAAGTTTTTGTTTTTCTAAGTTAAGCTGGCTTAAACCGCTTAAACCAGAAAAAATATTTGCCGAACCTTGCAGGTAGCCGACCATGCCTTTTTCATCATCTTCATCGGTTTTATTTTTTGCCCAACCACCGACAGCATTTAGGCTTGGCATAAAACTAGAGTAGCCAGAGTTTTTACGATTTTCTTGCGCCTGAACTTCAGATTCTAATGATTTCAATTCTAGGCTGTTGGCATAGAGTTTATTTTCAAGCTCCTCTCTAGTCGCTGCACTGGTTATAGAAAAATTTGCAGTGACTAGAAAAAATACTGAGAGAGTTTTAAAAAAACGATTTGAACTCATTAGAGTTTCCTTATTTTTCAACCTGAAATTTGAAAGTGTCTTTTTTGCCTTGGTAATCAGTGGTTACAACCATTTCGACGCGATAGGCATTTTTAAAATCCACTGTTGCGACAAAAGCACCTTCTTTGGCATCTAGCTTAATCGATTCAGCTTTGCCTTTTGGTAACTTAGCTGTCGCTGTGACTTTAACGTCGGTTACGGCAAGATCAGCCCCTTCGTGACTAGCGGGATAAATTTTTAATTCAGTGCCTTTAACAACGTATTCTAGATTAATTTCTTTGCCTGGCTTAACAGTGCCACCATGATTAGCTTTTAAAGATCCTGGTGTGTTGTTATGCCCTTCGTGAGCGAACGCGGTTAATGATGTGGCCATTAGTACGATAGCAAGTGCTTGTTTAAACATTTTTTTCTCCTTCAAAGATATTTTTTTGGTTCATACGTTCAATACTTTTTTCAGCTGATTCTCTACCAAAGTGATAAAAAACCGTTGGGGTCACAAAGATATCTAAAAGGGTAGAGCTGATTAAACCACCCACGATCACCACCGCTACCGGATGTAGAATTTCTTTTCCTGGTTCTCCAGCGGCAAAAATTAAAGGCGTTAGTCCTAAGATGGCCGTTAAGGCCGTCATAAGAACCGGAACCAGTCGCTCTAATGATCCACGAATAACCATATCTTTAGTGAATTTTTCGCCTTCGTACTTTAGTAAATGCAAGTAATGTGAAATCATCATAATACCGTTACGAGAAGCGATCCCGCACAAGGTAACAAAGGCCACTAAACTTGCGATAGAAATAGTTTTATCTGTTAAATAGATTCCCACGATGCCACCGATAAAGGCCATCGGGATATTGAGCATAACTTGCACAGAAATAAACGTTGATTGAAAGTGCATATAAAGAACAAGAAAAATTCCAAGTAAAGATAAAATGGCCAGTACGACCATCAATTTAGCCGCTTGCTGTTGGCTTTCAAATTGCCCACCGTACGTGATGAAATAGCCTTCAGGCAGTTTGATTTTATCAGCGATTTTATCTTGAATTTCTTTAACTAATCCATCTAAGTCGCGGCCACTTGAATTGGCTAAAACGACTATGCGGCGCTGGGCATTTTCTCTATTAATAATATTAGGCCCTGTTGATTCGTACACGTCAGCCACTTTTTCGACGGTGATTTTGCTTCCATCAGGCATGGTTTTAATGGCCGTGGCTTTAATAAGCTCCAGATCATTTCTTGATTTTTCATCAAAACGCATTAAAAGATCGATGCTTTTTTGTCCTTCTAAAATTTGCCCGACGACCTCACCTTGTAAGGCTTTTTCCATAAGCCCTGAAAGTTCACCCACCACAATACCGTATTTTAAAGCTTCTTCACGTAAGAGTTGAATTTTAACTTGTGGAATTAAAACCTGTTGTTCGATTTGTAAATCCGTTAGCCCGCTTGTACCTTCAATGGCTTTAAAGATATCAGAAGAAACGGTACGAAGTGTTGTCAGGTCTGGGCCAAACACTTTAACGGCGATCTGCGCACGCACACCTGAAAGTAAATGATCTAACCGGTGAGAGATCGGTTGACCAATGTTGACAAACACATTTTCAATCGCAGCCAAGTTAGTTCTGATTTCATTTAAGGCGATTTCACGTGACCGTCCGCCTTCTTTAAAATCAACATCAATTTCTGAAGAATGTACACCTTCAGCATGTTCATCTTGTTCTGCGCGGCCTGTGCGGCGTGAAACAGATTTAACTTCCGGTGTTTTTAAAATCAGTTCTTCAGCTTTTCGTCCCAGTTTATCAGATTCCTCTAAAGATATTCCTGGCTGGGCCATCATAGAAATAGTTGCCGTACCTTCGTTAAATTTTGGAAGGAAATCTCGGCCCATTTGGGTTGCTAAAATAACCGCCGCTAGAAATAAGACAGCAGTAATGCCGATGACGGCGCGTGGATTTTTTAAGGCTTTTTCTAAAAGTTTAAGATCTAAATTTTTTAGGACTTTAACTAAAGAGCCTTCTTTGTGCTCTTGCAAATTTTTATTATTTAAAAGATATGAACAAAGGGCCGGGGTCACAGTTAAAGAAATCACCATCGAAGCTAACAGTGAAACGATGTAAGCAATACCGAGCGGAACAAATAATTTTCCCTCAATACCTTCCATTGTGAAAAGCGGGATAAACACTAAACAGACAATAATGGTAGCAATTACAATCGAATTTCTGACTTCACTTGAGGCTTCGTAAATAACTAGGAGCGAATTTTTAGGTTTTTCAAGAAGACGATTTTCGCGTAAGCGTCTGAAAACATTTTCAACATCGACGATGGCGTCATCAACGAGTTCTCCGATCGCGATAGCCAACCCCCCTAAAGTCATTGTGTTGACGGATAAACCAAAAATTTTAAAAACAATCGCTGTTAAAACAAAGCTTAACGGAATGGCCGTCATCGTGATAACCGTTGTTCTTAGGTTCATTAAGAACAAGAATAGAACAATTAAAACTAAAACCACGCCATCGCGAAGCGCTTCTTTAACGTTCTCAATCGATGACTCGATAAAGTGAGCCTGTTTGAAAAGATCAGGGCTTAACTCGACACTTGGTGGCAGAACCGCTTTAAGCTCTATTAATGCTTTTTCAACTTCTTTAGTTAACTCAATCGTGCTGGCGCCCGGTTGTTTTTGAATACTTAAGATCACCCCATTTTTGGCATTGATGCTGGCGTCACCGCGCAGAGTTTGCGGAGCTTCTTGCACAGAAGCCACTTCTTTAACAGTCACAGGTTTTCCTAAGTGAAATCCCACCACTGAATCAAGAATTTCTTCTTTGTTACGAATGGCGCCGATGACGCGAATCAGAGATTCATTTTTTTCAATATTGATAAAGCCACCAGTTGAATTAAGGCTTATTTTCGATAAATTATTTTCAATGTCATCGATAGAAAGTTGAAGCTTTTGAATTTTTTCAGCAGACAATAAAATCTGGTACTGTCTTACTCCGCCCCCGATGGCAATAACTTGTGCAATACTAGGAATACTTAACAGGCGTGGGCGAATCGTCCAATCGGCTAAGGTTCGTAAATCCATAGGTTTTAACGCCGGATCATTTGAGGTAAGACCTACCAGTTGAATTTCTCCCATGATCGACGTAATTGGTCCCATAATAGGAATAATATTTTTAGGAAGTTTTTCCTGGGCTAAAGAAAGTTTTTCCTGCACAAGTTGTCTATTTCTGAAAGTATCTGTGCCCCAAGCAAATTCAACATAAACAATGCTAAGGCCAACACCTGAATTAGAGCGAGTTCTTTCAACGCCGGGTAGGCCATTTAGAGCTGTTTCCAGAGGAAACGTCACTAATGTTTCAACCTCTTCAGGAGCAAACCCCTGAGCTTCGGTCATAATTGTAACAGTGGGGCGATTGAGGTCTGGAAAGACGTCGACCGGAAGATCTCTTGTCAGCCAGCCGCCATAGGAAACAATCAGGGCGGCTGAGGCGATGATAAGTAAGCGATGCGAAAGCGAAAATTTGATAATGCGGTCTAGCATTCAGTAAGCCTTTGTATGTCTTAGTGTGTATCGTTGTATCTACTATGACTGCCATAGTGCTTTTGTGACAAATTAAAATTTATTTTTGAGCTAAACTCTTCGTACACCAAGGTCCAGCTGGTTTTAGTTGCTCTTTGAAATAGCCGATAATTTGTTCATATGAAACTATCGTTTTTTGCTATTTTTCTTTCTTTATTTTTTACATTATCTTCGGTTGCGGCAGAAAATTGTAGCTTACGAACTGATCCGCTCACAGACCTTGTTAAATTAAACTGCGAAGAAGCAAAAGCTTCAACTCAATGTCAGAAAGTGTATCAAGAAATTAAAGATGCCGGTGGCGATGCTTCAGCACGATCATTGGTTTGTGACGGCGGGCAAAATCAAAACTGGTTAACGGCATCCGCTGATTGGGCCACGGGTTGTTTGATCGGGGTTGGCGATTATTTTGTAAAACTAGGCACAGCACTGGGTGAAACAGCCGCACAAATTATGTTAGAACGTGAAGAAAAAGCCGCAGAGCTTGCAGTCTGTGATAAAGATTTAAGTAAGAAAAAACTTCTTTACGAAGATTATAACAGCCGCGTGCCCGAAGTTTTGCGTATTACTCAACCAACAGAATCAGAACTTCAAGATATAAAGTGTGAAAAAATTCAAACGAATATCGTTATGGAGCAGCGAAAGTTATCTATGCGTGCTTTTAAAAAAGTGCGAGCACGCTTAAATGACCGAACAGCGACTTATACTCCAGAAGAGCAACAGTTTATTGATTGGACAAACAAGATTAACACACCAAAAGTAGATGATAACGTGATTGATCTTGCTAAAGCTCATTTAAAAAAAATGGGTGTGCAGTACGATTGTTATAACAACAAATACCAAAAAGCTCTTATTTGCGAAGCTTTGGCCGAAGTCGCTCCCACTTTGTGGGGAGCTGCTAAAGCAGGTGCTGCTGGAGTAAAAGCAGCGCGCGCCCAACGTTTAGCTAAATTAGCTGGTGTTAAAAAAGTAGATGATTTCGTAGCTGATGTAAACGCTGCGGAACGTGCAACAGCAGGTCCTGGTGGACGTATCACCAATGCAGCTGATAAAGAACGAATTCTTGCGAGCGCTGCAGGGCTAACGCCAGAAGAGCGAATCATGGCTTTAGAAAAAATCAGAGGTAAACCTTTATCAAAACGTGAAGCTGAACAATGGCTTAAAATGCACGATGTCGGAACGAAAGACGGTCGTGGTTTTGGAACCTACACTAAAGAAGATATTGATCTCAAACAAAAGTTAGCTTCAGAAATTAATCCTGATACAGGCAAACCTTATTTCACTGATGAAGAAATTAAAATTGGTCTAAGAAACGGTATTACTGGTGCTCAAGATAAAGGATCACTTGCTAAAGTAACTCCTAAGAATGCTCGTGAAATGTATGCTGCTCGAGCTAGAGAGCAAGATTATTCACAATATCATCGCTTACACGGTGAGGCCGCCGCCGCTGAAGGAAAAATCAGCGAGGCTTCTGAGGCCTACAACAGCGCTTACAAAGCTTACGTCAGAGAAAATAAAATCGATCTTAAAGATGCCAACTCTGCTAAACGCAGTCTTTCTAATTTGTCAGAACGTCAGTTAAGTGAGCTTGAAGAAACAGCTGCCAGATCCGGACAAGTGCAGCAGATCAACGAAGTCACAAAAGCAAAATGGAATAAGATTGAAGCCGATATTAAAAAAAGCTATTCCGGAAAACCTGGCTACCAAGAAGCCGTGACTCAGCAAGTTCATTATGAGTACAACAATTTAAGAGAGCTCACTTACAGTAAAAACCCAATCGTTAAAAAAGCGGCCGAAGAGAAATTAAAATCTCTTAAAGCGGCTTATCCGGGCCTTAAATAGTTTAACTCATTGTAATCAAAAGCAATGGTTGGTTACTCTGTAGAATCATTGGGCCAGCCCCTCTATTCGAGAGGGTGCGCGATGAAAGCATGTCGATAAGTGTTGGTTTTTTTAACGGGTATTTTACTTTGCCGGTAATTTTAATTTTTGTGGGCTTAAAACTAACTAAAGAAAATTCGCCCTTAATATCGAGGTTATGTTCTCCGGCAGGGAGTAATATTTGGTGGTCGTTCAGTAAAAAAGTGATTCCAGTGTTTTGGCTTAAGCGATAAAGTTCACCAAGATTAAATAGCCTATGGTCAAAACGATTTTCGTTTTTTAATTCTGGAAACAGGCCATAGGTTTCAACCAATGAAATATTTTTAGGTAAAAGTCTTAAAGCATGAAAAAGATCTGACTCGTTTTTTCTCTTTTTTAGTTTTATCTGCGGTTTAAAGCTTGCTGAATCTTGATCGCCGATACTTAACCAGTTTGTAGCTTTTTTAAACTGGGTCTTTTGGTGTTTTAGGCCGCCATCGATAAAAATCACTAATGTATCGGGGCTATAAGTTAGCTTACGGTTTTTATTTTCTTGGCAGGGGCCAACTAAAATAGCTTTTTGCATAGACGAAGTTCCTTTTTTTTGTTAACTGTACCAAAAAAACTAGGGGTGGTTGCAGATAATTCTATTTGCCGCCTGAGAATACACCCTATGAACCTGTCAAGATAATGCTTGCGAAGGGAATATACAATGTCACAGTCATCTGTGGGTGCTGCACGCGCTCAAACAACAATCCATCAACTTTTAAAAAACTACACGATCTTTGAAATGGTCTTTATTTGCGTTTCTTCTGTAGCGCTAGGGGTGGCCTTCTGGGGGTGGACATTTGCCTATGAAATCACAAAACCCGCGTTAAAGCTTGTCGGTTTAAATTACTTAGCCGCAGGCTTTTGGATATTTGCTTCGGTATTTACTCCATTAATTATTCGCCGTCCTTTTGTAGCGATTATTGCTTCGGTCATCGCCGCCGGTGTTGAAGGAGTGATTACCCACTGGGGAGCGATGGCTTTAGTTTGGGGTTTGGTTCAAGGTTTAGGAGCTGAAGTTATTTTTGCGGCCACGGGTTATCGTAAATGGTCTTTGTATACAATGCTTGCGGCTTCAATGATGTCAGCCACAGCCAGCTTTGTTTTGGATTATTTTTACTATGGTTATAGTCAAATGGCTTTACCCCTGCAGTTGACACAATATTTATCATTTGTCATGTCAGCAGCGGTGTTAGCAGGATTGTTAAGTCACATCTTATTTGTACGTCTAAAAAAGCTTAATTTATTAAATCGCTATTTAGCCCAAAATATTTAAGTGTTGCGTCTTTCAGAATTTAAATTCTTCTATCCAGAAAGGGCTGAGGCGACTCTTGCTTCAGCCCAAAGCATTGAGTTACCTGAGCGGGGATTGCACTTAGTCACAGGCCCTTCGGGTTCTGGCAAAAGTACGCTTTTAAGTTTAATTAAAGGCTTAACCCCGCATTACTCGCCAGGAGTATTTACCGGTAAAATACAGTATAAGAACGAACTTATAGATAAAGATTTTGTTCATAAAAAACAAAATGAAATTGTTTATCTTTTTCAAAATCCGTTAAACCAAATTATTTACCAAAATCCTAAGTTAGAATTTTGTTTCACTGCTGAAAGTCAGCAAATTTCTTACGATCACTTTGTGAAACATAAAACTTCTTTAGAAGAAGCATTTAACTTAAAAAGCCTTTGGAGTAAGAAAACAACCGAATTATCTCTTGGCCAAGCGCAAAGGCTTTTATTAAGTTCTCTTTTAGCCACGCAGCCTAAAGTGTTATTGCTAGATGAACCAACAGCTTTTATGGATCAGCCGGCGCGGCAAATTTTTTATGAACTGCTGGCCGAGCTTAAAGAAAAGTATTTAGTTTTACTTGTCGATCATCATCTTAATGAAGTGCAAAGTATCGTTGATAGTTTTGTAGTGGTCGACCAGCAAGGTATGGTGACTCACCAGCACGAGTTAACACGTAAGCCAAGTTTTACTTTTGCAAATTTGAAATCGCCGAATTCACCCTTAAAAAATGGCGAAAGTTATCATATTTATTTCGAACAGGTCAGCTTCGCTTACAAGAAAGACCAACCTGTTTTAAAAGATATTTCACTGGTGATGCAGGCTCCTGAAATCATTGCCATTCGCGGTGAAAATGGGTCAGGTAAAAGCACTTTGCTTAAACTTATTGTTGGCGCTTTAAAACCTTCTTCGGGCCAGATTAGGCAAAGTGGCCGCGCCAAAGACATCACTAAAAATATGGGTTATGTCATGCAAAACCCAGAGGATAATTTTATCTGCGATACTGCAAATGAAGAATTGTTAGAAGCAGACAAAGAATTTATAACTAAATTTTTTCCGTATAAAAATTTAAATGTATCTCCTTATTCGCTCTCTGAAGGCGAGAAAAGGCGTTTATCTTTACTGGTTCATCTAAATTCAAAGAAAAAAGTTATACTGTATGATGAACCTACATTTGGACTTGATCTGAAGAATAAATATTTTGTCGCTGAAAGTTTACTGAAATTTCGAGCCCAAAATATTCTACAAATAGTGGTCAGTCATGACGAAGAATTTATAAATTCTGTGGCAGACCGGGTATTTACTTTAAAAGACGGAAAAATTTATGAAACTTGATTACCGTCTGATTTATCCAGAAAAAATTCACTCGGCCATCAGCGCTTTAGTATTGTGTGTAGTCTTAATAGGGTTATTTGTTTTTAGTCAGCCCTTGGTTATGCTGGTGCTGTTTGGCTTTACCGTAGTTTATTTTCTTTATCTGGGGCTTTCGGTCTTGCGGTTCATTAAAATTTCACTGTATACGGCAAGTTTTACCGCTCTTTACTTATTCATGGTGCTGCTTTTTCCGAATGTTCACCGGGCTTTTGATATTTCAGTTTTTATTCGTCTATTTTTTGTATCAACGCTTTCAGTAAGTTCGTTAGAAGTTATTTATGGAGAGGTGATTTTATTATACCTAGCCCAGCATAAAAAATGTCCGGTCATGCTTATTTATCCGCTGTTGTTTTCGTTAAGCTCAATCGGTCTGTTTAAGCAAAAATTTGAACTTTACCGTTTAAATCACCAGCTGCGGCAAACCAAAGGGTGGGTTTTGCCTAAAATACTTTTTCAGTTTTTAGTGTTCACCTTGAAGTTTTCAGAAAGTGGAGCTTTATCGCTTATTGCGCGCGGGTTATCTGAAAATAAATTTTATTATTATGATTTTTCTATAAAAATGCGTTAATATTGACCTATGCCACATATTCGCATACGCGCCATGACAGAATCGCAAGTTAGAAGCTTAAGCCAAGTTTTACCGCACGAGCTTTCAAAGTTAATGAACACACCAGAAGATAATTTTACTGTCGAAAAAATACCGACAGTTTTTTATCGCGGCGGAGCTGTTGTTGCTGATGGTGAAGGTGACCCAATGATTGAAATTCACTGGTTTGATCGCGGGGCTGAAATGAAAGCTACGGCGGCCCAAAAGGTGACTGAACTTGTGCGTGGCGTTTCAAGATCAGAATATATCGCGGTCGTTTTTTTTGATTTACCAAAATCAAATTATTTTGAAAATGGGACACACTTCTAAGCGGTGTATCCCATCCCATTTGTTATTTTACTGTAAGTTTAAAATTTCTTCTAAAATATTTGGATCTAGTTTTTGATTGTTCTTGCTGCACGGTGAAGAACTTAACGGAACCCATAAAAAGTCAGGGTTTCCTGAAAGCCAGTTACCACCGGTAATTTCGCCCATTTCATTTACTTTAATTGTGTATCTATATCTTCTGCGTTCAGCAGGGGCGACACCGGTTTTTTGATTTCTTACTTTGTCGTAGTGGTGAAGTGAAACCACTGTAGTCACTTTATAAGTTCTTGATCCGGTTTTGGTAATCGTCATGTCGTAACCAGAAATTACCGCGTTGTTTACAGTGGCGCTTCGGTCATAATCAGTGGCCACGGCTTTTTGCAATTGGCCGATGTAATAAACTAAAGTTTTGTGAAAAATGGCTGGGCGAATATCACTCATATTATCGCCATCACCTCTGTATCTAGAGCCAAAAAATGTGTGCGTGACACAGAAGTCTCTTTCAGACAGGAGTGCTTTTTGATCTAACGTAGAAAATACAATACCTGAAGTAGGATCTTTTTTTTCAGTCACAGGCTCTTCATTTAGAATGGCCGCGGCAGCCCAACCGTTGCAGTGGCCCTCCCACACTTCACCGGTCCAACCGTGGTGGTTGCGTTCATAGCGAACTGAATTGGGGCTTGTGCCAGTTCTGGCTTTAACATAAGCATCGTATTTTCTTAATGAACTCGCAATTGTTTGCCCGCGTTGCGGAAACCAATAACCACGCCACGGTAAGTGCGCAGCCTGCGCTTTGTAAGTGCCTTCAGAGATTGTCATCGGTGTATCTTCGACCTGCTGGCTTAGCAGCGCTTGCAGGTTGCCATAAGCTGAATCGGTTGTTGTATCAGATAATTTAAGCGACATGCGCACTTCAATTTTAGGTTCTGTTAACGGAATTGAAAAAGGATTAAATTCTGTCGCTTTAACTTTGTGAGCTTTTAACTGACCATTAAATAAAGAGTAGTGAGTCAGATAACCATCTTGCCCCACAAATAAAGTTAACTCAGGTTTTACTTTGCCAGAAGTGACCATATAGATCATCTGACCTTTTTTCGGTGTTTCAACATTTTGATAACACCATGTTTCCGCGTCAGTCAGCTTTGATTCGGTGGGCTTTTCAACAGCTTCAACGCTCCCAGGCTTGAATAAATAACAGTGGGGCGAACTTTCAGCTCCCAGTGCAGTTAAGGACATGAGTGAGACGAATAGGACAATGAATTTGTTCTTTGATGGCATTAAAGGCCTCCGGTTAGTTTTTCTGGAACAAAAAAGCAGAATTTATGCCGTGGCGTTTATTTACTTAATTTTTTTTTGGATAGATATTTTTGTGCTGTGGAAAAGAAAACGCTCTTCACCAGATTTTCGAAAGCGGCCGCAAATTTTTCCGGAAAGCCTTTAACTTTCGGGTTAGCCATTTTTATTATTCTGGCCTGGCTCATTTCAGGACCATTCTTTGATTTTAGTGACACGTGGCAATTAATCATTAATACCAGCACAACCATTATTACTTTTTTAATGGTTTTTTTAATTCAAAGTACACAAAACCGCGATACGGCGGCGATTCAGATTAAATTAGATGAACTCATTCGCGCCACCCAAGGGGCCCATAATGCTTTATTAGATTTAGAAGAATTAGAAGATTCAGAAATTTCTAAGCTTCGCGAAAATTATGAAATGTTGGCCGAAAAAGCCCGTAAAGATTTAAAAGCGGGCAAAGTCGATACTGAAATGCCAGATATTAAGAATTAAAAAAAACGCCGATCACGAAGATCGGCATTTTTAGTTTCAACTTAGAACTAAATAAAATTATTTAGCTAAGAATCTGCAGTGTTGGCCAACTAAGTTAGCTGAAATGCCAGATCCAACAGATACAGTCTCGCCAGCTGCAACAGCTAAGTCGATTCTTTGTTGAACAGTTACTTCGCGATCTTTACCAACACGTCTTTCCATGTTGTAAACAACGTATTTGTAAGTTTTAGTTCCACCGTTGTTAGTAACAGTGCAGTGGTATTCGCCACCAGAAAAAGATAATTTTCCGTACGTGCTAGAAAGCGCGTGGGCAGACATTGAAGCTACAGTAGCTAATAATACGATAACAGTTTTCATAAATCCTCCGTTTGTGTGGCGTTGTTATAAAGTGATTTTAAAAATGTGGTCAAAGTTACTAGATACAAGAACTACAACGCGTTGTTAAATTCTGTTAGCGCTGAAAAACGTTAGCGATGGATAACGCTATTTGATTTTCAACTACGAATTCATTTTGCTTGCTCACATCAGCAGGTGCACAAAGCCGGAGCGTTTATAAGAATTATTAACGCTGATTCTTTCAAAAAAGTTTCCGAAGTACATAAACTCGCTATCACGGTAAAGCTGGATATAGAAATTTTTATCGCAGCTTAGAATAAGAATTGCAGCTGAGTCGTCAGTGATACCTTTAAGGTGTTCTGAAGATTTGCAACTTTGCGTGCGTTCGCCAAATTTGAGACTTAGAGTTTCTGCAGATATACTCCAATCAAAATCAACTTGTTCGCGGCCATCATAAAATTCGATCAAACCACCTCTTAGCTTTTTTAAATTTTGCAAAACCTGAACATTAAGCGGTTGTCCACTTTTAAAGGCCGAATTTATATCTGTGATTGCAGCGGCTATAATTTTCTTTCGCGTGTCTGCAAAACTTGTGTTTGTAACCGCAGTATCTGTGTTTTCAGGTGGTTTTTGTGCCGGAGGCGTTTCAGCTATTGTATCTGTAGCAGTAGCAGTTGCTGGCTGCGGTTTAGCTGGTGCCACCTCGTTAGCGGTGTGAGCAGCCGCTTGCGCTTGAATTGGTGCTTTGGTTTTAACTTCGGGCTGTGCAGTGTCTGTTTCAGCTTCTTCGGTAGAAACGGGTGTGGCAGTCTTTTGGTTTTTTGCAAAGAACCAATAAGTGGCCATGAATACGCAGGTTATAACAAGTAAACTCTTGAATGAAAGCTTCATGGCTAAATTATGCAGAAGTTTTCCGGACATTAACATCATTTTATTTAGTGACTGTGCTTATGTAACAGCTAGTATGATTCTATGAATTCAAAAAATGACGTTACTTTTACAGGTTATCAAAAGTTCGTAGTCGCACTTTTGGCTTTTCTTCAATTTACTATCATCCTTGATTTTATGATTATGGCGCCGTTAGGGGCGCTCATGATGCCAGCCCTTAAAATGGACCCGTCACAATTCGGTGTGGTTGTTTCAGCCTACGCTTTCAGCGCGGGGATTTCGGGAATTCTAGCTTCAGGTTTTGCTGACCGCTTTGACCGTAAGAAGTTTCTGCTTTTCTTTTATGTAGGATTTATCATAGGAACTTTTCTGTGTGCTATCGCCCCAAGCTTTCACTTTATGGTGCTGGCAAGAATTGTAACTGGTCTTTTCGGTGGCGTTGTTGGTTCTGTAGTTTTAGCCATTGCCGCTGATGTGTTTGATTTATCACTACGTGGCCGCGTGATGGGGTATATCCAGACAGCCTTTGCAGCCAGTCAGATTCTGGGTCTACCGGCTGGATTATATATTTCAAACCTTTGGGGATGGCATGCACCGTTTTTTATGATCGTTGCGATCAGTGCATTAGTAGGCGTAATCATTGTGGTTTACTTAAAACCAATTGATGCCCACGTGAAAGCAGCTCGTGTTGATCACAATGCTTTAAATCACATGTTAACAACCGTTTCTAATACAAAATATCTTTTTGCATTTGCGGCCACAGCTTTGATGTCAATCGGTGGATTTATGTTAATGCCGTTTGGAACTGATTTTACGGTACAGAATCTTAAACTTACGATGGGTGATTTACCTTTAATCTATCTGGTAACGGGAGTCGCAACGATTTTTATTGGTCCTCTTGTGGGTAAGATGAGTGACTCATTCGGTAAACTAAGAACATTTATTTTTGGCGCTATTCTATCTGCCGTGATGGTTGTGTATTACACAAATATGGGACCAAGCTCTCTAATTACAGTGATGATCGTAAATACGGTGATGTTCGTCGGAATTTTCTCACGCATGATTCCATCACAGGCTCTGATGTCAGCTTTGCCAACGCCTGCTGATCGCGGAGCCTTTATGGCGGTAAGCTCTTCGTTACAGTCGATTTCAGGTGGGATTGCCGCGGTGATAGCGGGATATATCGTTGTAAAAAGGCCTGATGGATTTTTAGAGCACTTCGATATTCTTGGTTATGTGTTAGTAGGCACAGTGACAGTGACGGTATTTATGATGAAATTCATCAACGATAAATATATTCGTCATGATCCATCAGTTATGAAGAAGAACTGATGGCAGATACGCACGAACAATAAACGGTTAAATTTTATTTTCAGAATAAAATTTCTAGTAAACAAACTCTAAAAAAATGAAATTTATCCAACGCGCTATGAATATTTCTAGTCTAAAAGACAGATTTTAGAGTTGCGCGTTTATTTTTTTTCTTTACGGCGGCTTGGTGCTTCTATACTTATAAAGTGAAATTTAATGTTTGTTAGGGTGCAACTTTTGTTGCAGTATTGGAAAAGTAGGGTCGCTTTTCGCTGAAAGGTGACCTATGCGCTTTAACGTCGGCTTATTTGGATTTGGAAAAACGGGATTACTCGTAGCCCAGGAACTAGCTAAAGACTCAGACTTCAATCTCAAATGGGTCATGAAAAAAAATGTTAATCCCAACACGCTTTATGCGAGTCACTCACTAGGTTATACCGAAAAATTTGCACCATTTGTTTCAGTCGATATGTTTTGCGAGAATTTTTTGAAAGCAAATCCTGTCGATATTGTCATAGATTTTTCAGTAGGTGGCTCAACAAAACTTTACAGTATTCTCGCTGCTCGCGGTGTCAAAGTAGTATCAGCAATCTCAAATTACTCGGCTCAAGAAATCGAGTTAATCAAGATAGCCAGTCAACAAACCGCGGTCTTGGCTTCTCCTAATATTACACTGGGTATAAACTGGCTGCTTATCGCTTCGAAGTTACTTAAACAGATTATTCCAAATGCGGACGTTGAAATTGTAGAAGAACATTTCAGAAATAAAAAAGAAGTTTCAGGTACAGCATTAAAAATAGCGGAACATTTAGATCTTGATGAGAAAAATCATGTAAATTCTATTCGCGTAGGTGGCATCGTCGGAAAACATGAAGTGATTTTTGGACTTCCGTACCAAACTTTAAGATTAACTCATGAAAGTGTTAGTCGTTCGGCTTTCGGAACAGGTGCAATATTTGCGGCTAAATGGCTTATGGAGAAACAATCTGGTCTATACAAAATGGAAAATGTTTTTCAAGAAAAGTTTCTCACGCATATCCAAAATTTAGGATTATAGAAATTTTTCTAGAATCTGTTTTAATTCGATGGAGGAACTGTGTTTGCGTTGCTTAACAAAAAATTGATTTTAGTATTAGTCTGTGCTGACTTGCTTCTAATGCCTACTTTTTTAATGGCTAGTGAAGCTGCTGAAGATGCGAAGTCGATAAACTTTGATAAGATTTTAAATCCCGCCTACAAAAAAGCAAAATTCAGAATAACCACAGCAACAAAAAAAGAAGATGTTCATCTAGAATTTGAAGCCTTCAAACTTTCAGGAGGAAGTTATTCGGTATATAAGACCAATAGCTGCGATTTGAAAAATTTTTCGGCGGCAAAGCTAAAGAAGTTAAACGCTAATGATCTATTTTTTTCATTCACAACTAAGTCTGGAAATATTTTTGAAGAACGTAAAATTGATTTTCGAACATCTTCAAAGTTTAATCTGGGGATATTTTCTTTTGCTTTGATTAAAAATGGAAATCCAAAAACTGCAATCATCTGCTTTTCTCAATAGTTTAAATTTACTGTCTCAATTTGAGAAATGCTACTAAACAACTTTAGTTGATTTATTCTCCCGAGGTATTCTAATACTTCGGGGGAGAAATCTATGTCGTCTAATTTTTTAGTAGCGGTATTTTTCGTAGCCTTTACTTCGTTAGCAGCTAAGGCTGATACGAAACTAGATTCAAGAGGACCTTATTTGGTGATCCAAACAGGTCGAGTAACAATCCATAAAATAAATAAAAATGGCGAAGTTCAAGTCTTTCGCTACGATTCATCGAGTGGCCAGGCCGCATTTCAAAGAATAGAAAATGAAGCCGCAAGTCACAGTCTAGAGAAGGGTAGTTTTAAAACTTCAGACAATAAAGCGATTGTTGATTGGGCAAGTCTAATAGACGGTTACACCTATGGCACGATGTTCGGTCCTCCCGGAGAAGAACTTTTCGTGATCGAAACTTCAAAATTTAAAAACAGAAGAAATCCTGATTACGAAACTTTTAAAAATCTTTGTGACAAAGTTTCTTTTGTTCCTGCGGGAAGATAAAAGTAAAAAACCTGCTTTTCAGCAGGTTTAATATTTCGCCCAGAGGCTCATTTCCGTCGAAACTTTCTTCAGTCGCAACCGAAGAACAATAATATATAAAAAGAAAAAATTGGTAGTGAGAGGCGGACTTGAACCGCCGACCTACGGATTATGATTCCGTTGCTCTAACCAGCTGAGCTACCCCACCACCGTCAAAGATATTCAAAGTGAACGTTAGTTTTAAAGGCGAACCGAACCCTTGTCAAACAAGTGCCCGAAAATTTCTTAAAAACCTATTTTTTAGGCGCTGTTTCGCTAAATAGCGGTAATTTGCTAACCTGATCGTACCATTTTTTCAAATTGGGAGCTGTTGATAGCCAGTTTTCTTGCGGGAAACGAATGTCTGCATAATCAATCATCGCAACGACACTGATCTCGCCGATAAAAAACTCAGACGTTCCAAGCTTTGAAGCTACCGAGTCGAAGTACTGAAATGACAAAGTCATTTTCTCTTTCTGTTTCGCATCCCACTCGGCACTTTGAAGCTCAGGCGGGCGAACCGATTCGTACCTACGAAGTAAAGTGGCATCAGTGCAACCATCAGCTAAAGCCTCAAGCTTACGTTGAAAGAAGTAAGCTTGTTCTTCTTTTGGGTAAATCGAGCCTTTCACAGATTTGGTGTTTAAATATTCGCAGATCACCGGAGAATCCACCACGGTTTCGCCGTTAGCTAATAACAAAGCGGGGATTTTACCTAACGGGTTAGCCTTTTTTAGTTCAGGCGTGGGCGTAAACTTTCCGTCGGTCATTAGATCAATGGTTTCGATTTTATCTGTTAGGCCTGTGATAATCGCTGTGGCCATCACCTTGCGGGTGTAGGGAGAAAGATTGGCGTAATATAATTTCATGAAGGGAACGCTATCACGCCGCGAGCCGCGGCGGAAGCACCTAACCGAAGTTAGTGCTACCAGCCAGCAGGGGCTTTACGTTTGCGTTTTTTAAGGTTGAACGGCTTTGCCTGTTGAGGCGCCGAGTGGTTTGCAGAAGTAGTGTTTGCAGTATTCGAAGTTTCAGTTTTAGTGTTCGAAGTTTTCGTGTTGTTCATTTCCATTTTGCCTCCTTTCTTGCTTTTTTGTGTCTAAATCGACACACTTAAGAGTATACCAAGGGGCTTTGAACTAACCTAGGTCTAAGTGGAATAGCTCTGTGCTCCCAGACGTTTTGTTAATTGCAGCAAGGCGTCACAGTCGTTATCGACAAAATAAGTGGTATTGAGTTTACGCAAAGCATTCAACTCTTCAGTTGACCCTGATGAGGTGCTTATGACCTTGTCCCAGATGCCCACAGATTCAGCTTTAAAATGGATGTCAGTGATTGCCTTTAAAGTCTTAAAAAGGTGAATCGGGTGCGAGTTCATATCCGAAATCAGGTAAGAAAAATCCCCCTCAAACTCGGGGTTTTCTGAAATTTTAGGCCAACAATCGGCCGCATGTGCCCCAGCCACGAATTTGTAAAACCCAAGTTGGCTGACGAAGTGTTCGGGCTGTGAAAAATAGTGTTCGGCATGAACGCAGTCATGCAGCCAGAAGCTTAAAGGGTCACGTTTTCCGAAAAGCTTGGTCGGCCAATTTTGATAATCATTTTTAAAAGTGATAATCCTTCGTCCTTCGCACTGGATCTGCAAAAGCTCAGAAGGCGATGGTTCGTACTCTAGTACGGTGATCGGGTATTTTTGGGTGAAAATAAAATACATCGCCCTTTGCAAAACTTCAGGCAGCGGTTTGATTTTTACCGTTCGTAAAAATTCAGAAAACGAAATATCTGTCGGTAATTTTTTTGGCCAATCGATCTTTAATTTTTGAGTTAATTCATAAGGTAAAAAATGGGGAATTGTGTCTGCATTATTGCGAGGCAAAGTGGAACAGATTCCGCCAAACCAATCCTGTGGTCTTCGTAGTAAACACAGAAGCGCTGCCCAAAGCATGACCTCTGATGTCTTATCCCAGTGCAATTTTACGATCGCCTCATCAATGATCCTAAACGAATCTTGATAATGTGAGTAAAAAGACGGCGCGCAGAATAGGGGTTTGAATGAATCTTTCATTTTCTGGTTGAAATCTCTCTCTTAATTTAATGAAATGTAGCCAAGTTGTATTCAAACTTCAAGGAAGGGGTTGAAGAATGATGACGAGCCACCAGATCAGAAATCTTTTTATTACAGGCATGATGCTGTTTGCGGTGCAGTCGTACGCGCTTAATGCATCAATTGCGACGACATCGGCGTACCAAGAGCTTAGCCAACAAGCGACATCTGAAACTTTTAAATACTCTCATTATTTTGTTTTTGCTCCAGCTACCGGCGAAACTATTAATTTAGCGGCTTTCGCTAAAGTGAATGCGACTTTTCCGCTTCCAGCAAAAGATTATGATCGCGATAGCCAATTTGGTGAATGGATCAGACCAATTAAAAATTCATGTCTAAATACACGCGGTGTGGTTTTACAACGTGATTCAAGTGTAGGTGTATCAACAAACAGCAGCTGCACAGTGACTGCAGGGCAATGGTATGACCCTTACACAAATAAAAACTACACTGATGCTGACGATATCCAAATTGATCACGTGGTGGCTTTAAAAAATGCGTACATGACGGGGGCTCATACCTGGTCAAATGCTAAACGCTGTTTATACGCTAACTACTTAGGTAATGATTTTCATTTATTATCAGTTAACGGCCCTGAGAACATGCGTAAAAGCGATAAATCTCCACTTGAATGGACTCCGCCGAATAAATCTTTTATTTGCGAGTACTTACGTACTTGGCTAGAAATTAAATACATCTGGGAGTTAAAGTTAACTCCGCGTGAAGTCGCTGCGATTGAAAATCAATTAAAAGAGAATCAATGTTCTACAGAAGATATGACTGTCTCTACCGCTGAAATTCAAGCGAACCGCAGATATATGGAAGCTAACAAAAACCTATGTCAATAGAAGTTCTCTCAACGGTGTTTTTGGCTTTTGCTTTAGTGCATAGCTTTTTAACGCCAGTCTTTGCAAAATTAAGTAAAAAGTTTCCTGCTGATTCAATCGGTGAATCTTTTTTTCACCTACTGGCTGAGGTCGAAGTGGTCTTCGGTTTCTGGGCAGGTATCTTTTTAACGGTTTGGGCCATTATAGAAGGTCCGTCGAAAGTGATTGATTATCAGCAGTCTCTGAATATGACAGAACCTTTATTTGTGTTCTGTATTATGATTCTAGCTTCAACTCGGCCGATCGTTACGATCGCGCGTACATTTTTACTTTCTATCGTGCATGTGTTGAGTCGCATTGTTCCTGTAGATGAAAAAATCATCCAAATTTTTGTGCTTTTAAGCTTTGGTCCGATGTTAGGGTCGTTGATTACTGAACCCGCAGCAATCACTATCTTAGCGTTATTACTCTACCGCATGCTGGATAAGGCCGACGAAAAATTGCTTTACGGCGTTTTGGCTCTTCTGTTTGTGAACATTTCTATCGGTGGCGGTCTTACGCACTTTGCGGCTCCGCCGATTTTAATCGTGGCTCAGAAATTCGGCTGGGGTTTAAAAGACGTTTTTGTCAATTTAGGTGAAGCCGTTATTTGTGCGGTTTTTGTGAATGCCTTGTTGTTCTGTTTAGTTTTTAAAAAGAAAATTTCCGAACAGATTTCGAAGTTAGAAGCGGAACATTACCCAATGCCTTGGTGGGTTATTATCCTTCACGTGTTACTGATGGTTTTTGTTGTGATGAGTTCTCATTATCAAAATGTTTTTATGAGCTTATTTATGGCTTTCATCGGCTTAACGACCGTAACTAAGAAATACCAAGACGGGTTAAAGTTTAAAGAGGCTTTTTTAGTCGGCTTTTTCTTGGCCGGTTTAATTATTTTTGGTTCGATGCAAAAATGGTGGTTAACACCGATTTTACAAGTCATTACAGATAAGGCGTTGTTCTTTGCAGCCACCGGTTTAACAGCCGTGACCGATAATGCAGCGTTAACTTACTTAGGATCGCAAGTAGAAAGTTTAAGTAATTCGTCGAAATGGGCCTTGGTATCAGGCGCCATTACGGGGGGCGGTTTAACAATTTTAGCTAATGCTCCTAACCCAGCAGGTTTTTCTATTCTAGCGTCGCGTTTTCCAAACTCTAGCTTAAATGCGGTGAAGCTATTACTGGCGGCGATTGTTCCAACGGCCATAGCTTGCCTATTTTTCATGTTGCTCGGAAATTTCTAAAAAGCGGCGCTTTCTAAACGGTAGGCCGTACCTTATTTGTTTTGGAATTTTAATTCTACGAGGGTTCCTGGGGCTGGTTTTTCGACAAATTGAATTTCGCTTTTGTGAAGAAGCGCGATCTTTTGTGCGATCGCTAATCCCAAACCGAAACCTTTGGTGTTACTTGAGGTATCAGCGCGGCTGAAGCGGTTAAACACCTGAGCTCGTAATGATTCAGGAATACCTTGGCCGAAATCTTCAACCGTGAGTTTATTCGCTGATTTTTCCCAATCAAGTTTAACTAAGATGGCTTGGCCTTCAGGTGAATACTTAATCGAATTTTCGATCAGATTCATAACTAAATTTATCAGTAAATCAGCGTCACCTAAAATCGGGGCGCGCTGTTCTTGGTTTAATAAATCAAAAGAAATCTGAATGTTTTTAGTTTTTGCCAATCTTTGTAAGCGAGAAATCACATCAATTAGAATTTCATCTAAGTAAATTTCTGAAAACTGCAAAGCACTTTCGCCGGCATCAATGCGGGCTAATAAAAGCATATCTTTTACGATACGTGAAAGATTATCTACTTCTTGCAATAAACTTTTATAAACCTTTTGCTGAGCTTCATCTTGAGTTGAACGGGCATTGGTTTCAATTTCGCCTTTTAAAATCGTCAGTGGTGTTAACAGCTGATGAGACGCATCGGCTACGAAACGTTCCTGCGAAGTAAACGCTTTTTCAATACGTTCGAGCATCTCGTTTAAGGTTTCTGCTAATTTTCTGATTTCATCACGCGTGCCTGGAAGCGGAATACGCTCATGTAAATCTTCAGCACGTAAACGGTTCGTAAACTGAATCATCTCTTGCACTGGGCGAAGGGCACGCGAAGCAAAGAATAATCCCGCTAAAATGGCCACTGCTAACACCGCAGGTAAACCAAATTGCAGAATATTTTTTAACTGGCGTGTTTGTGTTTCTAAGGTCACGCGCGGGGCTGCGATTTGTAAAAACAAGGTCGGGTTCGTTTCGCTATCTAACGGAAAAGTAATAACCCGGTAAGTGTTCGCTTCGGCCTCAGGAATCACATCCGTGTCATTAATAGTTACGTATGCCGAATCAGCGCCTTTTAAAATCTTTTTCACTTCGGTTTGAAACGGCGGAAGGAATAACCCGAAATTACCACTGCGACTTAAAATTTCTCCAGAAATATGGCGCACTAAAATAAGCGCAGTTCCTGATGGGAAAGGAAAGATCTTTCCTTCTTCCATGATTAATTGGGGTAAATTTAAATCGATCGATGGCCCGTATTCAATCGTTTGAGAAATATCGATTGAGTAGTTGTAAAGAGCATTATCAAAATCATGCAGTAAGGATTCATTCAACTTATAATACGCAAATAACGAAAATAGAATCGTTGTTGATCCGTAGATCACAACAAAGAGGGCTGTTAAACGAACGCGTAGACTAAGCCTTTTCATGGCTATCTTTTAAAACGTACCCAACGCCAACGACAGTTTGAATTAATTTTTTTGAAAAACCAGCGTCGACTTTTTTACGAAGTAAATTGATGTACACATCAATCACGTTACTTTCAGAATCAAAATGAATATCCCAAACATGTTCAGCAATTGAAACACGGCCTAACGGGCGTTCAGGGTTTCGCATAAAGTATTCTAAAAGCGAAAATTCTTTTGCGGTAAGTGTAATTTCTTTACCTTCACGTAAGACTCTACGGTGAATTAGATCTAACTCTAAGTCTGAATATTTTAAAACTGAATTTACACTAGTGCCTGAAGAGTTACGGCGTAACAACGCACGCACGCGAGCTAATAATTCATCAAAAGCAAAAGGTTTTGTTAAGTAGTCATCAGCTCCGGCATCAAGACCATGCACTTTATCTTTTGTTGTCGCTAATGCAGTTAACATTAAGATCGGACCTTGAAATCCGTCTCGGCGAATGTGGCGGGCGGTATCCATGCCGTTTTGGTCAGGCAACATCACATCTAGAATAATCAGATCATATTCTGAACTTGCGATATAACTTTCGCCGGCAGATCCACTTTCAGCGATATCTACTGAATAGCCGACTTCGTTAAGCCCACGTTTTAAAAACTGGGCGGTTTTTGCTTGGTCTTCGATAACTAAAATACGCATTACTCATGCATATTTGCGCGTTTATTAATGGTTGGCCAGAATAAAATAAGTACGGAAACACCTGTCAAAATAAACGCGTAAATCGCATTACTTCCTAAGTGCTCGTTAAATAAGAAATAGGCAAAAATAGTCGCGATAATCGGTTCAATTAGTTTTCCACAGCTCATAAGTCCTAAATTCATGTGTTTGACCAGGTAAGTAAAACTCATATGCCCTAAGAAGGTTGGAAAGATAATTAACCCCAGAACTGACCACCAAGAAATCGCATCAAAGCCGGTCATCGGTGCGTCGGTTGAAAGAACCGCAATCGCAAACATTAACGCGCAGGTTGAGTACTGAATTAACGAAAAGTCGTTATTGGCCATATGTAAACGAGCTTTTTTACTGGTTAACATATAAAGCGCATAGAAAAACGCAGACACTAAGGCCGCCACGTTTCCTAAGTGGTTTTCGGGAGTTAGTTGAAGATTTTGCGCAACTAACATGAATACGCCGATCAGCGCCAACATGTAGGAATAGATCACGCGTGGTTTGATGTATTCTTTAAAGAACACTTGTCCGCCTAAGGTAGCCCAGACAGGGTTAGTCGCAAAAAGAATCATCGTATTGGAAACTAAGGTGTGCTTTGAGGCATATTTGTAAGTCCAAAGGTGAAGAAAGAAAAAGAATCCCGATGACAGCGCCCAGACAAGGTTTCTGTCAAAATTAATTTTTTTTAATTTCTTAGCAAAGAGCATGTAAAGAAATAAGAGAAGAGATGCCCCAGCTAAACGGTAAAAACCTAAGGTCACCGACGACATATGATTAAGTTTTGCCCAATTTGGTGACGTTGAGAGTGAAACTAAGGCTATAAAATAAAGACTTATGTGCAGCATGTTAAATCTTTGAAATGTTTAGGAATTCGATCATGCTTTTTAGTGTAAACGAATTTTATTTTTTAACAAGAATTCTGCTAACACAGATTCAACTAAGAAATACAAAAAAGAAAACAACATTAACAGGAGACACCTATGAACAAAATCATGTTAGTAGCTGCAGTTGCAGTTATTGGACTTGTTGGCTGTAACAAGCCAGATTTAAAATCTGACAAAGGTCAGGCGAGCTACGCTATCGGTCAACAAATCGGTCGTAATTTAAAAGCTCAAAACATCGAAATCGATGCAAAAACTTTAGCGGCTTCTTTAACAGACGCTATGGCTGGTAAATCTGAATTAAAAGAAGATGAAATCCAAAAAGCCATGATGAAATTACAAGAAATGGCTATGAAAAAACAATCTGAAGAAGCTGACAAAAACAAAGCTAATTCAGCTGCGTTCTTAGAAAAAAACAAAACTGCTGAAGGTGTTAAAGTGACAGCTTCTGGTCTTCAATACATCGTTGTATCTGAAGGTACAGGCGCTATCCCAACTAAAACTGACACAGTTAAATGTCACTACAAAGGTACTTTAACTACTGGCGAACAATTTGATTCTTCTTACGACCGTGGTCAACCTGCTGAATTTCCAGTTGGTGGCGTAATCCCAGGTTGGACTGAAGCTCTTCAAATGATGAAAGTTGGTTCTAAATACAAATTATTCATCCCACCTGAGTTAGCTTACGGTGCTTCTGGTCGTCCAGGCATCCCACCAAATTCAGCTTTAGTATTCGAAGTTGAATTATTAGATATCGTTAAAGCAGCTGCTGCTCCAGCACCAGCTCCAGCTAAAAAAGGTAAAAAGTAGTTAATACTTTTTCCTTAAGATTCGGAGTCGCCCATGATGAGTTTTGATTTTAAAAAAGATCCTTTTTTGAATTTCGATAACTTATTTAAGGCGGCTCAGATCAAAGGAATACCTGAACACCAAACGATGTCTATCGCGACGGTGAACGATAAAAATGAACCCACTGTGCGAATCGTGTACTTTAAAGGAATGATTCGCGGTGGGTTTTCTTTTTATACCAACTATCTTGGCCGTAAAGGTCATGACTTAGAGAAAAACCCGAATATCTGTGCCAATTTCTACTGGCCACACTTAGATCAACAGATTCGTATTTCGGGAATTGTTGAAAAATTAACTAACAGTGAATCTGATCAATACTTTGCTTCGCGTGCTCGCTTGAACCAGTTAGGGGCGTGGGCTTCACTTCAATCTGAAGATTTGCAAAGCTTTGATCAGTTTCATCAGCGTATGGCTGAAATCGAAAAGAAATTCGAAGGCCAAAAAATACCGCGCCCTCCGCATTGGGGTGGCTACAGAATCCTACCGCGCGAGATCGAATTCTGGTTTGGTAGAAACGGTCGACTGCATGAACGTTACGTTTATACGGCAACAAATGGCTTTGATAAAATCAGTGATCCGCAAGATTATAAGTGGAAGACGTCGTTAAGATTTCCATGATTTTAGTTTCAGGGTTTAAGCCTTTCTTAAAAGAAAAAATCAACCCAAGCGAGCTCTTGGTTGAAAAACTTAAAGTAAAATATCAAGACCTAAAGACAGTCGTTTTACCTGTTGAATTTGACCGTGCCTTTGTAGAATTGCAAAAACAGATCGAACAAGTAAAGCCCAAGTTTGTCATTATGTTCGGTCAAGCGGGTGGTCGCCCCAATGTCTGCTTGGAAAAAATTGCTTTAAACTGGAACCAAACGAAGTCTTTTGACGAAGCCAACAAGAAACCTGAAGTAGGTCGTATAGGTGACGGCGAGCTGGCATTGATGTCGACTTTTCCCGTGGATGACTGCGCCGAGTTTTTAGCTGATCGTAAGCTTAAAGTTGAAACGTCGTTTTCGGCCGGCGCTTTTGTTTGTAATAACCTTTATTTCAAGGTTTTAAAAAATTATCCGTTAATTCCATCTATTTTTGTGCATGTGCCATTCTTGCCAGAGCAGGGTGAAGTTCATCATCCAAAAATGGATTTCGAGCAGATGGAAAAGATAGCCTCTGAAATAATTAATTTCGCTCGCTCTCGTTGTTAATTTATTATGACGCGTTTTTCGTGCTCGGGGTTTCAGTCTACAATGTAATCTGAACTACAGAGCGATATTGGTGCGTCATTGTATGTTGGCTAATTTGTTTTAAGTGATTCAAAATCGAGGCTTAGTGAACTGCTTGCGGCGCTACTAAATAGAACTCAGGAATTTCCACGTTAAATGGTTCGCCTTCGTCAGACATAAATTGATATGTGCCTTTCATGCTGCCTGAACTTGTTGTCAGGGGGCATGCGCTTTCATATTCAAAAGATTGATTGGGCATAATACGTGGTTGAAGACCTACAACACCTGGGCCACGAACATCTTCTTGGTGGCCTAAGCCATCAGTGATTGTCCAGTGACGAGAAACAAGTTGTGCAGGAGAATTTCCGATATTTTTGATTGTGACCTTGTAGGCAAATAAATGTAAACGCTTATCCGGCTGTGACTCATTCGGCACATAAACACTTAAAGCACTCACTTGAAAATTCGCATGTAGCGGTAGTTTTTTCAGGCTCACAAGATAATGCTCACACTAAATTTTTACATTATCAAGCGCAAATACGATGGGGTAATGATCCGATGGCAATGCCATTTTTTGTTCCAGTGTTTCTGGTTTTTTAATTGGGCTTCCGAATTCATCTTTGAAGTCGCAAACTGCAACGCTTTGCAGATTTAATAAATGCTTAAAATTGTCATCGATAAAACAATAGTCAATCTGGCGTCCGTCAGAGCGAAGCCCAGAGCGAACTTGGTAAAAAGTGTAGCGGTTTTCGCTATTTACATTTGCGATCTCAAAGATATCTTTAAGCGACGTTGTTTGATGTAAAGGCAGAAATTCCGGATCAGTATTTACGCTACTTGCTGTTCCGTTGAAGTCGCCCGCAAAAAGAATTGGCGTATCTTTGAACTGACTTTTTAGCTCTGTGAAAATTTCTACGCAGGTTTTTAGCTCTGCGGCACGGCGCTCTGTACCGTTTGGATCAATGCGTTCGGGGTCCAGCGGCGATTTTAAATGTGTCAGTAAAACAATCAAAAATGGCTTATCAATTTCGCGCGTGAATAATCTCAGCTCAGCACAATCACGCGAAAATTTGTGGCTCGTGATTTTGAGAGGGTAGTTATTATTCTTTGAGGCAATCTCGTGCGGGTATAAGAAGTTTAAATCACGGTTTTTGTGCGTTAATAAATCAAAGTAGAAACTTTGGTTCTTCTTGATTAAAAAACCAACATCGATATTGCGATCCGAGTTTCCTTCGATCAAGATCGGCGAATACTCGTTATTTAAAAACATCGTATTAAAGTTCTTTAAAGACTCTAAGCCACCCACCTCGCACAGCATAACGATGTCTGAGTTTGTATCTTGAATCGTGCGGGCTAAGTGCTGCAGTTTAAATAACGGCTTATTCTCGTAAATCGAAGTTGATAGCTTTTGCCATTGGATTTCTTCCATCTTCTCGAAGTTCTTCGGGACGGGTTGATCAAACAGCAGAAATAAGTTTTCAGCGTTGAACAGGCAGAATTTCAGGTTTACGGAATCAAGCATCTCGTATTGATTTTAACAGACGAGCGAGTAAAGTGAAGGTCTATCGGAGAAATCTATGAAAAAAAATGTGAAAAAAACTGCCCCTAAAACCAAAAAATCGTTTAGCACTATTCTTGAGCCGCACATTGCTTATAGTCTAGTTTCTAACTTTAACAAACTGTCTGAGTGTGACGCGATTATTTACTACTTCGGTGGCAAAGAAGCTAAGAATAAGCAAAAAAACTTAGAAGCTTTGGTTGAAACACATGCCCTTGATTTTCAAGTTGATGAATTAAAAAAATCAGACAAAAAGAACATTCACTTTATCGGCCGCAATGGTCCCGTATGGATTGTTTTTGAATCGGCAAGCACAGCCACTGATCATGATGGTTTATTAAATGAGTCAGCTTACGCTTTTGCGCGTGACCAATTTGGTACGATTTTAAATCAAATCAAAGCTTTAAAATTGAAAAACGTTTCTATCTATTTTCAAACGGCAGATGCTGCAGTCACTGAAGGTGCGGTTGTTGGTTTAGAGTTAGCTAGCTATAATTTCTTAACTCACTTTAAAGCTTCAGCTGAAAAAGCTGAGCCTTTGAAAATTCAATTAAATATTAAAGATGAAAACCTAAAATCAGCGTTGAAAAAAGTGGTGGCCGTTCAAATCGCCCGTCACTTAACAAATCTTCCGCCGAATGTGATCAACCCAGCAACGGTTGAACAGTTAGCGTATGATCTGCCGTTTTCTAAAAACACTGAAATCATCGTTTGGGATGAGAAAAAATGTGAAGCCGAAGGTATGGGCTTACTTTGTGCAACAGGTGCGGGTTCTCCGACCGCTCCACGTATGATTCGTTTTAAATACCGTCCGTCAAAAGCAAAAAATAAAAAACCAATCGCTTTTGTAGGTAAAGGTATTACTTTCGATACAGGTGGCCTAGATATCAAACCTTCTTCGGCTATGCGCCTCATGAAAAAAGATATGGGCGGAGCGGCTTCAGTTTTAGCTTTAGCTTTCTGGGCTGATAGTTCAGGTTACGATAGACCTTGTGATTTCTATTTAGCGTTAGCTGAAAATGCAGTCGATGGTTTTTCAATGCGTCCGGGTGATGTTTACAAATCGCGCGCCGGTTTCTTAGTTGAAATCGACAACACAGATGCTGAAGGTCGTTTAGTTTTATCAGATGTGATGGATGTGGCCGCAAAACAAACGGGTAACGATGAACCAGAATACTTAGTTGATATTGCAACACTAACAGGTGCGATCAAAGTTGCTCTTGGTGGTGATACAGCAGGTTTATTCTGTAACGATGATAAAATGGCTCATAGTTTTATGACAGCTGGTCAACGTTCAGGTGAACCAAACTGGAGAATGCCACTAAATCAAAGACTTTGGGGTGATTTAAGTTCACAATTTGCCGATTTTAAAAACTCTGGCGGTGGCTTCGGTGGCGCTATCACGGCAGCGTTATTCTTGCAAAAATTTACTAACGGTAAAAAATGGGCTCACTTAGATGTGTTCAGCTGGACAGATAAATCAACAGGTGCGCTAAATGCCGGAGCTGCCACTGGGCAGCCGGTGCAATCTGTTGTTGAATGGTTAGAGTCTTTGTAGACTCTAACCACGGATTATTTGTAGCGGTTACTATTTGCGGGCTTCGGTTTTAACTTGGTCCATGTAAATCGATTGCACTGATTCAGGAACAAGCTTTTTCCAGCGGTTATCTTTCTTTTTCACAAGCTTTAAGATGTCGTCTGAATGCACGAACTCTTGAATTTCATCACAGCCTGCGATGTCTTGAATAAATTTGTTTTCAATCAAGTGGGCGTAAATATGCTTGATCGCTGGTTTTGGAAAAAAGCTTTTCACCTGTAAGCACATCTGTTCAGTTTTGTGCGGGTAGATGTAAAGACGTGTTTTTTCGTCAACTAATTTACCCATGCCTTCTAAAATACCACCTGGTAAATCAAAGTAAAACTTTTCATCAAAAAGTTTTTCCAGGTGAGTGGCACCAATCACGATTCCCAGTGGTTTCTCAGACATGGCACGTAAATGTTCTTTAAGTTTATAAAATAACGAAAAGCTGCTCACTAAAACCGGCTTTTTTAGAGAAGAAATCATTTTTACTTTTTTAAGGGCTTCTTCGACTGAAATTTTTGTGTTTTTAAGGCGGTTATTCAGCGTGAATTCAAAAATATTTACGATATCAGAAGCTTTAGTTCCGAATTCTTTAGAAAAATGTTTTGTGCCTTTATCCATCACATCTAGGTGAGTGTTGGTTACCGGATTATAAAACGCACGTTGCACTAAAATATCTTTGCCCCATAAAGCATCTGAAGCGTTTTGCACTTTGCCTTCGGCGTTGATAAAAATCGCTTCGCTCCAGCCAAGTTCAACCATTGAAAGGTTAACGGCAACTTCATCAAACTTTTTAAACGCTTCACCGTTAAAGTGAATCGCATCAACAGCAATTGCCCCGTTTTTGATTTTATCAAAAAGTCCTTCGATAAACTCAAGCGGGTGGGCTGTTTTGTAAAATGAAGAGTGAAGTAAATTAACACCTAAAATGCTTAACGTTTCTTGCTGTTGTAAGCGGTGACGGTCAAGTAAGCGCATGTGAAGCACAACTTCAGAAGCCTGTGCGCCCGGCTTATGTTGAAACTTTAATCCCATCCAGCCGTGCGAATTTTTCTTACCCTCAGAACCAGTGGCAACCGTATCAGCAAAAGCAAAGAAGGATGTGTTTTTACCGCGTGTGCTCCCTAAACGCTCGACTAATTTTTCGTATTCGCGGTCTAACATTTTGCGAACCCGTGATTCGCAAACATAACGGCCCGATTTTTCTTTACCGTAGATGATATCACTGAACGTCATATCGTAAGCTGAAATCGTTAAAGCGATAGTTTGTGAAGCTTTACCGGCCTGAAAGAATTGGCGGGCGACTTCTTGGCCAGCTCCGATTTCGGCAAATGAGCCGTAACGAGATAAATCTAAATTAATATCTAAGGCTTTTTGAGTGGTCGATTGTGTAGTACTCACTTACGCACTTCCTATTTTTTGGGTTCAGTGTCTGTTTGAATCCAACCCGTTAAGGCTAGGCTCATCGCTTTTTCGATCGGCATATCTACAGCTTCAACATCTGATTTATTAACAAGAACTGTATAACCACCAAGGCCGTAGCTCATTGGGATATAAACGGCAATTCTATCTGTCGGAAGAATCATTTTTAGTTCTAAATCGTTAAATGATTCACGCGTTACTAAACCCAGCACCGAGTGTGATTTCGTAAAATGCACCAGCACGACTTTTTGCATTGTTTGTTGTTCTTGGCCTTTGGCAAAAAGATTCATTAAATCGCGAAGCGGTGAATAGACAATTTTAATGAGCGGAACTTCACGCAGTTTTTCTTGTACGCGGCGAAAGAAAGTGGCGGTGACAAAGTTATCAACTAAAAAGCCTAAAAATAAAATTAAAGCGATTGTAGCTAAGAAACCGAAACCAGGAATGTAGGCACCTTCGGGTAAAATTTGGCGTAAAAAATTACCAAACAAGTTTTCCATGATACCGATGCCGGCGCTGATCACGTAGATCGACAAAGCTATGGGTAAAAACGCGACCAAACCACTAATAAAAATTTTCTGCAATCGAGACATCTTGCATCTATTTTATAAACAGTTCCCTAAATTGGACAATCACTTTGTTGTCTTAATATGAGACTGTGGTTTGTTGGCCTTTAGATTAGGGGGTAACCAGACGATAATCTAAGTATGTCATCTAACACTCAGGTACGTAGGCTATTGATAGCTATTTCATTCATATTATCTTCGCAGGTCTTGCACGCGTCTGGTGTGGCAGTTTCTGGTGAATATATCGTTAAATTTAAACCGCAGGTAAACTCAGTGCGTATGTCTGGTAAAGGTGGCGTTGCTGGTATGGCAGCAGCTAATAAACTGGCAGTTGATAAAGGGGCTCGCATCGTTTCTGCGCTTAAAGGCGTAGCTGTGCAACGTAAGTTTGAATCTGTAGGTATGATGCATATCAGTGATGTGACGGCGACAAACTTAGAATCGTTAAAAGCAAATCCTGAAGTTGAATTTATCGAGCCGAATTTCATTTTAAGTTTAGATCCTGATTATAAACAAAATGCTGAACCCGTTGTTTCGCAAATGGGGGCTCCCGCCGGAGCCAGCGATACATACTCGCAATCTTTTGCTCCCGTGCAAGTGACAGAATCTTGGCAATTTGAAAAAGAACCGGCTTCAGCCACTAAAACAATTGTGGCGGTGATTGATACCGGTCTTGATATTAACCATGCTGTGTTTAAACAATCGGGTGCTGTTTATCAAAACTTAGCTGAAGTGAATGGTATTACGGGTGTTGATGATGACGGTAACGGTTATGTCGATGATAAAAACGGGTGGAACTTCGTCGATAATTCACCAAGCATGTATGATGATGCTGATCACGGAACACATGTAGCGGGTATTGTCGTAGGTGCGGGCCAAGATATTTTTCAGGTTCCAGTGCGCGAATCAAAAGTACGTATTATGCCGCTTAAATTTTTAGATGGTAATGGTTCAGGAACAACCGCCAACGCGATTAATGCGATTTACTACGCTGTCGCTAACGGCGCTAAAGTTATTAACAACTCTTGGGGTGGTCCATCGTATTCACGTTCATTACATGATGCCTATGCTTATGCGTACACACAAGATGTGGTGATCGTTACCGCTGCCGGAAATTCAAATCAAAATTTAAATTATACTCCGATGTATCCAGCGGCTTTAGATACGCCAAATAATATCGCGGTGGGATCTTCAACAAGTACAGATCGTCGTTCATCGTTTTCAAATTATTCATCTTCTTTAGTGCATGTGTTTGCCCCAGGTTCTTCAATCATGAGTACGATTCCTGGAAGCCATTGCTCTGACCCGAATAACTTAAATTATTATTGCCTAACATCATTAAGCGGAACTTCAATGGCATCGCCATTTGTAGCCGGCATGGCAGCACTTGCAAGACGTGAATCACCACAGTTGTCAGCGTATCAAATTCGCGGTGTGATTATGTCAGCGATTGATGTATCACCTTATCTTAATGGTTATTCACAAACCGCAGGTCGCGTGAATGCACTTAAAGTTATTCAAATTGCGCAAGCGCAAGTGAGCACTATGGCTTGGTCGCCAGATTATTCTCCGGTTTATAAAAGTGAAGCAAGTTCAAATGCCGCAGGCAGTGGTAGTGGTGGTGGCGCTGCTGGCGGTTGTGGTATGGTTAAGGCTTTAGCTGATGAAATGCAACAAGGTCCACCATCAGGTGGCCAGATGGCGCAAACATTGGCGATTGTTTTAATGATGTGGTTACCATTAGCGATGGCTTATCGTTTACGTCAAAAACAATTACAACCTGCTAAATCGTTACGTAAATACGAACGTTTCAGTGTAGCTAAGGATGTGATGATTCAAATCGGTGACCAAGTGGTCAATGCCGCTTCACAAACATTAGCTGTGGGTGGTTTATCATTTAAATCAGATCAAACATTTGCCAAAGGTCAGAAAATTAAATTAAAAATTTCTGATGTGCACGAAGAAATTGAAGGTGAGATTGTTTGGTCGACCGAGCTTAATTCATTCGGTGTGAAATTCTTAAACATCACTGATAGTTTAAAATCGCAAGTGCAAGGGCTTACGCAGGGATTAGTTCCTACGTAAGCGCTTCCGCGCAGATTGTTTTACAGTTCACAATTTACAGAATGGTAAGTCGTTGCTCCATTTAACAATGGATTGGTAAGATGTTTTTCTTCCCGCGCGTAAAACTGACCAGTAGCGGGCGCCACCTTTCCAGTTTAATCCTAAGCGGCTGGCAATGCGTGCATCTTTTTTCATCCAGTGATTTAGAATAATAATGCCGCAGCTTAAATTTCTCATAGGATCGTGAAGTTGTTTTTCTGCAGTAAAGCCACAGCGGTAACCTTTACTGCTTTCAATTGAAATTTGTAAAAGCCCACGGCTGACAACATATCTGCCAGAGCTATCTCTGAATCCTTCAGTGTAAGCCTCTTTCGGGTCAAAATTACTTTCAAACTTGGCCATCGACGAAATAAAGAAAGCCCAGAATTGTTTTCTTTCAGATTCTTCTAAGTTGGCATAATTAGGACAGAATATTTTTGCATCTGCTGGATTTGATGCCAGCAAAGCAGGGCCTAGCTCTGGAAGCTCTCTATAAATATGTTCACTCCATGATTGGTGATTGAGTGATTTACGTTCCCATAAAGGAATCGCTTCACGCACATTACCATCATTGTCCTGGTCATCCAGATCAATATTTTTATCTTCAGCTTTTTTGATCGACTCTTCTTCTTGAGGCGTATCTACAACATCTAATTTGAATTGTTGCTGTTGGGCTTTTGAATTTTCGCTCCAAGTATTTGGAGTGTTATTTGTACGCGGCTTAGCAGCGGCAGCAGCATACTGCTGTTCTTGCACTAGTTTAACGTATGGACGCATAGCCATCGCGTATGTTGTGTCGTTACAAAAAATTGCTGCTGTGAAAATCAGCGGTGCCAGTGCTTTCAAGTAATTTTTATCTTGAGTCGCCGCAATTTGTGGTTCGTTCTGCATTTAAATCTCCCTAGTTGATTTAAAAAAGTGTGTATCATTCCCTCAATACATACCTTCTACTCAAGCAGATGTGATGCCAAACCGATTGTTAAAATTACAATAAGATACCTTTAAGAATTAAGCTCGCGAAGGTGAAGTAAATGATAACACCTGTGACATCCACGATGGTCGCAACTGCTGGAGCACTTGCTGATGCGGGATCGAGTTTAAATTTTCGTAGCATAAATGGAAGCATAGAGCCCGAGATTGTACCCCATAATACCACACCAATAATTGAAGCTCCTACGGTGTAGGAAATGTATTGATAGTGTGGGCCGTACATTTGTTCTCGCCATGGCCATAAATAGACGCGAAGAAGTGCGATGCCGCCTAAGATTAATCCTAAGCAAAGACCTGTAGACACTTCGCGAATTAAAACGCGCCACCAGTCTTTCAAACGCACTTCACCTAAGGCCATCGCACGAATCACCAGTGTTGAAGCTTGTGATCCTGAATTACCACCTGAAGAAATAATAAGCGGTAAGAACATAGAAAGAACTACAGCGCGCTCGATTTCATGTTCGTAATAACCAAGAGCTGTGGCTGTGAACATTTCACCGATAAGAAGAACAACTAACCAACCAGCGCGTTTTTTTAACATGTCAGTAAAAGCAATTTGTAAGTAGGGAGCATCTAACGATTCCATACCGGCAATCTTATGGATATCTTCTGTGGCTTCTTCTTGAACCGCTTCGGCCACGTCATCGAACGTAACGATACCGACCATTTTGTCATCGACATCAACAACGGGTAGAGCCATTAAGTTATTCTTACTGAAGATCTGACCGATTTGCTCTTGGTCCATATCTACAGGAACACGAATAATATCTGAGTGCATGATTTCATCGACTGTTTTGTTCGGAGCCGATGAAAATAATTCTCTAAATGAGACAACACCTAATAATTTTTGATCTGTCGTTAGGACGTAAGCATAGTAGATCGTTTCAACCTGCGTTTTAGCCTGTAAGCGGATATAGCTGATCGCTTCATCCACGTTCATCTTAGGACGTAAGCGGATAAAGCGTGAGGACATGATCCCCCCGGCGTTATCTTCAGCGTAGGCTAAAAGGACTCCCACTTCACGTTTCGTTTGTGGATCAAGTAAAGCTAACCAATCTTCGCGGTTTTCAGGTTCTTCTTCTTGGATTAAATCGGCTACGTCATCGGGGGCAAGTAGTCGAACCCAAGATCTTTTTTCTAGAGTCGTGCATTCTTTGATAAGTGGATATTGATCTTGAGCGGTCAAAGATAAGAACAGCTCTTCCGCATCAGTTCTGCTTAAGCGAAAGAAGGCATCATGTGTTTGAGTTTGCGGAAGCTGTGACCAGTGGGTACGAAGATACTCAGCACTGTTTTCATCAACAGCGTTATCTTCGGCTTTATCTGCGGCTAATTCCGTTTCAGGAGTTAGTGGTTTTTCTTCTTCCGACATAGGCGGCCCGTTCTCAAAGTTGTATATCTTAGCGTGTCTTCGACACGACAATTATCGTGTAGCTTCGAATGCTTCTAAAACTTCCGGCGTTGAACCTAACATTTTTACTTGTCCGTTTTCAAGCCATAAAATTCTATCGCAGTCCAAAACCGTCTGCAGTCTATGTGCTATTCGGATTTGTGTCTTGTGGGCTAAAGTCTTTTTCAGAGCTAATTCGATTAATTTTTCAGACTGCGGATCAATGTTTGCCGTGGCTTCATCAAATATGAAAATCTCGGCATTTTGTAACAGGCCACGAGCCAGACTTAAGAGCTGTTTTTCACCTTGTGAAAGGTTTTGTCCCTTTTCATCTAACATAAAATGTAACTGGAGCGGTAAACCCACAAGTTTAAGGGTCTCGGTCAGCTGTTCATTTGAATACTGATTAAACAGATCTAAATTGTCCTTGATGGTGCCTTTAATAAAGAACTGATCCTGTGAAATTAAAGAAAACTGTCCACGGTGGTCTTCGATATCATTTTTATAAGCATTATCAATCAAGATCACACCCTGATTGAAGGGGTATAATCTTAATAAAGCAGCAATCAATGTAGATTTGCCAGCTCCGGTGCGGCCGATAATTCCTAACTTCTCTTCGGGTTTTAATTTAAATGAAACATTTGATAACGTCGGGTGATTTTGTCCCGGATAAGTCAGCGATAAATTTTCGACGCTTAATTTAAATTCAGCAGCTGTAATCACTCCAGAATTTTCATCGGCTTTTTTACCTTTAGCTTTTTTCGGATGATGTGTTTCAAAATCAGCATGTGCTGGTAAAAAAGCACCGTCTTCAATCGGATTTCTGATGAACTCATCCATACGTTCAACACCCACTAAAGCTTCTTCAAACTGCGAGTACCACTCGAAAAACATTTGTAGGGTGTTAGTTGCTAAAATCGTAAAACCTAAAATTACGGCCACTTGACCGGCACCTAGTTTTCCTTCTTTAACTAAGTACATACCCAGTAAACCGTTGGCTAAAAATAACAACGTTGAAATAATATTTAACTCAGTTGAAAAGCGCATGATGCTTTTAATAATGTTAAATTTGCTGGCGATATAAAGATCATCCAGTTTTAAAAAGCGGCTGATAAAGGTTTTAACTTTTGAATTTTGACGAATCGAAAGGCTGCCTTGTACCGTTTCAGAAAAATGCGCCACCGATGGGCCACGTAAAATCGAAACTTCACGGCGGTGACCACGAAGGCGTAATTGATTGCGTTTTAAGATGACGTAAAAGCCAAGCCCTGCAAGCGCCAAGTTAATAACGAAGTACGGATGCGTCAGCATAATCAATAATGAAATGCCCATTAAATCAAAGATGATCGAAAGAAATTCAGCTAACGGGCCACCGAATAAACGAAAGATATTTCCGTAGTCACTTGAAAAGCGCGTTGTGATTTTACCTACTGGTGTGTGATCAAAATATGAAAGCGGATAACGTGATACACGGTAAGTTGTTTCATCATAAATACGTGAAACCGCTAGAGCCGATAGGCGTGAAAAAACAGTGCGATAAAGTATTGTTAAGACAAAGGCCACCACAAGTACAATTAGCAATGTGGTTGTAAGCCCAGCTAAATCGTCACGGGTAATAACTTGGTGGTTATCATAGAATTTCGCAATCATTTGCGCGTTTGATAAAAAGATCAAACGGCCCACAAAGCCTAAAATAACCACTAAAATAATGCGCACTAAAAACGGGCGATAAGCTTGTAAAAGCGTATCAAAGATTGATCGCGAGAAAGCCTTCATTGAATGTCTCCTGCGATGAACTTTTGGTATTTCGTGTGTTGGATAAATTCGCGGTACAGACCATCAAACTTGATTTCACCTTGTTCGATGTAGATCACACGGTCACAGTGTTTTAAAAATTCGTAACGTTGGGTAATCACTAAAAAGCTATGGCCGTCTTGTCTGAGTGTGAATAAAGCCTCGATTAATCTTTTTTCAGTACCCACATCAACGGCGCTAAAAGGGTCATCTAATAAAAAGAGCGGCAGTGGATTATAAAAAAGTCTCGCTAAGTTTAAACGCTGCTTTTGCCCACCAGAAATATTTAGCCCACGTTCACCAATCACAGTTTGTAGGCCGTTGCTGATACGATCGCTGGCAATATCAAACTGGGCTTGTTGTAAAGCTTTAAACGCTTGTGGAGAAGTTTCTTTAATTTTCGCTTCGTCTTCTAAATATTCAAGCGCGATGTTTTCAGTCAGGGTTCCGCTTAAAACAAATGGCTCTTGGGGAAGATAACTGTGTGGCAATTGATCTAAACGTTTAGCTGTGAAAGGCGTTTCTTTCATAATTGATTTTAAAAGAACTGATTTACCTGAACCAATCGGGCCAATTAGGGCTACGACTTCTTGTTTTTTTAAAGTCAGATTAATATCTTTTAAAACAACTTTGTTCTGAATAACTAAATTTAAATCTTTAACCACTAGAGTTTCGTCGGATTTTAAGGGAAGGTTTGGATTGTCGATGTGATAAGGGGTATTTTCAAGACCGAAAAAATCACCAGTTCTTCTGATTGACGTCCAGGCATCAAACATCATCGTAAAAAACCACGGGAGCTGTCTTAAAGGTTTAGATAAAAAGACACCCATAACCCACATAACTGCAATCAGATCAATATGGCCGATCAGTTCATTGTGCATATAAGCGATAAAAAATAAAACCGCTAAGTTTAACCAGAAAGTCACACTTGAAGAAATCGAGTTCATGATTTGCCCGTTGGTCACCATGGCAATACGGTTATTGGTTTCTTCAACACGTTTTTTAATAATCTTAGATTCAAAACTTTGAATCCAGTTTAAAGATTTTAAACTTTTAATATTTTGAATCCATTCATTCACAAGCCCCATGCGGTGGCCCGCTAAGATTTTAAACTGATAGAAAAAGCCTGATTGTCTACGCGCTAATAGCAGGTTCACTGTCACTAGAGCTAAAATCAGCGAAAGTGTTAACCCATAAGGAATACTATAAACCACATTTAAAAAAATTGGCGCTAAGACTAATGGAAACGCTGTTGTTAAAGCGTAGGGGATTGTTTGCTCAAGCCACATCGTACAACTTGGAATATCGGTGGTATATAAAGCCACCATTTCACCTACGGTTTTGTGACTTGTGGTAAGTGGTTTTAAACGTAAGATATGGTGATACAATTTTTCAGCTAGGGCTTTTTGCGTAATTAAAGCTTCGCGCTGACCTAAGAAGTTGGTCATCTGTAATAGAATAAAAGAAAGTAACGCTAGCCCCGTACACAGCAACAGAGGGTTTATTGTTAGGTGCAACATAAAGTCACGTTGATAGTACGGAACAGCTAAGCCTGCCAGGGTAGCTAAAAACGCTAAAACCATAATCCCGATACGCACCGGTAAGCGGTCGAACAGGATAAAGTTGATAACATCTTTTTGTGAATTTAACTTTTTCATACGCGAAACCATCCTGCAATGGATCTGCGTTCACTCAGGCTAGGTTCAACTTCGTGCGGGATATCACTGCGAAATACAATCATTTGGCCAAAATGCGGAAGCACTTCAAAAATCTTTTGCTCACCATCAAAGCCCACAAGTTTTCCACCTAAGGATTCATTCCAATTTTGATTTAAGTAAATAACGAAAGAAAAAAAGCGTTTATTATTTTCAGCAGTTTGATCGATATGCTTTTTATAAAAATGCCCTTTAGGGTATAAAGCAAAATGGCACTCTAAGTGTGACAGTGAAATGCGAAAATAATTTTTTAAAGCCAGCAACAATTGGTCTAAGCCTTCAAGTAAGTTTTTTTCTGTCGGGTGGTGATCTTTTTCTAACCAGTAAGTGAAGTCGTTGCGGATCGTTTTAGCTTGGTCATTATTTTGAGCGTCTGTGCCTTTGGTAGTTGTCCTTGCATTACTTTCAGTAATCGTGGCCGATTTTAAAAGGCCTTGTTGTTCCAGATCTTTTAGGCGCGCAAGTAGGCTTAAGCAAACTTCTGGGGATAAAGAAATTGTCCCGAAGCCTGCCTCATCAACTTTTTGCATTAATTGCTCAAGATCGTTTGTGCGGAACATTTTTTCACGCTAGCATACCTTTATGTCGAAACCTAGACGTTTTGGAATTAATCGCCGTCAGTTTCTCACCACAGCATTGTGGGGATCTGCGGGTCTATCATTACTGCCGCTTTTGTCATCTTGTTCAACGTTAGATGAGTATCTAATCGAAGATCAATTTGATTTTGAGAACGAAGTTGTCATTATCGGAGGCGGGGTTGCCGGTCTTTATGCAGCTTATGAGCTTAAAAAAAATAAAATTCCATTTAAAATTTTCGAAGCTTCACACCGTTTAGGCGGTAAAATTCAAACCATCGACAAAACGGAATGGGGCGCCTTCGAGTTTCGCAAAAACGACACGATTCTAACGAGTCTGGCTAAAGAATTAAATTTAGAAAAAGCCGATCTTGATAACAAAACTTGGACTTTTAAGCGCGGGGCTTCGGCTTTCGTTGAAGAACTTTCTGAAATCGTTCAGGGGTTGATTCCTGAAAAGCAGATTCGCCTGCAGCATCAGTTAGTCACAGTTAGAAAACTAGGTGCGCGTTATCAATTGGTTTTTCAAACCGGTCAGCGTGAAAGAATGTATTTTGCCAGAAAAGTGATTTTGGCTATGCCACAAACAGCTTTAATGAAGGTACGCCAACTGAATGAGATCAAAGATGTAAAACCAATTCTTGATCAATTAGCTCAGGCTCGTAATTGGGCCAATATTCGTGTGGTGGTTCCAACAAATCAAATCAATGCGAATTTTAAAAAAGGCCTTCGCATTAATGAAGACTTAGTGATTTCAGCTTTCAATAAGATGACTTCACAACAAACGGCACAAGTTTCGGCGCGTAGCCGTGGAGAGCAAGTGCTGTTTACGTTCCGTATGACGTTAGATCATCCGTTACGTCCGATTCAGCATTTAGAAGGCTTTATGCAGAAGGTAACGAACTCGCAATTTACCTTAACCAGCGAAAACACCAAAGATTGGGGTATCGACGCCCAAGACTCTCGCTCAAGCCAAGAGATTGACCAAAATTCGATTGCCTTTCCAGCGGGAAAATTACGTATTTTATGTGAATCTTTTGCCCCAGTAATGCCAACGTCTTTAGCAGGTAAGTCGTCTATTGAAAGCTTATTGCAGCTCGTGAACCATGAAGTGCAATTTTTTAAATTGGATATATAGCTAAGATAGACTATATCTAGCTATATGGCTGCTAAGAAAAAAACCACTAAATCGTCAAAACCTAAAAGAAACTCTCACGCTCATAAAGTGTTAGAAAACGTATTGGCTTCGCCAACGGTAGAAACGAATCTTACAGCTGATCAAAAAATCGAAGAGATTAAATTTCACTTTTCACAAATTATGAATGTTTTAGGCTTAGATCTGAACGACGACAGTCTTCAAGATACGCCGAAACGTTTAGCTAAAATGTATGTAAATGAAATCTTCGCTGGTCTTCATGTTGAAAATTTTCCGGCCATGACGGTGATTGAAAACAAAATGAAGTACGATCAAATGGTGTGTGTGCAAAACATTGAAGTGATGTCGATGTGTGAACACCATTTTCAACCGATCGATGGTTTTGCAACTGTTGCTTATATTCCTAAGAAAAAAGTGATCGGTTTATCTAAAATTAACCGTATCGTTGAATTTTTCTCGCGCCGCCCACAGGTGCAAGAGCGCTTAACAAAACAAATCGCCGACTGCCTTCAGTACATTTTAGAAACTGAAGACATTGCCGTTCATATCAATGCAAGACATTATTGCGTGATTGCGCGCGGTATCCGTGATTCGCACAGCTCCACAACAACGGCTGATCTTCGCGGTGAATTCAAAGTTAGCGGCGATACGCGCTCTGAATTTTTGAAGCAGTGCCGTAATCAAATCTAACGCCGCGGGCGTTGCCAACTATTTTAATAACGATAGGCATAAGTCGATCTGCGTCTGTCTTTTTTGATGTTTGAATTATTCGAACTTAAAAAAGGAGAACTGACTATGGCTAAAAAAATCCCTGATGGTTATTCAACCATTACACCTTATATGGTTGTAAACGACGTACCGACAGCAATTGAATTTTACAAACGCGCTTTAGGTGCGGAGCAATTATTTCGTTTCGATGATCCCAATGGCAAAGTAATGCACGCTGAAATTAAAATCGGTAATTCAATTTTGATGATGACTTCAGAAATGGACATGGGGCCAGGTATGAAATCGCAAGGCCCATTAACATTAAAAGGAACACCTGTTTCTTTTATGATGTATGTTGAAGATGTGGATGCCACGGCTAAAAAGGCGAGTGAAGCCGGTATGGAAACGATCAAGCCAGTTGAAAATCAATTTTATGGTGATCGTTGCGGAACTTTTAAAGATCCGTTTGGCCATATCTGGTCTATTGCCACACACATTGAAGATGTGCCGCCTGAATTATTGAAACAAAAAATGAACGAAATGTTTTCTAAAGGCGCTAAGTCTTAGCGGATAAGTTTTGTTTTATAGCCCGCGTTTCAAACCAGAAATGCGGGCTTTTTTTTTGCGCTATAATGTCTTTTCTAATAACTCGCGCGCATTTTTAGAAAGAGTGTCAGAAGCCAACATTCTTTGAACCTGGGCTTGAGCTAAAGTTTTTAAATTTGCCGGAAGCTTTTTCGTAAACGTAAAGGCTTGCGCTAATCGTGCACCCACTTGTGGGTTCACTTTATCAATTCTTAATAATTCATCCGCATACCATTTATAAGTTTCTGCTGAATCAGTATGAAAGCGTAAGTAGTTACCTGCAAATCCGCCATGTAAGCTGTACATGTTGTTTGGATTTGTTTGATCATAACCTTTAGCTTTAGTCGCGGCTTGTACACGTTCAAACGTCATCGGTGAAGATGAGGTAGCTTGAACTGATAACCATTTATTGAAAACAACGCTGTCTGTATTCCAAGTCGCGTGAAAGTCTTTAAGTGCATTTTCAGTCGCAAGGTTTTGCACTTCACATAAAATGCTTAACGCCGAAATTTTATCAGTCATGTTTTTAGCCGCCGAATACTGAGCACTTGCCAGTTCAATCCAGTCAGTTTTCTCAGTAGAAATACCAAAACCTAAGATTCTGTTTTTAAGCGCACGGTCGCCGATTGAATTTTTCTCGTTATGCTTTTTGTAAGTAGCCACAAGTTCTGTGTGGAACGTGTTTGCAAAAGCTTTTCTGATCGCTAGTTTAGCTTGGAAGAACGCTTGCGGGTCTAAAATCGCTTGCTCTTGGGCTAACTGAGAATCAGAAGGCATAGCTAAGATTAACGCTTTAAATTGTGGATCAATCGCTTCGTCTTTTAAAACTGTACCTAAAGCATTAACAATCTCTTCTTGTGGAACAAGATCTTTTTTGTTTTGGAAGTCAGCGATTAAACGTTGAGTTTCGTCGAACAACATTTTGCTGCAAGATTCACGGCGGTTAAAGGCATCAGTATCAAATTTGATTAAATGTAATAAGTCTGCATTAGAACGGTTCCATTTTAATTTAACTGGTGCCGAGAATTCACGGTTAAGTGAAACTACTGGGCGAGACGCTAAACCTTTAAATGTCCAAGTTTGTGTTTTTTCTTTTAAATGTAAAATTTGGTTGTGTTCAGAAAGCTCTTTACCAGAAGCATCAATTAAACCGAACTTTAACGGAATATGGAAAGGTAGCTTTGTTTTACCTTCAGCTTTTTCAGTTACTGTTAACTCTGACTCTTGAGAAAGAGTTAAAGTTAATGTTCCCGAAGCTTGGTCAAAAACTTCAGACACTGATACGTTTGGCGTACCAGCTTGTGAATACCAAAGTTTAAATTGCGAGAAATCAGCTTTATTTGGTGTAGCAATCGCATCAGCAAAATCAATGATCGTTACAGCTTGGCCATCGTGACGTTTAAAGTATTCATCCATACCTTTTCTAAAGCCATCACGGCCAACGATTGTTTGCATCATACGAATAACTTCAGCGCCTTTTTCATAAATCGTCGCTGTGTAGAAGTTATCAACGGCTAAGCACGATTCCGGGCGAACCGGGTGAGCATTCGGACCTGCATCTTCAGTGAATTGACGAGTACGTAAAGAATCAACATCTTTAATTCTTTGTACTGGACGTGAATTCATATCAGCTGAAAATTCTTGGTCACGGAAAACCGTTAAACCTTCTTTTAAAGATAATTCAAACCAGTTACGGCAAGTAACACGGTTACCTGTCCAGTTATGGAAGTATTCATGACCAACAACTGATTCAATCATTTCAAAGTCAGTGTCAGTCGCTGATTTTTCATCAGCTAAAACTAAACGCGAGTTAAATACGTTTAAGCCTTTATTTTCCATCGCACCCATATTGAAATCATCAATTGATACGATCATGTAAGTGTTTAAGTCGTACTCTAAACCCCAACGCTCTTCATCCCACTGCATTGATTTCTGAAGTGAAACCATAGCGTGTTTGCAACGTTCTTGTTTTCCGTGCGGGGCATACACTTCAAGTTTTACAGTTTTGCCAGATTTAGTTTTGAAAGTGTCAGTAATCACACCCATGTCACCAGCAACTAAGGCAAACAAATAACTTGGTTTTTTAAATGGATCTTTCCATAAAGCGTGGTGACGGCCATTGCCTAATGACTTTTTAGAAATATTATCGCCGTTTGAAAGTAGGTGAGGGTATTTTTTCTCATCCGCCTCGATTTCAACAGTATAGCTTGTCATGACATCTGGACGGTCTAAGAAGTAAGTGATTTTTCTAAAAGATTCAGCTTCACATTGTGTGCAGAAAATTCCACCAGATAAATACAAACCTTCGCAAGATTTATTGGCTTCAGGATTAACTTCAACTTGTGATTCTAATAAAAATTCAGAAGGTACATCTTTGATGGTTAAAATTTCACCTTCAACTTGGTAGCGTGAAGTCGCTAATTTTTCGCCGTTAATTGATAACGATAAAAGCTTAACATGTTCACCACCGGCTAAAACTAAGTCTTTAGCCGCTGTGCTTTTTACGAAATTCATTTTTGCGGTCACAACCGTTTGTGTTTCATGCAAGTTGAAATAAAGGTGAATATCTTTAATTTGAAAATCTGGCGCTTTATAGTCTGTTAAATAAATGCGGGCAGGTGTGTTAGAGTGTTGATCTTGTTTCATGCTTAAACTCCTTGCGTGCCTAAGGCGCGACTCCTACAATAGAAAGCAGTAAAGTAACTCTATCATGCAATATACTCAAGAGCGGAGCTATGGCTGTAGGACAAAATTTATTCTCAAATAGACATTTTCAATGGATTGATGTGCCATCTCCGGGCCCTGAGCAATATCAAGCCCTGGCAAGCGTTTTAGGCATGCCTGAGGCCATCATCGAAAATTGTTTAAATCCAGATTATCTTCCGCATGTAGAGAGCTACGAATCGACTCGCTTTGTTATTATGCGCATGCCCGAGCCTTATACAGACTCAAAGGCCGATACGGTGCAAGAATTGACCACGAAAGTGGCTCTGTTTATTAACGACGGTAAGGTTTATACCGTTCACCGTATTGCGCAGTTAAATTGTCTGGCTAGAATCGCGAAGGTTCTGGCTGAGGTTGAAAAAGCCGGAAAAGCCGAAGAAATCGAGACGAATAACTTGTTAGGTTTGTTGTTCGAAGAAATGGCCGATGGCTTTGAAAATCCACTGACTCAGCTTGAAGCCAGCATGGAAAAATTCGAAGAAAATATTTTTAATCACAAACGTTCAAAAGCTTTATTGCAAGAAGGTTACTACATTAAACGTAAAGCTTCAGCGTATCGTAAAGTGTTAAAATATTCTCTGGATATTTTAACAAAGCTCGCAGCCAAACAAGAACTTTGGCAAGACAGCCGCGATAAATTAGAGCGAAATTTATTCTATGCCGATGACGTCTTCGAGAACACGCAAGGTCTTTTAAATTTACACTTATCAATCGCTTCGCAAAGAACCAACGAAGCTTCGTTTCGCACAAATGAAATCATGCGAGTATTAACGGTATTAACAATTTTCTTTTTACCGCTAAATTTTATTGCCGGTGTTTTTGGAATGAACTTTACCCATATTCCAGGGCTTCAAAATGAGTGGGGCTTTTGGCTTTCAATGGGGCTTATGCTTGTGATTTCGTTAGCCCTGTTTTTATATATTGCGGTGAAAGGCTGGCTTTCACCCGTAGAAACGAATGTTAATTTACGGAAGTAAGCATTCAAAGTTAAAAAGCCGCGCAGAGCGGCTCTTTAGAATAAGGTCTGCCGGAGGCAGATCAAAAGCGTATGTCTTGTTCTAGCTGGGTTTTGTTTTCATCGTCTACGATTTTTGCAGATACCGTGCGCTTGCTCCAGTCGATTAATAACGTACCAAAATTTGGTTTTAAAAAACTAGGTGCCGTGTACGACTTATCAGTTTCAGGAGCTAAGTTACGTGAAGGTTTATTTAGTGAACTCGCTGTCACTTCGTAGATTGTACCTAAACCTTTAACATCTTCTTTAGCAATCGCTGCTAAGTGGCGGTCGCCTGATAAAATCACAGTGTTTTTCGCTTTACGTTTTTTTAAAAGATTGAAAAATCTTTCGCGCTCTTTCGGAAAGTTTCCCCATTTTTCAAAGTAGTGATCATTCGGAATTAACTGAATCGATGAAACGATTAATCTTAAGTTAGCTGGTTTTGCTAATTCTTGATCTAACCATTTCCATTGTTCTTCAGATAAAATACGTGCTTTTGGGTCTTCACTCGGTAAAAATATTTTTGGCGGTTGCTCAGTGTTTGTTTCAGCATTGTAAGCTGGATTTTTAGTTAACGCTGAACGGTCCCAACGTGTATCTAACATGATGATTTGCACTTTACGGTTTTTTGTACCGATCATGCGGCTGTGGTAAACGCCTTGTTGGTCTTTAGGCATCGTGAATTTTAAATAACTCCAATAATTTAAGAAAACTTTTCTGGCCTCTTCTTTTTCTGGATTATCAAAACCACCATCATTTTGGCCGTAGTCATGGTCATCCCAAGTGGCTAAAAACGGAATCGCTTCACGTAACTCTTTATAGTCAGCAATTTGATTCATTCTGATGTATTGATCGATGATCGGCTTATCTTCTTTTTTAGACGCGTAAACGTTATCGCCCATCATAATAAAAAGCTGTGGGTTAGCTTGTTTGATCGTTTTCCAGATCGGTTCTGGCTGGTTTTGGTCAGAGCATGAACCCATACCGATTAAAGTTAATTCTTTGCTGGTATCTAAACTTCTGTAGGGAATATTTAATTGGGCTTCTTTAGAATTGTCGGTCATCGGGCGGTGCTTAGCTTTAGCGTCGCTGTTACCCTGGTTATTTAATAAAGAAGTACCTGCACAACCGGCAAGTAAAGTTGAAGTCATTAATGCTGTAATTAAAATTTGTTTTCTCATGCTCTCGATCATATCGAACTTGAGTAAAAAGGGAATTCGCTTAAACTGATTTTGCCAGCCTAAGGTCTAGTTGGGATTCGAATTTAGTAAGCCGATAAGTGCAGTATGAATGCTGTTAATCATGATGGTCCAAAAAGAAAATATCCAAGAACCCATTTTAAAAAGCCAGTGGCCTTTACGTGTAAAGGTTATTCTGAAGTTACAGCTGGTGTAGAAATCGGTGAAGGTGGAATTTCATTTCAGACAGAAATGACCCTTGATATGAACAGTGCGATTGTCGTTAATTTTTATATCCCGAATGGGGGATTCTTTTGTCTACGCGCGGTTGTGAAGAACACAGTTCCGGGTATGGCAACCAAATCAGGTCACACCGTGTATGGCTTAAGCTTTACTGATGTGAGTTTGTCGCTAAAACGACAAATCCGAGCTTATGTAGCTCGGACTAGTCATGAACAAGAACGCTTTAAAGTATCGTAAGATTACTTAGCAGCTTTTTGAACTTGTGTAGATAAACGAGAAACTTTACGTGCAGCAGTTGCTTTAGTGAAAACGCCTTTTTGAGCGGCTTTCATGATTTTAGAAACGTAAGCTGATAATAAAGTTTGAGCTGCTTTAACGTCTTTGTTTTTTAAAGCTGAAGCTAATGCTTTTTCAGCAGTACGAACTACAGATTTACGAGCTGTATTAACAGCGTTTTTCTTAACGGCTTGACGAGCTCTTTTAGCTGCTGACTTATGTTGTGCCAAGGTATAACCTCCAAGTAATATGTCTGACATTTCAGAACGAACACAAATAGCTAACATACCGGATAAGACGAAGCAAGCAGGGATTCTAAAAAACGCCCTGAAAATGGCCTTCGGGACCATGACAAGCCGGGCGCTAGGGTTAGTTCGTGAATCTCTTCTGGCAGCGCTATTTGATAAGCAAATTACCGATGCTTGGGCTGCGGCTTTCCGTATTCCTAATATGTTCCGCCGTTTATTGGGTGAAGGCTCTTTATCAGTCAGTTTTATCCCAATTTTTGTTGAGGCCCACCATGAAGGCCGTGAAAGAGCCCAAAATTTAGTCAACTCTTTATATACGCTGTTGCTTTTAGTTTTATCAGCAATCACGGTGGCCGGGGTTATTTATCCTGATCCTTTATTACATTTAGTTTTAGACCCTGAATATATCGCCAACACCGAAAAGTTCCTGATCACCAAACAAATGGCGCAAATCATGTTTGGTTTTGTGTTTTTTATTTCTAGTTTTGCGTTTTTCATGGGGATTTTAAATGCCTTAGGTGAATTTTTCTGGCCAGCCTTAGCCCCAACATTCTGGAATTTGGCGATGGTGGTTTCAACCTTATGGCCACGTTCTTGGTTATCAGAACAAGCGCAAAAAAATGGAGCGCAGTTGGCGTGGGGTGTTTTAATCGGCGGTGTTTTGCAAGCGGCTGTTTTAATTCCGGCACTTCGTAAAGCCGGGTTCTTTCCCAAAATTTCTTTTAACTTTAGTAACCGCGATATGCTGCGTGTGTTTCGCAACATGGGGCCAGGGCTGATCGGTCTTGGACTTTTACAATTTACAACCATCGTAAATCTTCGTTTTGCTTCAAGCTTACAAGAAGGGACAATTTCTTATATTAATTACGTCGATCGTTTAATCGAACTTCCGCTGTCATTAATTTCGGTAAGTCTTGGAACAGCGTTATTACCAGTACTTTCAAAATTTTGGGTGCAGGATAAAAAACAAGAAATGGTCGAACAGACCAGACACTATTTAGAGTTAAATCTTTTTGTGTCGATTGCGGCAGCCTGCGGATTATTCGTTTTAGCTGAACCGATTATGGATTTATTATTCGGCCGCGGAAGATTCACTCAAGCTGACGTGCAGACAGCCAGTGTAATTTTAAAAACTTATTGCTGGATTATGGTGTTTTCTAGTGGGGTGCGTGTATTAACCCCGGCTTATTATGCGATTAAAAACACGTGGTTTCCGGCGGTTTTATCGGCAGGGTGTTTAGTGATTCATATCTTTTTAGCTCCGGTATTAATGGCTAAATGGGGTGTGCAAGGTTTAATGATTTCAACAACCACGTCGGCCGCAGTAAATTTAACAATGTTGTTATTTTTCTACCGCTTTTTAATTTTTGATTTTCCGTATCTGAAGTTTTTAGCAAGCCTTGTGAAGTTTGCTTTTGTGGGTGTCGCGGTTATTTTTATTTCGCAAATTTATTTTATCTTACATGGTCATATCGCAAATTACTTAGCTTTATCGATTACCATTGCTTTCGTGCTGGCGGCATTTTTTGTGATCGCGATGCGTATCTTTCCTGCGGAATTTGGCCGTTTAGCGAAAAAAGTAATGGGCCGTATCAGAAGATAAATAACTTTCTTTAAGGCGAGAAATACTATCTGCGGCTTGTTTGCAATTCGCTACGCCTAAACGATCTTCAAATAAATCCTGAATTTTATCGTAATACTTAATGAGTTTAAGGGCTTTTTTTCTGCCTTCAGGTTTTAGAATAATTTGAAACTGTCTGGCATCTTTAGGGTGAACAGTGCGCTTAACCCAGCCTTGGTATTCTAAGTGCGAAACGATATGACTGATATTGCCACGGCTGGTGTGAAATACTTTAGCTAGTTGTGATGGGGTAATACTGTCTTTTTCTTCAAATAACAAAGCGGTCAGCACTAAACCTTGTAGTAAGTTCGTGTCTTCAGTTTTTAAAACACGGTTAATATCAGACACAATGGCTTCATAAGCCGAATTTAACGCAAAAACGGGGCTGGCATTAAGATACTTTGTGATTTTCATAAGCAATTACTTTCTGTAATGGGCCTAATTTAGTTGAATAGTTCAATAATTGAAATCTAAAATTACTTTTTTTAGCTAGCGGGTCGTAAAAAGTTTTTTTAGGCTCCTAGCTTATGAATAAATCACAAGCTTTAGTATCTCGTTTCGTTATTTCTCGCGGTAATCAAGTCACTTATAACTTAGCAGCCATTGCTTGCGGCGTTGTGGTGCTAAGCTTACTTGCGCAAGTTTCAATCCCGCTTCCGTGGACGCCGGTGCCTATCACCGGGCAAACGTTTGGTGTAGCCCTGATTGCCTTGATGTGGGGATTTAAACGTGGGTTTGCGTCTGTACTTAGTTACTTGTTATTGGGGGCTAGCGGCTTACCGATCTTCGCGGCCGGTAAGGCCGGATTCGGTGGCCCCACGACAGGTTATTTGTTTGGAATGTTAGCAGGCGCTTTAGTGGTGGGGACATTAAGTGACCGTGGTTTTACAAAATCATTTCGTAAAGCTTTGCTGGCAAGTTACCTCGGAAGTGTCTGTGTCTTTTTCTTTGGGTTAGTGGGGTTATCATTTTTTATTCCGCGCGAAGCACTTTTAACGGCAGGATTATACCCATTTCTATTCGGAGACTTGCTAAAAAATACATTGGCCGCTTTGTTAGTTACTCAAAGTGAAAAATATTTTGTAAGGTAATTTTATGACACAGTTTCTGTTCGCAACGATTGTTTTTTTCGCACTTTCTACGCAAGCTAAAGTGACGGTCGCGTTTTTGCAATTACGTGATTCTCAAGGGCAAGTGGTGCAACTTGAAACCGGCGGACGCTTTTATCATGTTGCAATTTCCTACAAGGGAAAGTGGCTGCAAGCCCATCCATATCGGGGAGTGGAAATGGTAACGATTGATAAGATTCGCCAGGTCGGCGAAATTACAGAGTGGATTGAAATTTCAGATCTAGAAGATCTTGAAGATAAAAAAGTCGAAAAGTTTTTAGGAAGACCTTTTGATCACAGTTTTTTGTGGGATGATGAAAAGATCTACTGCGCCGAACTTGTGGGTAAGCTGTTAGATCTAAAACCAACACCTATGACATTTGATCCGGCTCACTGGCCGAAAGAATATCAAAAATTTAATGGCCTTCCGGGAATGTCGCCAGACGATATTTACGAGGCCTTACGTCAGCAAAAACTGTCGCAGTAAAAACTTGTCGACAGTTCTCTTACTGCAATAGCCAACATAATTTAATTTAAACTCTGTTTCTCAAAATGAGACTGGGTCAATCCTTGCATAATACTTCTTTGTCTAAAGGAGTATTTATGAAAGCTTTATGCTCGGTTTTAACGCTGGTTTTAACGTTCTCTGCGGCTTCTCTGGCGCAAACTGTATTAACAAAGCAAGATCTATTAACGAACTCGCCTGCGACCCATCAGAAGGTTGTAGGCCTTAAAGACTTTCGCGTCGTTATTCCTGGTGTTTTATACCGCGGCGGTAATTCTGGCGGCGGTCAAATCCCATTAAAAGACGTTGGTTTAAAAACTTTGGCTGATATGGATTTTTCAACAGCGGTTTATATGTATCCTTACGGCTGGTCACAAAAACCTGCAGACACTTACGGTATTAATTATTCATTTATCTCTGATACAAGAAACCGTGCTTCGCAAAAAGAATATTTAATGAAAATCAAAGATGTTATCGAAAACAGAAAAGGCCCGTTATACGTTCACTGTTGGAATGGCTGGCATGCCTCTGGTGAAATGGCTTCTTATGCTTTAATGCAGTTCTGCGGTTTTTCAAATCAAGAAGCTCAAGCTTACTGGAACGCGAATGTTCCTAAAGGTGACGCTAATAAAATTATGCGTATGAGCCGTTTTCAAATTTTTGATGATTTAAAAATTTCAGCTGAAGACCAAGCTAGAATTTGCCCGAGATAACATTTTTTTCTTTTCAAACTAAAGCTGCATCACTTAAGATTTTTATATGAAACTTAGTATTGCAGCTTTGATATTTTTATTCTCTTTAAATTCTTTGGCCGACCAATGTGCCCACACAGCGAATTCTTTTAACTGTGTGAAGTATCTTAAAAATTACGATGCCGATACGATCACCTTTGATATTCCCGGAGTTCATCCGTTAATCGGGGAGAAGATCAGCGTTCGTGTAAAACATGTCGATTCGCCGGAAATTAAAGGAAAGCTTCCTTGTGAAAAAGATGTGGCGCGTACGTCTAAACGTTTAATTGAAAATATGCTTAAAAATGCTAAACGCATTGATTTAGTAAATATCGAACGTGATAAATACTTTCGCGTTTTAGCTGATGTTAAAGTCGACGGTAAAGACATCGCCGAAACGTTGATTAAGAATAACTTAGCCTATGCCTATGAAGGGGCAACTAAAGAAAAGATCAACTGGTGTAAGCGCGGAGTCGCCAGCCAGAAGTAATCGCACAAATAAAAAAGCCGCATTTAGCTGCGGCTTTTTTATTTTGATACGGCGTTACGCAAAAAGGTACGGCCTACCGATTATTCCGATTATTTGTTCTCTTTTAAACCTTGGTAAGTTTCAGAGATTTTTTCTTGTTTATCAACTTCGGCTGACCATTTTTTAACTTCGCCTTCGTAAGATTTCTTTTTCGTGTTCCAAGCGACTTCTTGAGAAGCTAAACCACGTAAAGATTCAATGGCTTTACCTTCTTGGGCACGTAATTCTGATTCGCGGCCTTTCCAAGATTTTTTCTCTTCAGCGACCATTTCCATTTGTCTTTTATAGTCAGCAATCAATTGCTCACGTTTTTTTTGGTTTTCAGAGATTTTTGTTGTTAAAGCGGCAAGCTCTTTTAATTGCTTGTCTTCTTCAACACGCTTATTTTCTTCGGCAGTAATTAAAGCTTGTAGTTCTTTTTCTTGTAAAACTACTTTTTTAAGAGCTTCGTTGTTATTTAAGATTTCAGTGTTCACTGTATCTTTTTGTTTTTGCGCCTGGCCCTTAGCTTTACCGATTTCAGTCATATTCGTGTTAATCACGCCTAAGTTCTTTTCGTAATCCACTTTATTAGCCTTAGCTGTTTCAACGTTGATCTTAATTTTATCAAGACCTTGTTGCGCTGAATAAGGTTCCGCGCTGGCTACGATCGAGCTCAGGGTAATTAAGGCTAAGATTGTTTTTTGAGTCTGTTTCATAAATTATTCCTTTTATTAAATTTAAAATTAGTTATGTTTTTCGTTGGCGTCGCCTGCATCAGTTGAAGCGTTCTCTGAACTTGGAGAACGTTCATTTTCATCCTGCGGGCAAACGTTTTTTAATGAAGAACGGTAGTGACCGATCTCATCATCCCAAACTTCGCCTTTAAATTTCCATGCATAGTTATCTTTATCATCCGGAGTTAAAGAAGCTGGTGCTTTGTCAGCTTGTTTTCCTTCGCCACCGGCCATTTGGTAACGGATATGTTCACCGGCACCAGAATAGATTTCATAACTTAAAACTTCTTGTTGGTCGATTAAGCGGTCAAGTGATGCCACTAATTCACCAAAACGACCTTGTAAGTTTTTGCCTGCTTTTTCACGTAAAGTATTTTCTTCTTTAGTTAAGCGGGCTAAAGCAGCTTCACGCATTTTTTTAATTCCGTTTCTAGCACGAGAATAAATTAAATGCTCAACACCTTTAGCTAAATACTTTTTCTCTAAATTACGTAAGCCATCGCCTTTTTTACCATCGCGTTGCGCTTGCGAAAATTCGTTTTTAGCTTTTAACATTTCTAAACGCGCATCACGTTCTTTACGAATTAGGTCGATTGTCACTTTGTTAAAACGTGAGTTTTCGTCTTCGTATGCGTTGATTTGCGATTGAATGTTCATATAAGTCGGGTGACGGGCTAACTCCACCACGAATGAACGAGGTACGCCTTCAAAAATTTCTTGTTTTGTATTTTTCAAGAAAGATTTAACTAAATCATAGTAAGCAAGCCCTTTAGGGTTGGCTTTTTGGTAACCTTCTAATTCTTCTTGAACCTTTTTATAACGTTTATTTAAATCTTCTAGAACGTGAACGCCGTCACCGTATTGGCAAAGATTTAAATAGCCCACCGTACGCACTACGTAAGTTTCTGGCGCGTAAGCTTTTGTGAAGAACTCAGTGTGTAGGGTAAACATGTTACCGGCAGCACCGATGTTGTCGTTAGCTAAGATTTGTGTCCAAGCTTGCTCAACCATACTTTGTAACCATTGGCCTGAAGATTTATCTACAGACAGATAGTATTTGTAAGCGGCTTTATAATCACCTTTTTGGAAGTATAGGCGCGCTAACGTTAGAGCTGTTAAGTTTCTGATTTGGTCTTTTTTCTTTTCTTCAACTAAAGGCCATAAAACTTCTAATTCCGTGATACCTTCATCAACTTGACCACGGCGGTAGTTTAATACGGCTTTTAGTAAAGTTCCTTCTTTGTATTCAGGAGCTTCTGTTGGAATCATTAATAAAGCGTTTTCGAATTCTTTTAAGTTACCTTTTTCAGAATAGTATTTCGCTTTTTTAAGTAGGTAAGACGTGTGGTTAACTGTATCCACATCTAATTGCTTAGCTACCGGATCAATTGCTTCGATATCTGAAATCTGTAAGTACTGCATGTTTTTAACTAATGATTCAACGGCCATTTTTTTAACCATTGGATCTTTAGCTTCTTTAGTCACTTGCAACATTTTCTCACGGAACTCAGAATATAACTTTAACCCTAAAGCTGTTTCAGCATAGTGGTAAGTCGCTTGTTGCGCGTATTGAGGAACATCCATTAATTCGACGAATAAGGCCATAGCTAAATCATAACGTTTGTTATAATCCATGAAAATTAAGGCCTGAATCATTTTGTATTCTTCAGGTTTAATCTCAACTAAGTTTTTAATATCTGATTGTGGTTCATTTAATAATGGCTCAGGACCGAAATCCAATGGTTTTACGATTGGAATTTGAGCGATATGTTCTGGCTTAATCACAACCTTAGCTTGCTCCAGCACAGGAATTGGTTGGAACTTAGGAAGTACAACCATATCAGGTGATTTAGCGGCTTTAGGTTTAATATCAACAAAAGCTTTAGCTGCTGGCATTTGAATACCAGTTTCTTTTGGTTGAAATGATTTTTCAGAAGGAAGATTCACACGGTTTAATGTAGTGATCTTAGGTGCTGAAATTTGTGATGTCTTTGTTGAAGCCACCGCTCTTTTCGGAGCTACTTTTTGTGCGTTAGCCGAGATAGCTACCGTTAGCGAAGCAAAAGCAAGAATGATTTTATTTTTAGCCATGAAACATCATATTTACTTCATCCTTTTTAAGTGAAAATTGAGTCATCATAAAAATCCCTTTTAGTTGGTAAATAGCGTAATACCAAAAGTCAGAGTGGTGTCATTGGCTGATTTTGTTTCTTCGCCTGTCGTTGTGTTAAAGTTTGTTTGATAAGGAACAACTTTTTGTGAATAGAACGTGTTCTTTAAATCTAAACGGAAAGCCACGTTTTTGCTCACGAATAATTGCTGCATGAAACCTAATTCAAAGTGCGGTGCTGTTTTTGAATTAAAATTTTCAGTGGCTCCTAAAGTTGGGTTAGTTACTTGGTCGTAAGTCGTTACACCTACACCGGCTGTAAAGCCCATATCGAAGTATAAAATAGCTTTATTCATAAAAGCCATTTTCGCGTAGAACGGAGTATATGTTAAAGACGCCGTCATCGAATTTTTAACTAAGTTATAATTCGGGTTAACTGAGTTATCGATTTTATTTAATTCTTCAACAGATTCATTTCTTTTCGCATCGTGATTTAAATAGCTTAATTCCATACCGAAATCTTCGCTAAAATAATAACCAAGCATGGCACCCACTGGTTTAGCTTGTGCGAATGGGTCATTGATTAAAGTACCCCATACTAATGATCCGTAAAATTTTTGTGCTTTTGAGTAAGTTCTGTTTTGGATAACGCCGTACTCTTCATCTTTGGCGCCCCAGTATTTATCTTCTAACTTTTTAAGATCGACCTTATCGGAACTTCTGACTGTTCCAGACGCTGATTGAGCGAAGGCATGTTGAGCTGTGAATAACATCATTGTTGCTACTGCAAGAAGTTGTAATTTTGAGATCTGGTTCTTTTTCATTTCCTCTTTTGTTTTACTTAGGCCTTTATCCTAAATTTAATTATCTTTAAACCCTATTAAACTTTATAAAATTAATTCGTACTCTTAAATAAGAACGGGTAGGTCACGACGACTTTCGTTCCGCCTTTTGGTTCTGGAAACTTCCATTTAGCGATTTTATTTAAGATACAACCTTCAACCGGTGTACTTTTTAATGTTGTTTGATTGATAGCTTGAGTTTCTACTTGGCCAGTACCAGCGATTGTGAACTTAACGGCTACTTTACCGTAAAGATCAGGATTTGCTGATAATTGACGTTCGTAGCAGTAAAGAATTTGACCTAATTGTGATTTGATATATTGTGCGATCACTTCGCGATCTAAACCACCAACCACTTCAGATTCTTCTTCGATTAAACCAACGCCACCATTACCAGTTTTACCAGCAGCTAAGCCAGTACCCATACCACCAGCGCCTTTACCAGCACCAACACCACCAGTTGATACACCTTTACCACCGCCAGTGGCAGCAGCTTCACCATTCCAGTTACGGCCTGATGAATCAGTTTTACCAACGGCAGCTAAAGCACGACCCGAATCAGCTTCACCGGCTTTTACACCGCCAGCTGTTACTAACACCTGAGCTGTACGCGCTTCAGTAGCAGAAACTTTACCCATTAACTGCGAAATACGAACACCGACCGCTCCTTTTAAAAGGGCAGAAACCTTACCGCCGCCTGGAGCAGGGTTGTTTTGTGCGTTTGCCGGAGCAGCTTTCGTATTTTTAACTGGAGATGGTTGACCTGCAGATCTTTCTTTAGGTGGTTTTACCTTCATTTCCAATTTCATAACTAGGGTAGAGCTTGATTTTGGAACAGTTAGTTCTTCTGCTACATCTTTACCCGGAGTGAAAATACCAATAGCTACGAATAAGAACATCGCTGATAAAGTGGCAATAAGCATCTTTTTGCTTTCTTTATCCACCATACCTGAAGTTGGCATCTTTTCGATATCTGAAAGTTCGTTTAACGTAACCAATTTTGATTTGAATTTAAAACCTTCGATTTCATGGTGCTCCCAAGTGTCTTTACCAACAAATGGTAAAGTGTGAGCTACGCCGCCGATCGAATAAGTTAAAGTGTGATTCACATTTTTAACTTCAGTTTTTAAAATCTTATTATTTTTAGATACAATAAGAAGTTTCTTTTGCGTTGGCTTGCTTGTAATTTGGGGGTTCACATTTTCAAGCGAACTTAAAACGAACTCTTCTTTTTGGATTAAATTAAATAATAATTTCGATTCACCGAATTCAAAAGCCGTGTTATCGGCAATTTTTAGATCCGGAGATAAATTCTTCATGTCAAAGCTAACAAAGTGCCAGCCATCATTTCTGTTTTCAACAAATGCATCAAATGGTGTGCTCACGCGGTCAATAGACCCAAAGTCAGATTTGCGTGAAGATCCGAACGTTAATAACGATTTCTTCGAATCAACTTTCCAGACCTTCGTGCGACCATCATGTGTCGTTTGCGTAATCTTTAAAATACTCATTTTAACAGCCCCCAGCCGTAATAAAAAATCTATTCAATATAAAGTGAAGTTTCGCGAATTCTTTTATCCATGTCTTTTTGGATATCGTGCAAAGGCATAAATTTAATACCTTTCTTCTGCACCAGATAAGCACCATCAGGATTTCTGATAGTTCCTTTAAGGTTCATTTCGCCGAAGTTAACTTCTTGCACGTCGCGCGTTTTAGTTTTTTTAGCACCTTTTGCGGATGTAACAAAGGGAACGAAAGTTAGAATCAGTCCCAACGTTAATGACGCTAATAATTTTAAGCTCATGTTCGCAATTCCTTTTTCAGCCATCTTATCCACCCACGTTGTTCATGGAAATTTGGCTGTTTTTATTCGTTTTTAAAAATTCAATCTTCTTTTTTAACCAGTCTTTTTGATCTGGTGATTGGGCAACACTGGCAGCTTTCGTATAGGCCTGAATTGCTTCATCTTTTTTCGAAGAAAACTCTTCAAAAATGCGCGCTTGCTCTAGGATCATATCGACATTTTTAGGCTGAGCATTCACAAGTCTTTGGGCCAGGCTTGAAGCCTCTGCCGTCTCACCCTTTTGTAAAATCGATTCGACGTAAAGTACCGCTACATTAAAATTATACAGGTCTTCAGTCGATAGTTGTGAAAATTCCTGAGAAGCCGTAATAAAATCTCTATCTGAGAACGACTTTAAAGCGTTCATAACAGTGATTTCTCGAGACGATTTTTTGATGTCAAAAGCCTTTTCGAAATTGGGTAAAGCACTGTTTATTCCTTCGACAGAATATAGAACTTTCCCTTTTTGAAAATGGAAGAACGCAACCGCTGGTTCAAGCGTCTGTGCTTTCTCAATCATCCATAAAGCCTTGTCGGATTCGTCGTTCGCATCAGCAATTACACTTAAATAGTATAAGCCAATTGCACGTTGCTCTTTTGTCTCTGTTAATTTTAAGGCTAACTTCTCAGCGTCAGCGAATTTCTTCGTTTGGATACAACCACCCACAGAAGAAGCTGATACTTTTTCTTTATCACATTTTTTATCCGAAGCCGGTAAGCGAGAATAGTCTTTATAGTCGCTTAAAGAAGACGGTAAGTAGTGCGATAATTTTTGGTAAGACGGGAAGAATAAACGAGGCTCGATCGTTTTTTCGATGCTGTAATCAGCCCAGTTGATTAACTCAGAATTTGTCGCCGATAATTTTGATACCTGGCGAAGTTTCACTAAGTTATCTTTGCGTTTATCTTGGAAAGGTGTTGCCATTTTTACAAGTTCGCCTTTTAAAGCTTCGCGTTCTTGCTCTGATAAGCTTTGTGGAACCGGCATTGTTGTTAACGCTTCAACGAAGTGAGCGTATAAACGGTCAATACCTTGTAAAGCTTCGGCTTGAACTCTGTCTGACTTAGACATCTTAATCGTTGATGAATAAGCCGTAAAAGCTTTATCGAATTTCTCAGTTTTCATGGCTAAAACCATTGAAAACTTAGATTCTCTGGCTTTCACACTTTGAGTGATAAATTCAGACTCTAATACAGCAGCTTGGATTAAACGCGCTTCTGCACGAGTATCTGTATCTACCGGACGGGAGTTGATTCTCATCGAAGCTGAAAATGCTTCAGTGTATTTTTTAGCATCTAATAAAGCTCTCGCTTTAGAGATTAAAATCTGAGTCGCATACGGCTCGATGTTTTCGCGTAAGATTTGGTTTTCAATAGATTCTAGTTCGGACGTGTTTTTCTTATCGCCGAATGACTTCATCATTTTAGTTAATAATTCAGTCTTTTTAGCTTTTTCAGCTTTATCGAATAAAGCTTTGTAACAACCACGCGCCTCAGGTAATTGCGAATTTACGCGAAGTAAATCACAAGACGTTTCTAAGTGCGCAAATGATTTAGATTGCTCTAAACGCGCTAATTCACGGAAAGTTGAAATAGCTTTTTTAAGGTGGCCGGCTTCAACAAATGATTTAGCTGCATCTTTAACCGCATCTAAAGATTTTTTGTCAGACGGGTATTGGTTGGCATATTCTAATGAAAGATCAGCACCCATGATGTCCATACCGTTGGCATAAGCTAACGATACACACTGCCATAATGAATCTTGGCCTAATTTCGAGTGTTTGTGCGATAGAGCGAATTCTTTTAAAAGTTTGATTTTGCTTTCAACTTTTAAGTTTTCAGACTCAACTTGCACTTGGGCAAAATTAGCTTCTTCATTGATTTGGCTTAAATGTTTCTTACGTTTTTCATCAGTTGCTGATTTTCCAACTTGGCTTGAAAAAGACATAATTTTTTTGAAATCTTTTTTTACGTTATAGATATCTAATACGATATCTTCAGCTTTTGCTTTTAACTTAGCGTTTTTTGATTTCGTCGTAAACGGCGATAAAATCTCTAAAGACTTATCGTAGTCTTTTTGTTGGTAAGCAATAAAGCCTAACTTAAACTGTAAGCTATCGTAGTGTTCGCCATTCGGAAACTCTTTCACATAACGTTGAGCTAAGTCTTTTTGTTGCGCTGTTAACTGAGCTACTAAAACTTCGTCTTTGCTGTTTTTTTCTAACTGCTTTTCGATACTGTATAAAGCACCATATAAAGCGTCATGGGCTCTAGTTTTATCTAAGCCTTTTTGGTTAGAAACAGTTAAGTAGTTCGTTTGAGCTTGGTCAAACTTTTCTAATTGGAATAATAATTCCGCATAAGCGTAACGAGATGTTGAATCCGGAGTTTTAGGATCTTCTTGGGCTAACAGAATTTCAAAAGATTGTTCTGTTAACTTAGAGAATTCCTGGTGCTTTTTGTTTTTAAGCCAGATATCCCACCATTTTTTTGAGATTTCTAGGCTCACTTTACGGAATTCATCGTTACAAGGTTTTTGCGCGTCACCAACTAACTCTTTACAGTGTTCGCCGAATTTTTTTAAATTCGAAATAACCTGTGGACGGTTTTTTAATGTTTCTTCAGCGTCAATCAGTTTGGTATAAACTTTTGAAGATTGTCCGCTTGATGGAAATTCGTTGATATATTCTCTTGCAAAGATAGAGATCTCTTTGAAACGTGAATGCGATTCAAAAAGACTTGCTAAGTTAACAACAACTTCACCTAATTCTTCTTCAGTACAGATTTTCTTGAAAAATCCATAAAGTTGATCTGGAGGAGTTGTTTCACCAACGAATAAAGTTAAGTCACGTAAAGCTTCTTTACGTAAGTTATACTTTTTCTCGTCTTGTGCATCAGCAGGGTTAATTTTTACAACTTTCTCTAACTGGCCAACACCTTCGTCAGTTCTTTTTAAGTTGTATAAGCACCATGCAGACTTATATAAGCCGTACGGGTAAGCTTTTGATTTCGGGAACTTTTCGATTGCTTTAAACTTCTCTAAAGCTACAGAAAAATTTTGTTGGAAATAGTATAATTCGCCAACTTCTAATAAAGCATCTGGTATCAATACGGATTTAGGAAATTGGTGGGTTAATTTATTATACAAATCCTTAGCGCGCTCGAACTGTTTAGTTTGCGAGTGGGCTAGGGCATTATTGAAGAACACTTCATCTAACTGTTTATAATTAGGAAATTGCTTTTCAATTTTGTTGTAGATTTCAATCGCTGCTTTTAAAGCTTCGATTGATTTCTGGCTTTGTACGCCTAATTTATTAAGCTTTGTTGAAGCTCCTTCGTTTAAGTCGAAGAAACGGCCTGATTTTGCACGGCGCATGTAAAGCTCAGCTAAACGGAAGTTTAAATCCGCTTCGTCGGGAGCACCTTTTTTCTTAGAAAGGATTTTTTTTAATGAATCAATGGCTTTGCTTTCAGCTTTAGTAATTAATACTTCTGATTTGAAAGCTTTTTCAGTGTTAACTTCTTCGTTGTCCGAATTAAGTTTAACCTCAGGCAATAGACCTTTGGCATCTTCTTGGGCTGCTTGGGTGATTTGCGCCGCGAAAAGAAGTGCAATAATAAATGAAAATTTACTCATCTGACATCATGTTTACTTCATCCTTTGTATGTGAAATTAATTGTGTCGTCATAGTTAGTTACTCACAGTTGTTACCAGTTTTAAGTTCGGAAAACCTGCCATAGATGCGGTATACATAATTTTACGTAAAGTCGCATAAGGAATGTTTTCGTCTGCTTGTAGTAGCACTTTTCCTGTTTTTGCCAGTTTTTCGTTGTCTGTATTTAACTTTTTAAGTTCTTCAAAAAGTGGCTTAATGAATTGGTTATCATGGGCATCTAAAGCCGCTTTATCAACCTGGTTGTCTTTAATCAAAGCTACCACTTTTTGGTCGAATTTGATTTCAGTGCCAGAAACCGATAATTTCGCACCATCTACCGGATTTTTCTCCGTTGAAGACTGCGGAAGACGGACGCCTTGTACCGGGTCAATTTGCACTTCGCCGGCAGCGAAACTTTGTAATAAAAACACTAGTAAGATCGTGAACATATCTGTCATTGACGTAATATTCAGACCGAACGATTGATTTTTCTTAATAGGAATTTCAAATCTTTTTCTTCCAGCCATAATTAACCATCCATTGTGTTGCCAAATACGATTTCAGGAAACATATACTCAGTAGTTGTTTCTTTACCTGATTTTTCGTCTTTGACAGGAAATCTTAGATCCTTTTCACGCGCTTTACGTGCTTCATCCATAACTTTTACAACATCTTTGTAGGCCACATCGCCCTCGGGCTGCATGTCGATTTTAAAAATGGCCGGATGGCTCTTTTTAAGTGCCACAAATTTAGCATGTAAAGTCGGGTAGTCGATCTGTTTTTCTTGATTTAAACCAACAACTTCAACGTGTGCTTGGCCTTTTTCAGTTAATGTGATTTTCACACCGTCTGATTTAGTTACAGTCACAGAAATTGAAGCGGCATTTGGATCAGCTTCTTGTTTTTTTACAGCATCTTGAACAACTTGTGGCAGTTCAGTTTCGATAATCATCATTTGCACGAAGGCCGATGACACTAACAGAACCGGTACAAGTTTTACCATCACCGCAAGTAACGGCGCCAAGTCCAATTCGAACTCAGCGTTGCGGTCAATTTGTAGTTTAAAACGTTTACCCATAAGGTTCTCTCCTAAAAAGCTTCTAATTAAGAAGCTTTAGATGAATGCGATGGAGGTACTTGCGCACCAGCTGGAGCGTTAGCTACGTCTGGATATACATGGTTTTTAGCAAGACCTGGGATAGAACTGCTTGTTAATGTTTCAGTTAATTTCGAGCATTTTTCTTGTAATTGCTCTAGTAACTCATTTTGACGAGAAATTAAGAACGAATAAAGAACCATGGCTGGAATCGCAACCGCAAGACCTAATGCCGTCGTATACATCGATACTGCGATACCGTTGGCTAACATTTGTTGTTTTGTTGCAGGGTCAGCTTGAGCTACTGCTTGGAACGATAAGATAAGACCGTGGATCGTACCTAATAGACCAAGTAATGTCGCCACGTTGGCTAACATTGATAAGTAGTGTAAACGTTTAGTGTAAAGAGGTACACACTCAGACATCGCGATATCTTGAGCTTGGAAAATCGTTTCATCATCACGATCAGCTTTTTCTAAGATCGTTTTGAAAGCGCGTGCTAATGGTTTATCTTCCATTTGTGCGCAAGTCACGATAGCTTCATCAACTTTTTTAGATAAAACTAGTGTGTGGATTTTACCTGTGAAGGCATCCACATTCATACCATAGTGAAAGTAAAGAGCACGTGAACGTTCTACAACTAGAGCACCCACTGCTACGCCAGTACCAAGAATCGTCCAACCGACCACTCCTGAATCCTTAATAAAACCTAAAATTTCTGTTACCATAAATCCTCCGTAAATTTTTCTTTCGTTTTAATTTCTAAAATTTAGTGCTTGGTTAATTCCAAGCGGTTATGCGGACTTTTCCGGTGCTTGTATCCAGGTCTGGATTGTCTGCACTCCCACTGGTTGAATATCGTGAAAACGTACCGCATAATAGAGGCCAGATTTTGAGTTAAGTCGCTGTTTTGAAAAGTTTTTTCTGATTACTTCGCACTCGACATTAAACGGCACTGAGTCTTTTTCATCAGACTTAACATGCAGTTTAAGACGGTCACCCACCTGGATTAAAGGCGAGTTTAAAAGGCATAAAGCACCCACTTTAGAGACTGAGACCATTTGGCCATCAAAGAATCTTTGGTGATTGTGTCCCATAATAGGAACATCAACATCTGTACGGGTGTGTTCACGTTTAAGGAAAGCATTAACAACTCCAGCCTCTGATTCGTTTTTTAAAATATTAATAAAACGATCGCGGCTGAAATCTTCTAATTGGTGAATTTGAGTCCATGAAGATAAGTGGGGAGCCCACACGTAATTGTAATCCATTAACTGGTTAGTCTGAATCATGTTGATGATAGACTTGTATTCATACGGTCCGTATTTTTGTTCGCCCATTAACACATACCAGTTATTTTCGATTTGCGCCATTTTGTTTCTTCCTTATTCTTGTTCTTTAATTTCTATTCGTTAAAAATTATTAAGTTAAATCCGGGTCAAAATTAATTGAGATCGCTGAGTTTGCACCTGGTTTGTAAGTTAAACCATTGATCGTAATTGTGTTGTCAACGGCATCATAAGACCAACCATCAGTGCTGCTTTGTGGAACCACTACGCCATCAACAACCACGCGAATTGAAGCGATGATTGGTTTTTTATCAAGCGTGTACACTGGTTTTTGCTCAGTCATGATTTGTGAACTGATATTATCTAAAGTTTGATCGAATGGGTTACAGATAGAATTTTTTGTACCACCAGTTAAATCAACTAATTGATTGTAACGAATAGCAACTTTTTGCGCACCACCGCTACCTCCGGCTAATTGGTCACGGCAAGCTTGGTCTGAAATTGAAATCGCTGATACTGAGTAGTCTTGAGAAGCTACGCCACCTGTAAAACCATCTAAGAAAGTTTTATAAGAGGCTACTGAAAATAGGTTAGGGTTCGAGTAGCTTTCATTCATTGTATATTCTGATTGAGAAAAATCTTCTTCGTCAGAAACGATAACCACAGCTAAGAAAGCATCAGGTCTGTGAAAGCCTACATTTAAGCTAGATGATAACGCCGCTTTAAAGCTTGAAAACGCGCGCTCGTCACCAGAACCAGAAGTACCTACTTTAACATTTAAAGTGAAATCGCTTTTTAAACGCGCTTCTTCGCCAGCTTGAGCTAAGTCGTAATCAGCACGGTCAATCACATACACCGCAGGATTTACGCCAGAACGAAAACGAGTTTGTTCAACATTACAAATTGAACAACCGTTAGAAACAAACTGATCACCGTAGAAAGCATCAGTTGTTGTTACCGCAATACGGAAGTCGTAACCTTTATCAATAAATTTATCGATAAACGACGGGAAGTTGTTCGCTAAACTTTGTTGTGATGTTGCCATCGAGCCTGAATTATCTACCACAAAGAGAACGTCTAATTTGCGTGGTGTGAATGTTACGTTTTGCTTAAATTGCGAATTATCAGAAAGAACTGAGAAAGAGCCGCCGCCCTTGTCACACGCTACAGCACTCATTGCTAAAGTAGCTAACATTAGTTTTTTTGCGATCTTTAGTTTCGTTTGGCTTAAGAACATTGTGTTCTCCTTACATCAAAATTATCGTCCGATGATCTGTTTTAGTTAAATCAACGAAATCAGGATAAAAGAGCCGTAAACGAACAGCGAATGAACGCGTAAGTAGTGATTTTTTCTCATGAAAAAAAATTGCCGAGCTAAAATGAGACACGCTAAATGCTGAAAAACACTGAAAAAAATAATTTTTTTAATCAAAAAAAATTTTTGATGCGTCAAATTCTTCAACAGTATATGAAGGAAACCCCACAAGTTAAAATTTAGTAAATTTCAGAGTTGGTTTTTTCGATAAAACTTTAGACAGAAAAACTAAGAATAAATTTTTGTAAAAATGAAATTCTGCAACCAGAAAGTGCGCACTTTTCCGCAAGCTAGACTTAAAACGCTGTGTTTTTTCGCCGAAAATTACAGAGTGTAAGGACGTAAATATGAAACCACTCATCATGACGCTAATATTATTTTCGCAACTTCAGCTCTGGGCGCAGGAAAAAGCCACAGTTATACTTCCGGACGCTCTCGAGAAGTACGATATTTTAGAGCATCAAACGATCATCAAAATTTTACCTGGAAAAGAAATGTACTTTCCATTTGATAAAGCCAAAAAAACGGCTGCTGTCAGTGTTAAAAATTCGATGAAGGTGATGGATGAGCAAGTCAAATTCATCTGCGGCGCCAATGTCAGATACATTGATCCTCAGAAAAAGTTAGGAAACTTCTTTTTTTCAGATAAATACAATTGGTCTTTAATCGACCGTAAATGGTTTAACCGCGAAAAAGATGGCTTTGACGAATATTCAGAGAAGTATGCGGGTAAAGATAAAAACGAAGTCGATTCAGAGTTGACTCTGAAGTGTGTAGCTGCCCTTGATCCGTGTAAGAAGTTTGATATTTTAACGGGTGAATATAAGGCTTGTCGTAATCAAACTAAGAATGCCTATGCTAAAACCCTGCATAAGATGCTTGAAGGTTTAAGTGCTAAGTTTGTGTATTACGAATCAGAAGCACAAATGAAAGAGCGACTTGCGAAACCTGCCGCTACTCCAGCTAAAAAAGCTAAATCTAAAAAATCGTCTTAAGCTAAATCTTTTTTAGCTTTTCTCCAAAGCTCTTCTTTTTGTTCCGGGGGAAGAGCAGTGAATTTATCAACGTTATTATCACAATCAGCTAACATCGCATTAAATCTTTTTTGAAAACGTAAGTTTGTACGGCGTAAAGATGATTCAGCATCAATTTTTAAATGACGAGCTAATTGCGCAGCCGAAAATAACACATCACCCATTTCATGATCTAGGGAACCGTTATCAATTTCAGCGCGGTTCATTTCAACCTCAAGTTCGGCGATTTCAGATTTTAACTGCGCTAGTACTTGGCGTGGGGTATCCCAATCAAATTTTAATTTTTCGGTCTTGCTTCCGATTTTTTCGGCCGTCGGTAGGGCTGGTAAACCTTTAGGCAGGCTAAACACCGGTTTTACTTTGCCAGCTTTTTCTTTAGCTTTAATTTCGTTCCAGTTTTTAATGACTTCCTCGGCGCCACTGACTTGAACTTCAGAAAACACATGTGGGTGACGGCGTACTAACTTTTCGCTGATGGATTTAATCACATCGTTAATATCAAAGGCTTTTCTTTCTGTGGCTAACTGGGCATGTAAAACTACCTGAAAAAGCACATCACCTAATTCTTCGCAAAATTCAGCATCATCTTGTTTTTCTAAAGCTTCAACCATCTCGAAGGTCTCTTCGATGGCATAGGGGGCTAAAGAGAGATGAGTTTGCTCTTTATCCCACGGGCAGCCATCGGGCCCACGTAAATCACGCATAAGTTGTAAAAGCGAAGAAAATTCATTGAGGTTTTTTGGAGGAATTGGCATGCTGTATTTGAAAATATGGAAGCTCTTGTTGTCAATCAGTCAAAAAACCTAACACACGCTAAAAAAATTCAAAAACATTTGGATGCGGTGATCCGTGGTTTAAGTAAAACTAAAGTGCGCAATCAAAAGCTTTTAAAATCTAAGGGTATCACTTTAGTGTTTTTAGATTCGGCGCAGATGAAAAAAATAAATAAACAGTTTCGTGGTAAAAATAAGCCAACAGATGTTTTAAGTTTTGCTCCTGTAGAGCCCGGGTCATTAGGTGAACTGCTTTTTTGTCTTGATGTGCTAAAAAAACAAGCGAAAGAGCAAGGGCACTCTTTGGAGAACGAATTTTTGTACATGCTTATTCATGGCGTTTTGCATCTATTAGGCTATGACCACGAGCTCTCTGCCAAAGAAGAAAAGCTGATGTTTCGCATTCAAGATGAGCTCTTTGAGACGTTGACAGCGTAGAAAATCACTCTAGACTAAGTGGCATGTCTATTGTCACAGAATTATCCGAAGTTAAAAAACATATTGCAGAACTTGATCAGTTTTCTGTAGAGCTTCGGGGGTATCTTTGACCTTGATCGCAAGAAAAAACGTCTCGAAGAATTAGCGATGGCGGCAGAAAATCCAGATCTTTGGACAAAACCTGCCGAAATGCAAAAATTAAATAAAGAAAAAACTTTGTTAGAAAAAGCTTTTGCGGAGTGGAATCAATTTTTCAACCGTTTAGAAGACGCCAAAGTTCTTTTAGAAATGGCCGTTGATGGTCATGACGAAAATTCATTTAAAGAAGTAAAATCAGAATTAAACGAAGTTCGTAAAATCGGCGAGCAACTAGAATTACAAAAAGTTTTAGGTGGTGAGCTTGATGCGAACAGCACTTATCTTTCGATCAACTCGGGAGCTGGTGGAACAGAAAGCTGTGACTGGGCTGAAATGCTTCTGCGTATGTACACACGCTATGCGGAACAAAACGGTTATCGCTGTGAAGTTTTAGATATGACCGAAGGTGAGGGCGCAGGGATCAAATCTTGCACGCTACTTATCTCTGGTGAATATGCTTACGGGTATTTAAAAGCTGAATCGGGAGTGCATCGTTTAGTGCGTATTTCTCCGTTTGATTCAAATGCCAGACGCCACACCTCATTTGCTTCAGTGTTTGTCTGGGCCGAAGTGGATGATGATATTCAGATCGAAGTTAAAACTGAGGATATCGAAGTAGAGACATATCGTTCATCAGGTGCCGGTGGTCAGCACGTAAATAAAACAGATTCAGCCGTGCGTATTCGCCATAAACCTTCAGGTATTGTGGTGGCTTCGCAGCAGCAACGTTCGCAAGTGCAAAACCGTGAAAAAGCGATGAAAATGCTTAAAGCGGCGCTCTATGAAAAAGAAATAGAAAAACGCAACAAAGAAAAAGACGCGATGAATTCTACGAAAAAAGCCAACGAGTGGGGTTCGCAAATCAGATCTTACGTTATGCATCCATACCAAATGGTGAAAGATCACCGCACAGGTTATAGCACAAACCAAGTTGATAAAGTGATGAACGGCGAGTTTTCTGATTTTATTATGGCGTATTTAAAAGCCCAAATTCACGGAACTCTGGGGCAAAACGCCGACGGTGATACGGATGTATAGCACCGGAGGTGATTGCCATGTTTAGAGATTTAAAATTTAAATTCTGGTTATCGGGACGCTTGTTATTTAACAAACAAATTCTATTCGGCGGATCAGCACCATTATCTTTTTTAGGTTTAGTTTTAGGTGTAGCAGCTCTTGTGGCCAGCATGTCGGTGATGCGCGGTTTTGAAAGTTCTCTTAAGCAAGCCATGATCGATGTCACCAGTGATATTCAAATTATTAAAAAAGGAAAATTAATTGAAAGTTGGGATGAGTTTTCTGCAGAAATTCAGAAAATTGACCCGAGCATTCAAAAAATAGCCAAGTTTGCTTATACCGAAGCGGTTATTGCCTCTAAGGGAAAAGTTTCAGGCGTCTTAATTCAAGGTTTTGATTTTGAGCAAGTTGGCGAAATTTTAAATTTAAATTCACGGGTGCGTGAAGGCAGTTTAAATTCAGCTCCAGGAACTGTGGCGATTGGCCAAGGTTTAGCAAAACGGTATAGTTTAAAATTAGGCGATGAAGTTTATTTAGCGGTGTCTTTAGCTACACCTTTTGAAGACGATAATTTTAAACGCCAAGCTCAGGCTTTTAAAATCGCGGCGATCTTAGATTTTGGTAAAAATGATTGGAACGAAAGATTAGTGTTATCACAGCTTCCGGATTTTCAAGGGTTAACTCAAATTGGTGATCGTTATACCGGAGCTTTTGTTAAAATTGCAGATTCAGAAAAAGCCCCCGAATTATCTCATAAAATTGAAAATGAATTAGGTTCTAGATACGCAGTTTTAAACTGGTATGAAGTGAATAAAAACTTATTCAAAGCGGTCAAATACGAAAGTGTTGTGATCTTCTTTGTGGTGTTCTTAATCGTGGTTGTAGCTGCGTTTAATATTTCGAGCACATTGTATGTGTTAATTCGCCAACGTTACCAAGATATCGCGATTTTAAAGGCTTTAGGTTCTACGCAAAGAAATATTCAAATTATCTTTGTTATGCAGGGATTATTTGTGGCTTGTCTTGGGTGTTTGTGCGGCTTTTTTGTGGGCTATTTGCTGTCGCAAGGTTTTATGTTTTTACAATCGCAGTACACTCTGATTTCAGGTTCAGTTTATAAAATTGACCGCATTGATATTCGTTTAAGTTGGATTGATTTCTTTTTTATTTTTATCGCCACAACAACAGCGTGCTTATTAGCCACTTATCCGCCGGCCCGTAAAGGTAGCCGACTAACAGTGGTTGAAGGGTTACGGGAGGACTAGATGATTCAAGTTCAAAGTTTAACTAAAAATTACATAACTGGTGCTTCACATGTTTCTGTTCTTCGCGGGGTTGATTTAAATATTCAAGCAGGTGAAGCGGTTTGTTTGCTGGGTTCATCGGGTGCGGGAAAATCTACGCTTTTGCAAATTTTAGGAACTTTAGATCGTCCCACTGAAGGCCAAGTGCTTTTTGAAGGGGCTTCTTTATTTGAAAAATCAGATGATGAGTTAGCTTTATTTCGCAACGAGACAATGGGTTTTGTGTTCCAGTTTCATCACTTAATTCATGAGCTAAGTGCTTTAGAAAACGTCATGTTGCCAGGTTTATTGGCTAAACAACCCAAAGAAGAGACCAAACAAAAAGCCTTAGAGTGGTTAGAGTTTATGGGTTTACGTGATCGTGTTGACCATTATCCGAACCAATTAAGTGGTGGAGAGCTGCAAAGAGTGGCTATTGCGAGAGCTTTAATTCGCAATCCGCGCATTTTGTTAGCAGATGAGCCTACAGGTAATTTAGATTCAGAAAATTCGGCTAAAATTCAGGGGCTATTCTTTGAGTTGCAAAAAAAGCTCGGATTGACTTTGATTGTCGTAACGCATGATCTGCAATTTGCGCAGGCGTTCTCGAAAATCTACCGCATGAAAGATGGCTATTTGACATCAAACTAAAGTCTAGCTAGCCTTTTCTGGTGTTAAATAACTTATTAAAACAACTGAACTTTTTATTCTTCATCACGACGTTCACCATGGGCATTTTTATGGTTCAGGTTGCGTCGGCGCAAGCTCCAAAAACATCGGCTGCCCAATCCAAACAAACGATCGCTGAAATCGAAGTTGTTGGTCTTAAAAAAATCGAAAAAGATGCGGTTTTAGGAAAGATCGTTTCTAAAGTTGGCGCGCAGTTCGATCCACAAAACGTAAAACAAGATATCCAAAATTTATTTGCGATGACTTATTTTATCCAGGTTGAAGTTTTAAAAGAAAACACAGCTAAAGGATTAAAATTAATCTACAAAATCGTAGAAAAACCTGTGGTGGCTGAAATCGTATTTGAAGGCCAATCAGAACTTAAAACTGAAGATCTAGAAACTCAGTCAGGCTTAAGAACTTTTGAAGTCGTTAACAACGCTAAAATTCAAACAGCGATTGATAAGTTATTAAAGTACTACGAAGAAAAAGGTTATTACCTAGTTAAGATCGAACCGGTGATTGAAGACATCACGGCGGGTGAAACTGTTCGTGTTAAATTTGTGATCACTGAAAACGATAAAGTGAAAGTTAAAAAAATCACTTTCATCGGTAACAAACAGTTAAAAGACAACCAATTAAAAGACCGTTTATTCACAAAAGAAGCGGGCTTTTTCTCGGGTATGTCAAACTCTGGTTCTTTCAAACAAGAAGCGTTTGACCAAGACATTCAAGTTTTAAAATACATCTATTGGAACCAAGGTTTTTTACAAGTTAAGATCGACCGTCCGTTAGTGACTGTAACTCCAGATAAAAAATCAATCTACATCACTTATCACATCGAAGAGGGTGAACAGTACTATGTAGGTGAAGTTGATTTTTCGGGTGATTTATTATTTCCGAAATCTGAGCTTTATGATGCGGTAAAAATCAAAGATAACGGCATCTTCTCGGTTGAAGTTATGCGTAAAGATATCACTGACCTTCAAGCGAAGTACGGTGACTTAGGTTACGCTTTTGCCAACGTTATTCCTCGTTACAACTTTCGTGATTCAGACAAAAAAGTTGATTTAGTGTTTGAATTTGAAAAAGGTAACAAAGTTTACTTCGGCGATATCATCGTTTCTGGTAACAGCAAAACGCGTGATAAAGTAGTTCGCCGCGAATTAAAAATCGAAGAGGGTGAGCTTTACAACGAAACTCGTAAACGTTTATCACAAGAAAATATCCAACGTTTAGGTTTCTTTGAAGAAGTGAACTTTAAAACAAGCACGCCTCCAGAAAAACCAGATCAGTTAAATATCGAAATCGTGGTTAAAGAACGTAACACCGGGCAAATCCAGTTAACGGCAGCTTACGGTAACACACAAGGTTTCAGTCTTGGTGGATCAATTCAGCAAAACAACTTCCGCGGTCTTGGTCAGTCTTTAGAAGCGCGTATTGATGCCTCGAAAAACCGTCAGGATTATAAATTAGGTTTAACTGACCCGTACTTCTTAGACACAAAATGGTCTTCAGGTTTTGATTTATTCTACATCGAAAATAAAGCACGTATTAACTACGACATCCGTAAAGCGGGTGGTAACTTAAGATTTGGTCACCCGGTGTACGGTGATTACACGCGTGCTTATGTGAGATACCGTTTAGATAAAACTGAGTTATTCGATAATGAAAACACTGACCCGTTGATCTTTCCATTAGATACGGCTCGCGGTGTGACATCAGCTATTCAAACAACTTTAGAATACGATTCACGTAATGACCGTGCTGAGCCGTCAAAAGGTATCTATACTGATATTAGTTATGAGCGCACAGGTTTTGGTGGCGATTTAAAATACCAAGAATTTTCAACGCGTTTTAAATTCTTTCATAACTTATTCTGGGATGTGGTGTGGAGAAATAATATTTCTTACTCAAACATCCAGCCGTTAGAAAAAGGTGGAACAGTTCCGTTCTCTGAAACTTACCAATTAGGTGGTCCATATACACTGCGCGGTTTTGGTTCATCGGGCGTAGGTAAACGTGTGTATTCAGCGTTACGTTACCAACAAATTGGAACACAAGGTTCGCCATTCTACCGCGAAGGGATTTCAGAAGCTGATCGCCAAAGGCTTTCGAACTTAATCGTCGGTGGTACAAAACAAGTCTTATTTCAAACTGAGCTTCAATTCCCACTTATTAAAGAAGCGGGTTTAAGTGGTGTAGCGTTCTACGATATCGGTCAAGCTGAAGACGAGATCGTTTCATCGAAATTTTTAAGTGACGTAGGTATTGGTTTTAGATGGAAATCACCACTAGGGATTTTACGTTTCGAGTGGGGCTGGCCAATGGAAACAGACGAGTTTAACTCAGATTCGGTGAATTTTGAGTTCTCGATCGGACCTCCGTTCTAATAATTTAAATTAATTTACAAACTTTTATTTTTTAAAGGAGATAAAAATGAAAAAAAACATGTTCACAACTATGATCGCAGCTTTAGTAATGATGTTTGCTATGTCGGCTCACGCAGAATTCAAAATGGGTTATGTAGACGTACAAGAAGTTATCAAAAATTCTAAAGCCGGTAAAAAAGCTTTCGAAGACTTAAAAAAAGACCAAGAAAAGAAAAACAAAGAATTAGAAAAGAAAAAAGCTGACGTAGAAAAAATGCGTGAAGATATCGAGAAAAAACGTTCAGTTTTATCTGAAGAAGCTTTCGGTAAAAAAGCTCAAGAACTTCAAGAAGAAATGATGAAATTCAACCAAGGTGCGCAAAAAGCTCAAGCTGAGTTAGCTAAAAAAGAAAATGATTTAGTGGCTCCAATCGTTGATAAAATCAAAAAAATCATCGAAAAAGTAGCTAAAGACAAAGGTCTTTCTATGGTTATTCAATCTAGTCAAGCAACTCCAATCGTAGTTTACGCAGCGTCTGAAGTTAACGTTACTAACGATGTATTAACTGCTTTCGACAAAGAGAAATAGTTTTAAGAATCCAAAGAGTTATTTATGAAAATTCATCCATCGTCGGTCATTTCGGCCGACGTGAAGTTAGAAGAAGATGTAGAGATCGGGCCTTACTGTAATATTCAAGGTCACGTAAAAATCGGCAAAGGCACTTTTATTGAAGGTCACTGCACGATCGGATCTCGTTACGGTATCGTTGAAATCGGTAAGAATAACCACATTCTTCCAGGCGCTGTGATCGGTGGACCTCCACAAGATATCAGTTACAAAAATGAAGCTACAAAATTAATTATCGGTGATAACAACGTTATTCGTGAATTCACAACGTTCAACTTAGCGACGTCAAAAGGCGACGGTATTACGCAAATTGGTAATAACTGCTACTTTATGGCGTACTCGCACGTAGGGCACGATTGCAAAATCGGTAACAACGTGATCGTTGCGAATAACTCGCACTTCGGTGGTCACTGTGAAGTTGAAGACAATGTAGTTATTGGTGGGGTTTGCGCCTTTAACCAATTTTCTAAAATTGGCCGTTATTCATTCGTGGCTGGTTCTTCAATCGTCAATAAAGACATTCTGCCGTTTTCACGCGCGCAAGGTAACTACGCCGTTGTTCGTGCGACAAATAAAGTAGGTCTTTTACGTAAAGGTTTTTCAAAAGAAGAAGTAGCGAATGTTCATAAAGCGATTCGTATTATTATCATGGGGTCAGGCACGGTTGATGAAGCCTTAGCGCGTATTCAAAGTGAATGTAAACCTTCAGAAAATATCGCGACTTTAGTGCATTTCGTAAAATCATCTAAACGCGGTATCGCAATTCACCGTCAGAATGCTTCTGGCGGAGGGATAGAAGAGTAATATGGCAAAGCTTAGAGGTGCAGTTATTGGTGTAGGTTATTTAGGTAACTTTCACGCCCAAAAAGTAAAAGGTTCTGAGAACGCAACATTGGTTGGTGTTTTTGACCAGTATGCACCTCAGGCTGAAAAAATCGCCGGTGAGTTAGGTGTTAAAGCTTTTAAATCGTTAGAAGAAATTCCTTCACAAGTAGATTTCGTAACGATTGCAGCAGCTACCCAAGCTCACTATGATTTAGCGGCTTTCTTTTTAAAAAATAATATTCCGACTTTAGTTGAAAAGCCGATCGCAGCCACAGCAGCGCAAGGTTACGAGCTTTCAGCTTTAGCTAAGAAAAACAATGTGATTTTTTCGGTAGGGCACATTGAACGTTTTAATCCGTCGTATAAAATCGTTAAAGATTCAGCGACGAAGACAAAATACTTTGAAATCAACCGTTTAGCTCCGTTTCGCGCCCGTGGCGCTGATGTGAGCGTGCTTCACGATCTAATGATTCACGATTTAGATTTAGTGCAGTTCTTATTTAATTCTGACATTGAGAAATTTATGGTCTATGGCCATAAGTTTATTAAAGATACGATCGATGATGTGTCTGTGCGTTTACAGTTAAAATCTGGCGTACAGGTGACAATCAATAATTCACGTTTAAATCCAACGATTGTTCGTAATTACCGTGCGGTTCAACAAGACCGTACAATTTATGTAAATACAGCTACACTTGAAGGTGAAATTTTAACGGGCGAAGCTAATGATCCATTCTATAAGACAGAAAAGTTCAACATCGAAAAAGTAGATGCTTTAAATCTTGAGATTAATCATTTTATCCGCGCGGTAAAAAAAGAAGTTCCAGTGGCGATCACAGGTGATGAAGCAAGTCTTGCCTTAGCCAATATCGAAAAGATCTTAGCGGAGATCAAATAGTGACGACGCCGAAGCCACAGATCATGATGGTGGCCGCCGAAGCTTCGAGTGCAACGTATGCACTTAAGCTTATGAAGTACTGGAAAGAAAATAATATCGATGTCGAAATCTCCGGTGTGGGCTCACAAGCCATGGAAGATTTCGGCATGCGCCGTTTAGGTAAATCTGAAGAAATGGCTGTTGTGGGTATTGCGGAAGTGATTGCGCATTACAAAGATCTCAAAGCCGTTTTTGAAAGATTAGTCGAAGAAGCTATCCGCATTAAGCCTAAGTTTTTACTTTTAATGGATTACCCAGATTTTAATTTAAAGTTAGCTAAAACTTTAAAAACAAAGCTCGGTGAACATGGGATTAAGGTATTTTATTATATTTCGCCGCAAGTATGGGCCTGGAGAAAAGGTCGTATTTTCGACATTAAAAAATACTGCGACAAAGTATTTTTACTATTTCCATTTGAAAAAGATTTCTATGAACAGCATCAAGTGCCCTATGAATTTGTCGGGCATCCGCTGTTAGAAGATCTTGACCCTAAGCTATTAGATCCACAGCAAATTGAATTAGCGCGCGGAAAATACGGTATTACTCCGAATGAACGAGTTTTAGCTTTAATGCCGGGTTCACGTAAAGGTGAAATCGAACTTAACTTCGGTGTACAACTTGAAGTGGCGCGTGCTTTGGCTAAGAAATACGATTTTTTACGGGTTATGATTTTAGTCGCTCCTACGCTAACTAAAGAATACATCACTGATTTTGTCGTTGAAAAATTAGATTACAAAATGCCGTACATCTTAGTGCAAGATGATCCAAATAAAATGATTTCGCTGGCTCATTATATTTTAGCAACATCGGGTACAGCCACATTAATGGTGGGTTTACTGCAAAAGCCAATGGTGATCATGTATCGTTTAAAATGGATCACGGGCGTTATCGGAAAACTGCTTGTTCGTGGTATTCGCTTTTTTGGTTTAGTGAATCTGATTATGGATGAAGAAGTTGTACCAGAGCGTATGCAAAGCGCTGCTGACACTGACAAGCTTATCCCATTACTTGAAAAATACATTAACGATGAGGCTTATACAAAAGCGACCATTGCAAAGCTTGCGCAATTGCAATTTAAACTGGGTGATGTTGGGGCTACTCAGCGCGTAGGTCAGGCGTTAGCTAAGTACTTATGAAATACTTAAATCCCTACCGTTTAGTTGTAGATACGAAAAATCTTTTTTATGAAAAGGGCTGGTTTAAGCCACAGGCTTTTAATATTCCGGTGATCTCGGTCGGGAATCTTACAACCGGTGGTACGGGAAAAACTCCGGTTGTCTTAGAGTTAATTTCTTTACTTAAAGATAAATCAATTCTGGTCGTTTCTAAAAGTTATAAAGCTAAACTTCCACAGCCCGCTGAAGTGACTGAAGAAAATTTAAAACACACGTTTATGTATGGCGATGAGCCGTGTTTAATCAAAAAAATGGCTCCCTTTGTTAAAGTATGGAGTGGACCACATAAGACAGACACTGTTGAATTTGCTCTGGAGTACTACCAGTTTAATAAAATTAAAATAGACGTGGTGATTGTTGACGATGCGTTTTCACACCGGACTTTAAAACGCGATTTAGACATCGTGTTGATTGATGTTTCACAGCCGATGTCGCATTACCGTTTGCTTCCGCTGGGGCATTTACGTGAAGATTTAGAAGAGGTTTTTAGATCACAATTAGTGATTTTAACAAAAACTAATAATGCTCACTCTGAAACTTTAAAGTTCTTTCAAGAATTTTTATCGGCCAAGAAACACCCATTTATCGAATCGCAGGCTATTTCAACTGTGAATACAGAGAGTAAAAAACTTTTCGTGTATTCGGCCATCGGTAACCCTGGCCAGTTAAAAGCTAACTTACAAAAATCAGGTTACATTGTTGTTAATCACTTAGAATTTTCGGATCATCATTCGTTTTCAGAATCAGAGCAAAAAGACATTTTAAAACAATGGCAAAATAAATATACCGGAAGTGTTCTGTGTGCCACTGAAAAAGACCTGGTTAAAATTACTAATTCTGAACTGCGTGCGCAAACCCGCGCGATTGAATTAAAACTTCAGTTTTCGACTCAAGATAAGGATATGTTAAATGCGAAAATTAGCCAGATTAGTAAGTAGCACTTATGCCTTTATCGTGCATTTACTTCCTTGGTGGTTTAACACACTGTTTGCCAAATTTATTGCTTGGTTGTGGGTAGATGTTTTAAATCTTCGTAGAAAAGTTGTTTATTCAAATATGGATATTGCTTTTCCGGGAACAGCAGATGAAACCAAAAAACAGTGGATGAAAAAAAGCATCTATGTATTAGCCAGAGGGATCGTCGATTTGGCGCGGGTTCCGTACGTTAGCGAAAAATGGATTAATGAAAATGTAATTTTTCATGGTTTGGAAAATCTGCCCAAGGATCAAGGTTTCTTTATTCTTACGCTGCATTTAGGGGGCGGTGATTTAGGTGCGGCTATCATGAGTGAAAAAATTGTTCCTTTAAGTCTAATTTCAAAAAGATTTAGTAACCCTTTTGCCGATGAGTTTTGGTTTTCACTACGTACCAAGTCAAAAACAGAATTTATCGATGCCCATGGTAAGAATAATGCCTTCGAGATTTTAAAAGCGCTTCGCTTAAAACGAGCCATAGTTTTTGTGCTCGATCAATTTATGGGTAAACCTTATGGCATCGAGACCGAGTTCTTCGGTAAGAAGACGGGTACCGCCTATGGTCTAGCTTTGTTTGCGCTAAAGACAAAAGCTCCAGTGTTGCCACTGTACAGTTATTGGGATGAAGCCAATAAGCTGCATATAGGTATTGATCCTGCAGTTAAAATTGACGATGTGCCGACAGACGATAAACTGGAAGCTCAACGAATTATTACGAATCGTTTTAACGCAGCCTTAGAAAGTATCATAAAACGTTGGCCGGCACAGTGGATGTGGGTGCATAGACGTTGGAAGGACTTCGAATGAGAATTATCAGCTTAGTTTTGTTATTCAGCCTTTTTAGCTGCTCGAGCAGTTTTTTAAAATACGATAAAGAAGATAAGTTTTTTAAGAACGAAGAGTTTGAACGTGAAGTTAAAATTCAAGAAGAAGCTGTCAAAGAAGAGCCTGCTAAAGTAGAGGCTGCGAAAACTGAAGCTGAAGAAAAAACGTCTGCAGTCAGTGCAACAACAGCGGTTAAAGAAATTAAAAAAACTGCGGTTAAAAAAGAAGAGCCGAAAGCTAAACCTAAAAAAGCAGATGCTAAAACAGCTGCCAAATCAACAAAACGTCAGCCTGAAATTGAAGATAACGATGGATTTGAAGGGGCTTCTCGTCGACCGCTAAAAGATCCATTTAAAGTTGGTGAAAAAGTTGTTCATGAAGTTAGCTATTTTTCAGCACAAGCTGGAACCTTAACCATGCAAGTAAAACCTTTTGCGCAGGTGAATAACCGTAAAAGCTACAATTTTTTTGTAGGCTTAGAATCAAGCCGTATTTTTTCTAGCTTTTATTCGGTCGATGATACCGTAAATACTTTTTTAGATTATGAATCACTGGTGCCGCACGTTTTAAAAATTAACATCAAAGAAACAGGCAAACTTAAACAAGCCCAGTCGTATTTTAATAATGACACTTTAACAGCCAACTACTGGGAAAAACAATACACTGAAAAAAGCGGTGAAGAAGAAAAGAAATACACTTGGGATATTTTACCTTTTTCACAAAATGCCTTCAGCGGTATTTTCTATATGCGTGTATTTAACTGGAAAGAAGGCAAACAAATTTCTTTCCGTGTGGCCGAAGATAAAAAAAATATAGTATTTACGGGAACTTTCGTCGGTAAAGAAAAATTATCAACTGAAGCCGGTGAATTTAATGCGGTTAAAATTAAAGCCAGTATCGTCTCACGCGGGGCTTTATCGCAAACGGGCGATATCTTTATCTGGCTTTCGGATGATGACCGTAAATATATTTTAAGAATCGAAGCTAAAATCAAAATCGGCACTTTAGTGTCTGAAGTGATCGAGATCGAACCAGGGTCATAATAATGTCTTATCATGTGGTCGTGCAGACGGCCTTTATCGGTGATGTATTTTTATCTATTCCTTTTTTAAAAAGGCTTAAAGCGCTGTACCCGAATGATAAAGTAATCTTTGTCGCCAAAAAAGGTGTCGCAGATTATCTGTTGAAACTAAATATTATTGACGAGCTGATTACGGTCAATAAGGGTGATAAAGCCTCTTACAACGATGCCGTTAAAAAAATTAACTCGCATGCGGTTGAAAATGTTTTCTGTTTGCACAGATCACTGCGTTCGGCGCTTTTTACCTGGAAGATTAAAGCCAAAAAGAAATTTGGTTTTTCTCAAGGGCTTAATTTTTTATTTTTTAGTGAAAGTGTAAAGTATTTAAAAGCTTTGCCAGATGCTATTCGTCAGATGGCTTTATTAGCCCCTGTTGACCCAAAGACGGCTGAAAAAATCAATGAACAGGATTGGAGTTATTTAAATTTTTCTGACCAAGAAGGAAGATTTAAACCTATTCCAGAGTTTTTCTCGATGCATGTGCCAACGCATGCGTTTAATACTCATAAAAAAATAGCGTTATTTCCGGGTTCTGTTTGGGAAACTAAAAAATGGCCGGTGAATTATTACTCTGAACTTACAGAAAAGTTATTAAATGAAGGCTATCAGGTTTACCTTATGGGAGGCCCTGATGAGGCTTCTTTATGCCAAGAAATTCAAGGTAGAAATCCAAAAGCAGAAATGCTGGCGGGTAAAATGAAGCTGGTTGATTCAATCGATTTTTTAAAGTCGTGCGATTTAATTATCGGAAACGACTCTTCACCATCGCATCTAGGGGCAAGTGTTGGAACTCCGGTGATCGCTATTTTCGGGCCGACAACCTTGAATTTGGGTTTTAGACCATGGGAAGATAAAAGCATAGTGATTGAAAACCGCAGTCTCGAATGCAGGCCGTGTGGTCTGCATGGGCATCATAAATGTCCGTTAGGGCATCACAAGTGTATGAAAGAAATTATGCCAGAGCATGTGTTTCATTCAGCAAAAAAAGTTTTAAAGGCACAATCGTGAAAACATTAATTTTTGCAGTTATTTTAAGTTTGGCTGTGAACGCCTTTGCGACAAAGCCATTGGCGAAAGAAGTTGATATCACACAGTGTAAGAGCGATAGCGACTGTGTGATCGTGCTGTACAGCCACTGCTGTGGATCGACGAAAAAAGCGATTAATAAAAAGTTTTTAGATCTTTATAAAAAAACGAAGCCTTGGCAAAAATTTGATGATCCGCAAACTTGTGCGGTGGCTGGGGCTTGTATGTCAGATGCAAAAGTAAAAGAAGCTCAATGCGAAGCCGGGCAGTGCCAGCTTCGCTTTCCTAACTGATTTAAGAAAAATCTTTAACGTTGATATTGTACTTACGAATCTTACGTAGCAGCGTATTTTTCGGAATATTTGCCTGAGCCACAGTTTGGTTGATCTTACCTTTGTTCGCTTTAAGCGCGCTGATGATAAAATCTTTTTCGGCCTGCTCTTTAAATAATTCGAAATCTAAAGCACCACCAGCGGCAGGAGCTTCGGTTTTTACTCCACCAACTGCAGTTGTTATCGCAGCGGCAGGTTTTGCTCCAGCGGCGTTGCGGATATTTTCCGGTAAGCTTGCTGTTGTCATCACTTGGCTGGATTCAACGATAAACGCGCGTTCAATCACGTTTTCTAATTCACGGATGTTACCTGGCCAACGGTAAGTTTTCATTAAATCTAAAACATCTGGAGCGATGCTGTGAATTTGTTTGGCGTGTGATTTTGAGAATTTTTCTAAGAAGTTTAACGCTAACTCAGGAATATCATCAGAACGCTCACGTAATGGTGGTAAGAAGATCGGCATCACATTTAAACGATAGAATAAATCTTCACGGAATTCTTGGTCTTCCATCATTTTTTCTAAGTTTCTATTCGTGGCCGCAATAATACGCGCGTTCGTTTTAACTTCGCGATTTGAACCCACCGGAGTAAATTTCTTTTCTTGCAGAGCGCGAAGTAACTTCACCTGCATTTCAGGTTTTAGTTCAGCGATCTCGTCTAAGAACAATGTGCCGTTATTGGCTAATTGAAATTTACCGATTTTACGCTCGATAGCACCTGTGAAAGCGCCTTTTTCGTGACCGAATAATTCTGACTCCATTAAATGTTCAGGAATCGCACCACAGTTAATCGCCACAAAGGCGCCTGATTTACGAGGAGAGTTGAAGTGAATAGCTTTAGCTACTAACTCTTTACCAGTTCCGTTTTCGCCACGAATAAGAACTGTCGTATCTACTTTGCAAAGTTTGTAGATTAAGTTGAACACTTCTTTCATTTTTGTGTTTTGGCCAACGATTTCACTTTCGATATCGTCGTCAAAAATCGGGTTAGAAGCTGATAACTCAGTGATCATGTCATGGGCTTCGATACTTTTACGAACGATGGCCGTTAATTTTTCAGGGCTTACTGGCTTTTCAACATAATCGTAAGCGCCATCTTTAATCGCGACAACGGCGTCATTTAAGTTTGAGTGTGCCGTCATGATCACCACGAAAGTGCGTGGATCGTGTTCTTTGATTTGGCGTAAAGCTTCAAGGCCATCAACCTCAGGCATTCTTACGTCCATTAAAATTAGATCCCAGAATTCTTTTTTAGCTAAATCAATAGCTTCGCGGCCATTCGACGCTTCAGTGATATTAAAAGTCACATCAGGAATAGAGTTCTGCAAAATACTCGCAACTGATTTGCGTAGTTCTTGTTCATCATCAACGATAAGTGTGTTCAGTTTCATAACTTGTTCCCTGTCGCGCTTAAAGCCGCGAGCCCTTTATCAATAAAAATTATAGTACCGGATCAATCGGCAGTCGAACATAAAACGTCGTTCCTTTGCCAACTTCTGAGTTTAACGTAATATTTCCGCCGTGCAGTTCAATAAAGTATTTAACCAGGTATAAACCAAGGCCGGTTCCTTTAGTTTTTTGATCCTGATTTTTACCACGCACAAACTTTTTCCAGATGTGTAATTGGTCCTCACCCGCGATTCCTTCGCCAGTATCCTGAATTTCAATCAGAATTTCGGTGTCGGTTTCTTTTGTGCGGATAAAGACCTGACCGTTGGCCGATGTGTATTTAATCGCATTTTCAACCAGATTTAAAAACACTTCGGTCATAAGGGTTACGTCAAACTCGATCAAAAACATCGGTTCTAATGTCAGGTCAATATTTACGTTTTTAGTTTTAGCTACGGGCTTAAGGCGCTCGACAACGTTTTCGATCACTTCGTTTAAGTCAGCCACTTCTTTTAAAATTTGAAAATCACGTGATTCAACACGAAGAACTTTTAAGATCGACTGGATGTAACGGTTTAATTCTTCTGAATAAATTTTTAAATTTCCAAAATCTTCGTGCATGTGATCTGGAATATTTTTTTCAGCATCTAAACGGTCAACGACAGCCTGGATTTTGGCAATCGGTGTTTTTAAATCATGCGAAATTAGACTGATGAAGTTATTTTTTAACTGCTCTAGATCAGACAAGTAACGCTGTTCTTGCTGAAGTTCAGCATGCGCTTTTTCAATGCGTAGGGCGTGATAGCCGATATATAAAACCCAGATTAAAATTAATAACACCAGCGGACTAACTAACGGAATCCAAAGATTGAAAGTATCAAAGACCCAAATTGAAAACGCTGACCAGATTGTTCCGATCCAGAAAAAGATAAATAACGAAACGGCTTGCGGAAAGTGGGTGATTACAAGTACGGCAATAATCGTTAATACTAAAAGCATGAGCGAGTTAATCCAGGTGTAACCTTTTTTAATAAAGCGCTTTTCTAAAACGTTGTCAGTCACCTGAGCCCAGAACTCATGTTTAGGCATAGCTCCAAGTGGTGTAAGAACCTGTGAGTTGATCGTTCTTTCTGTGCCGATAAAAACTAATTTATCTTTGAAAAAATCTTTTGGCAGATCGCCACGTAAAACTTTTTGTAAGCCCACAGTTTTAAAACGGTGAAGTCCGCGGTAGTTGATTACCGAAAGTGAGTCTTTACTTCTACGTGTGCTGTCTACGATGGCATGAGAGATGTCTTGTAAAAAGCCACGGCTATCTTGAAGGCGGCGCACGATGCCGTCTTCATCGCGAAGCACTTCGATGTGAGCAATGTTGGAACGGTCGGGCAGTGTTGCAAACGGAAGTGACATGTTTTCTAAAAGGCTGGTGTTGGTAGCCCAGGTAATTTTCGGATCTTTGAAAACGATAATCTCTTGAGAATTTAAACGCGTCACACCGATGTTTTCGCCAAAGAATAACGTCACCCCCACAGCTTGTGGTTTTTGATTTAAAATTTGCGAAAGCATTTGAAACCAAATTTTTTGATCCCAAAAGAAGCTATCGGTCACATCTTGGGATTCGTTCATGTTCACGATCGAGTTGGTCTTAAGGTCAAAGATCTTAACAAAGTCGCTGGGCTTAATTGTGACTAAAACAATCTCTTTGGTTACGGGCTGGGCCCCGCGAATTTTAAACCGACTATCGTACAGGTCGACTTCATCAAACTTTAAAAGAACGATAGAAAATAGCCAGCAAAGCAAAGCTCTGCTCCAAAAGCCTTTCTTGCTATTTGTCCATTTTAACCAATTGAGTATATTGTCTTTCACGCGTTGCAAAACTAGCACGATTTAGATTATATTTAAACCATGAAATGGATTCGTACCGTTGACCAATCACTCCCTCATTTGACCGGCTCGGTTTTGACCGTCGGAAACTTCGATGGTGTGCACTTGGGACATCAGAAACTCTTAAAAGAGCTCGTTTTTCAGGGTAAAGAGTACAATGTACCCTCTGTAGTTTGTACTTTTAAGCCGCACCCCCGTGTTTTGCTAAACCCGGGAACTCCGGTTCATCGACTTTTTGACTACAAAGACCAGGCTGAACGCATGGAGGCTCTGGGGGTTGATTTTCTTATTGAGGAAAAATTTACAAAAGATTTCTCTCTTATGCAGGCTGATGAATTTTTGGATCTGTATATCAACCGCTATTTTAAGCCTAAACACATTGTCGTAGGCTATGATTTTAACTTCGGAAAAGACCGTTCGGGCGGTATCGATTTCTTACGTGACTATTGTCACAAAAACCAAATTGGCTTAACAGTTGTTAGCGCTTTAGAAGAAAACGGGCAGGTGGTTTCGTCGTCTGTGATTCGTAAACTTTTAGAGCATGGAAATTTAGAACAAGCCGAGAAATTTTTGGGCCGCAAATATTATATTCGCGGACCGGTGCGTGTTGGTTTTAAACGTGGTCGCCAGCTAGGTGTACCGACAGCCAACGTGAGCCCTGATATTGATTTTATTCCTCGTAAAGGTGTTTATTTTTCAACGGTTTATTGGAACGATAAAATTTTTAAATCAATCACCAATATCGGTTATAATCCGACTTTTGAAAGCACAAACTCTTACTTAAAAGTTGAAACTCATATTTTTGATTTCAACCAAGAAATTTACGGCGAGCAAATTAAAGTGGAACTTCAGCATTTTCACCGTGATGAAATGAAATTCTCAAGCGTAGATGCATTGAAGCACCAAATTTATAATGATATCTCTGAGGCGAGAAAGTTTTTTCAGCTATGAAAATTTACCGCTCGATTGACTTAGGTGCCGCTGAACTGAGTGAAAAACTAAATGCTCCGGATATCCAGATTCATTTCGAGCCAATGAGTGATGAAGAACTTTTTCACTCTGATTTTGACCTGATTGAACTTTCAGAACAACAAGGACAATCGATTCTTTCTGGGACTACGGTATTAGACTGGCAGATTCAGTCAACGAAAGCGGTTGATGCTTTTGCTAGAGACCTTAAAGGTTTTAAGCCGATTCAATTAAGTTCGATGGCTTTCGGTAGTTTTTTAGAATCAAAACATATCACACTGGATATAGCTAAAAACGCGGTTTTAGTGGGCGGTTATTCGTTTTTAATTACCTATGCTGTGGCTTTAGCAAAACTTGGTTTTAATAAAATTTATTTAATTTCTCCGAATAATATTTCGTACCAGGAGCAGATCGAAAGTGCGCAAAAACATTTGTTTAATGTGCAGATACAGCAGTTAACATTAGATGAAATGTCTGATGTGGCTGAACTTGCAAGCTTACTAGTGATTGATTTTGATTTGAATGAGTTTCCCGAGCTGGTGCAAACTTTAACTTACTTTAATTTTTTGGCTGAAAATGCGATCTTTTTTGATTCGCAAAATTACCTGAATGATACTCTGTCAACTGAAGCTGAAAAGGCCTCGCTAAGGGTGTTGGATTCCGTCGAATTTCATTTACACAAATATCGATTTTTTCAAAAAAATCATAAATAACCGTTCCTAGGTCCAGTTACAAAAAATGTCACCTTCGATAGACTTATACTATGTCGAAGCTTGGGGAAATTCTAACACGTCAAGGCCTGATCCGTCCGGATCAGTTGCAAGCTGCATTGAGTGAGGCAGCTAAGACAAAAGCTCGACTTGGTTCTGTTATCGTAAATACCGGAATTCTAAAAGATTCACAAATTCTTCGCGCCTTAGAAAAGCAATATGGAATTCCGGGTGTTGATTTAAGTCAAATTGAAATTGAATCGTCAGCCTTATCACTTGTGCCACGCGAGTTCTGTGACAAGAACAATGTTATTCCTGTATCCAAGGCGGGAACAACGCTTGTCGTGGCCTTTGCTGATCCTGCAAACATTGAGATTCGTGACCAAATCCGTTTCTTAACGAAGTGTAAAGTGCAGCCGGTTCTGGCGACGGATGTTTCGATCGCTGCCGCGATTGAAAAGTTCTACGGAGCCTTTAAACAAAATGAACAGCAATTCAACGAAGACGAAACTTTAGGCGGAGACGATGTCGGCGACATCGACATGAAGAGCACTTCGACTGAAGTGAGTGAAGAGGCTGATAGTAAAATCGGTTCAGCGCCTATCGTAAAATTCGTGAATGGTATTTTGATCGAAGCGATGCGAAGACGTGCTTCAGACATCCACTTAGAGCCGTATGAGAAAAACTTCCGTGTGCGCTTTCGTATTGACGGCTCGTTATTAGAAGTGGCTGCTCCTGCGGCATCTTCAGGGCCTGCGATTGCAGCCCGTATTAAAATTATGTCTAAAATGGATATTGCCGAGAAACGCCGCCCCCAAGACGGCCGTTTGAAAATCAATATCGCCAAAGAAAATAAAGAAATGGATTTTCGTGTGAACACCGTTCCGACCATGTGGGGCGAAAAAGTGGTTATGCGTCTTCTAGATAAATCGAATCTTCAACTCGACATGACCAAACTTGGTTTTGAGGAAGACGATTTAAAGTTATTCAAAAATTGTGTGAACCTTCCGCAAGGGATGGTGTTGATCACAGGTCCTACCGGTTCCGGTAAGACAACCACAATTTACTCGGCGTTATCTGAGTTAAATAAATCCGATGTGAATATTTCAACAGCGGAAGATCCTATCGAGTTCAATCTTGAAGGGATCAATCAGGTTCAGATGAATCCTGATATTGATTTAAATTTTAGTTCTGCACTTCGCGCGTTCTTACGTCAAGATCCAGACATCATCATGGTGGGTGAGATTCGTGACTTAGAAACGGCCGAGATCGCATTCAAAGCGGCCTCTACAGGTCACTTAGTTTTAAGTACGCTTCATACGAACGATGCCCCTTCGACAGTTGTTCGTTTGACTGAAATGGGCGTAGCTCCGTACTTAATTTCTTCGACAGTGAACTTAATCGTAGCTCAGCGTCTTGTGGGTAAAATTTGTGACCAGTGTAAAGAACCGATTCAAGTTCCTGAAACAACGCTGTTAAATTTAGGTGTCAGCAAAGCTGATATTCCAAGATTTCAATTAATGCGTGGACGTGGTTGTTCGAACTGTAACAACACGGGTATTCGTGGCCGTTTAGCGATTTACGAATTAATGCCAGTGACTGGACAAATCAAAGACGCGATTTTACGAAATGCTTCTGCAGCAGAGCTGCGTAAGTTAACCAAGGACTTAGGCTTCCGTACATTACGTCGAAGCGGTTTGTTAAAGTTAGCCCGCGGACAAACAACAATTGATGAAGTTTTAAATACATCTGTGAGAGACGACTAGAGGATAAGGCATCATGATTGAAAAGATTTTAACCAAAGTAAGAGATGCTTCCGCTTTAGAGGTTCAGTTCAGACTGGGTCATAAAACTATTGCGAAAGTAAAAAATGAATGGCTGGAAATCGATAAAGAGAGTTTAGGTTTTTCTGAATGGGAAGACCTTAAAGACCTATGCCTACAAAACAATGATAAACTAACTCTGGAAACTAAAGGTTTTGTCAGAGGAGTTTACAAATCGTCTGATCAACAGTGGATGTTTTCATTCACTGAGCACAAAGACTGTTTAAAGGCGTATTTTAGCGTTATTCCAAATTTTGAGTTAAGCCAGTATATCCAGTCTCCGGTTTTCTGGGATTCACTTAAAAAAACAAGTGGATTATTTATTGTGACAGGTCAGCGCGGCCAAGGTAAATCATCGCTTTTAAAAGATATTATTTCTGAAATCAAAAAAGATTCTCCGAAGTTGATTGCCGTTCACGGTAATTTTTCAACACTTTCAATGTTAAATATTGATTCGTTAATTCACCTTTCTGAAGAAACTCTTTCGTGGGAAGCGCATCACCCAATTTATGATGGTATAGATCAATTCGTCGTTGATTTTAATAGCATCAAGAACTGGGAGAAATGGATCAAGCTTTGTGAAGAAGGCCGTTCAGTTTATTTAACGATCTCTGGTTTATCTGTAGAAAACTGCTTAGAGCAGATTATTTCACAAATCGGTTTTCAAACAAATTTAGCACGCCGATTTTATCAGGTGCTAAACAGCATTTGTTATCAAAAAGTGATCGGTATCAAAGAAGGTGCTGTTCACGAATTTTTCGTAGCACAACCGGGCTTTAAAGAAGATTTATTCAAAATGTCTTTTGCTGATTTTAAAAAACAGCATGAAGGCGAAGCTTTCAAAAAATACTTCCAAAGTTTAAACCAATCAATCATTCAAGCCTTAGTGCGCCGACGTATTGATGTGAAATCAGCATTTGCGACATCTGATGCTCCGGATGATTTAGATACGCAGTTAAAGAGAATGGGGTTGTAGAGCATGGCTAAGTTTCAATTCCAGGCCCGTTCACTGAACGGAAAAATTCAAACTGGCTATCTTGATGCTAAAGACGAATCTGAAGCAAAGGTTCGTCTGCGCGCTAAACAACTTATGCCGATGACCTTAAAGGTCGTGACCAATATTCCCGGCAAAAAGAACGCGCATGATATCGGCGCACTCGGGGCGTTTTTTGCTCCCAAAGTAAAAACCAAAGACTTACAAATTTTTACGCGTCAGTTTGCTACACTTATCAACTCGGGTATTCCGATTGTCGATGCATTAAAAATTCTTTCTGAGTCAACTTCAGATAAATTAATTAAAGAGGCGGTATTACAGATTAAAGCTTCGATTGAAACGGGTAAAAGATTATCAGATTCAATGAAGCAATTTCCGCGCGTGTTTGATGATCTGTATTGTAATATGATTCGTGCCGGCGAAGAAGCCGGTATCATCGATGTAATTTTAAATCGTCTTTCAGTTTACTCTGAAAAAAATGAAAAGATCAAAAATCAAATCAAAGGGGCCATGGCGATGCCGATTGTTATCGTTATCGCTGCGGTCCTCGTAATTTCAGGTATTATCGTTTTCATTATTCCAAAGTTCCAAGAGTTATATAAAGGCAGCGGTAAAGAGCTTCCGGGATTAACACAAATGTTAATCAATATGTCAGATGCTTTACGTAATCACTGGCTGGGTATTTTTATCGGGATCTTCGTCGCTATTTATTTTATTATCAGCTTTTTTGCCAGTAAAGAAGGCCGCCAGGCTTTAGATAAATTTTTAATTAATGCTCCGGTGATCGGTGATGTGGTTCAAAAAGCATCGGTGGCGCGTTTATCGCGTACGATGTCGACATTATTGTCATCAGGTATCAGTATGCTTGAATCGATCGATATCGCAGCCAATACGGCGGGTAATTACGTGATCGAGAACGCCTTAAAATCTTGTAAAGAATCAATTTCAGTGGGTCGTCCGTTTCACTTGCCGTTATCACGCCAAAAAGAAATTCCACAAATGGTTTCGCAAATGGTGGCGATCGGCGAACAAACCGGCGCACTTGATTCGATGTTAGGTAAGATTGCCGATTTCTACGAAGATGAAGTTGAAAATGCAATTCGTGCCATGACATCACTTATCGAGCCGCTGTTAATGATCGTCTTAGGTGGAATTATCGGTTTCATTCTAGTTGCGATGTACTTGCCAGTATTCCAAATGGGAGACACAGTTGTTCAATAATGCAAAGATCGAACAGCATTTTACTTCATTATCAGCTCGCGACTGGCGGGCTGTGGTACTGTTTTTTTATAGCGTGTTATTTCAACTGGCGATTTTATCGCAAACGCCGTTTATTCAGGTTAATTTTTTAATTCACTTTTACGGCGCAGTGCTGCTGTTTTTTGCACATCATCTTTTACTGTATTTTACTAACAGTAAAAATCATGTGCTTTCGTTTATGTTTGATTTTGTGATTTTATTTTACTTAATGGCCCAACATTCGGTGTTATCAAGCTTTAACTTAATTGTACTATTAATTTTGTTATTTATTGCAGGTTCTGAACTTTCTAAAACATCGTCATTAGTTTTAACGATGTTTAGTTCAGTTTGTCTGTCATTTGTGAATTTACTTTCGATCCGTTGGGAAGGTATTCAGAACCTATTTACTTTAGTGTTATTTAACTTTTCCTTTGTGACTGTTTCGATTATTTCGCAACAGTTCCGCGTACAGCTTAAAGATCTGCATAGTGAATTAACTACGGTTACAAAAAAATTAAGGTCGAGAGAAGAGTTTTCTGAAGTCTTAATCCAACAAATGCCGACGGGGCTTACAGCTTTTAATCAAAGCCATGATTTATTGTTTGCTAATAAAAATTTAACTGATCGTTTGAATCTTTCAGTGAATGATTTACGTACGATCTTTAGCCAAACTAATACGCGTGGGCAGGCTGAGTTTGCTTATTACAATCCACAGCTTCAAGAAAAGAAAATCTACGAAGTAAACCAGGCCAGCTACGAAGATGTTTATTTAAATGAAACAGTTAATTTAATGATGTTAAAAGATGTGACTGAAGTAAAACATCTGCAAGATCAAATGCGCCAACGTGAAAAGTTAGCAGCGATTGGTCAGTTAGCGGCAGGTATTGCCCATGAAATCAGAAATCCATTAGCCGGGATCAGCGGCAGTATTCAGTTGCTTTCAACAGATGCTAAAAACCCAGATGATCAAAAGTTAATGAAGATCATCTTAAAAGAGATCGATCGTTTAAATAACCTCATCACTGAGTTTTTAGATTATTCAAAGCCTGAACAGCGCCCAGATCAAAAAATTGATTTGGCTTTAGTTATGAATGACGTGATTCAGAATATTAAGGCAAGTCCGCAAACTCCGAAAAACCTAAATTTAGAGATTCAAGTGAATTCGGCAATGATTTTGGGTTATGCTGACAAGTTAAAGCAGGCTTTTTTAAACATTTCGATGAATGCTGTACAAGCGATGCTAAATAATGAAAATCCAAAGCTTGTGATTAAATTAGAAACTTTTGGTGATGAAGTTATGCTTTCGATCAAAGATAACGGAAGTGGTATGCCAGAAGAAGTTAAGAAAAGAATTTTTGAACCATTTTTTACGACGAAACCTAAAGGCACTGGCTTGGGGCTTGCGATCACACACAAGGTGCTTGAGTCACATCAGGCGCAGATGCAGATTCACAGTGAAATGGGCGTTGGAACAGAATTTATTTTAAAATTTAAAAAAGCATAAAGAATACATAAACAGGAGATAGACATCATGAAATCACGTATTTTAGTAGTAGATGACGAAGAATCGATCAGAGAGTTCCTCGAGATCATGCTAAAAAAAGAAGGTTACGAAGTTACGACGGCTGAAGACGGAGCTAAAGCCCGAGACATTTTAACGAAAAAATCATTTGATATGATTATTTCGGATATGCAAATGCCAAATCTAACAGGTATTGAATTACTTCGCCATGTTCGCGAAAGTTATCCTGATATCGTGTTCATGATCATTACAGCTTTCGGTACAACTGAGACCGCTGTTGAAGCGATGAAGTTAGGCGCTTATGACTATTTAACTAAGCCATTTAAAATCGACGAAGTTCGTTTAAATATCGCTAACGCTTTAAGATCTAAAAATTTAGAAACTGAAGTGCGCGTTCTTAAAAAAGAATTAGTTAAAGAGTACTCATTTCAAAATATGGTGGGTAATTCAGATGCTATGCACTCTGTATTTAACTTAATTCAACGTGTATCACAGGCACCAACAAACGTGTTAATCACGGGTGAATCTGGTACCGGTAAAGAGGTTATCGCTAAAGCTATTCACTATAATGGTCCTTTAAAAGACAAACCGTTTGTGACAGTGAACTGCGGTGCGATTCCTGAAAACTTAATGGAATCAGAAATGTTCGGTCATAAAAAAGGATCGTTCACAGGTGCTATCGCTGATAAAGCTGGTTTATTTGAAGTGGCTGACGGCGGTACGTTATTCTTAGATGAGGTGGGTGAGTTACCAGCTTCAATTCAGGTAAAGTTACTTCGTGCAATTCAAGAGCGTATCATTCGCCGCGTAGGTGCGACAGATGACATGAAAGTTGAAGTGCGTATCATCGCTGCGACAAACAGAAATCTTGAAGAGATGGTTTCTAAAAACACATTCCGCCAAGATTTATTTTACCGTTTAAATGTTATCAATATTAAGTCGCCGCCGTTACGTGATCGTTCTGAAGATATTCCGTTATTAGCGAATCACTTCTTGCGTAAATACAACGATAAGCTGGGAAAACAAATTCAAAGTATTTCAGTTGAAGCGATGGATATCTTAAAAAAGTATAATTATCCAGGTAACGTGCGTGAGTTAGAAAATATGATCGAACGTACTGTGGCTTTAGAAGCTGGTTCGACGATTTTACCAGAATCATTACCACCAATGGTGAATACGCCATCAGGTCGTAAAATGGCTTCATCAAATGAGATCGAAATCGGTGATGATGGTTTAGATCTTGATAAGGTGATTGGCCAAATCGAGAAAGAATTATTAATCAAAGCGATTCATGCATCAAACGGCGTGAAGAAAAAAGCTGCGAAGTTACTTAAAATTTCATTCCGCTCAATGCGCTACCGTGTAGAAAAATACAGCTTAGGCGTAATGGGTGACGATGAAATGGACGATGAATAGTCATTATTTTAAAATCTTATTCTTAGTTCTTATTTTGAGCCCGCAACTGCGGGCTCAAAGCATTGATCAGGACTTGATCAATATCATTGATGTCGAAAAAAATATTCAGCTAAAAAAAGAAAAAGAACCCACCTATTCAGAGCTTGAAATAGGCATTGGATATGGTTATGGCTCGATTGCCGATTATCCGGCATCAGATGAATATTCGCGCAAAAGTTTACTTTTACCCTTAGTTATCTATCGCGGTGATGTTCTTAAATCGGATCAAGAAGAAGGAACACGCGCTGAACTTTTTAAATCCCGTGAATTAGAAATTCATTTAAGTTTCGGCGCACGTTTTAATAACGACAGCGATGGGAACAAAGCTCGTTTAGGCATGCCGGATTTAAATTACATTTTTGAAACCGGGCCAAGCCTTAATTACAAACTTTGGAAAGAGCCTAAAGTGGGTTCGTTAACCTTGCAAATTCCTTTAAGACTGACTTTTGAGACTGATTTTAAGGCCACAGAATTTTTAGGTTTAGTGTTTGAGCCTGAATTAAGGTTTCAAAAATTAAATTTTTTAGTGCCGAATTTGTCAGCGATCACTTCTTTATCTGTGGAGTTTTTCAATCAGCGCGTGGCAAATTACTACTATCAGGTGGAGAATCGGTACGCGACCGCAGATCGCCCAGCTTACGAGGCTAAGCCTGGGTTATCCACATTGAGTGTTGGTCAGAACTTTCTTTATGAGTATAATCGTTTTAATTTAATTTTCGGGGCTACTTATAGTTACTACGGCCGCTCCGAGAATGTGGAGTCACCACTTTTTAAAAGTGATGCCAACACTTCAGTGTTTGCAGCCGTTGCATGGTTTTTCTACCAGCGCACTACAGAGCGCCAATAATTTAAAGTATTGCCTGCGTTAAAAAAGCGCGCCTATACTTACCTTGTATGAAGACTTTATTATGTTGTTTACTTCTGTTACCGAATTTAGCGCTAGCTAGCACAGCTATAGAGAAAAAGCTTGCTGAGGGCGACCTGATCTTTATTCACAGCCAAACTGAACAAGCTGCAGCGATTGCTGAATCTACGGGGTCTCAGTGGACTCACGTGGGTGTGATCGTTAAAAAATCTGACGAATGGCATGTGGCTGAGGCGGTAGGGCCATTACAGGTAAACTCTCTGAAATCATTTATTGCTAGAAGTAAAGATCGTAAATACAGAGTCATGCGCTTTAAATATTTTTCGCAAAAAATGGTGCCGCAGCTTTACGTGCAGCTTTATAAGTACAATCAGCCGTATGATATCTTTTTTGAATGGTCTGATGATCGCATCTATTGTAGCGAATTAACATACAAAGTTTTCAAAGCTGTGACAGGGCATCCGATCGGTAAGTTGCAAAGAACAGGTGATCTAAAGCTTGATGGGCCTTACACAAAAAGACTTATCGAAGAGCGTTTAACAGCTATCGGTAAAGAGCTTAATTTAGATGAGCCTATTCTTACGCCGGTGGCACAAACTGTCGATCCCAACATGACATTAATTGTGGAATCACTTTAAAAACCAATACAGCATTTCACTTGCAAACGGGGCTGTGCTTGTTTGCAAGAAGTCTTTTACGGCCTGATAGTCTTCTGATTCACGATTTTGGCTTAATTTAAATTTTGCATCAATCTGAGTAATTTTAAATCGCACACCCACGATAGCCTTAAGTAAACCAAATTTAAATTTCTCAGGAAGATCGTAACTCCAACTGGTGTTGTTACGCTTTTCAAAAAAATCTACAGATGATTTCATCAGAGCATCAAGCCCTGTCACATCATTAACAAGCTCAGCTTCTCCGGAGCATTCAATCGCTGTGTAATTCCAGGTCGGTACTTGCGGCGAAGTTTTATAAAGTGTTGGCGAAATATAACAATCAGGCCCACGAAAGCTGATTAAAGATTTTTGAGAGGTTAAAACTTTCCATTGCGGATTTGAGCGGGCTAAATGGGCCAACAAATAAAGTTCATCATTTTTTTGTTCAACAAAAAAGGGGAGGTAACTTGTTTGTAGGCTATTATCGGCGTTCGTAATCAAAGTTCCTAAAGGGTATCTGCGAATAAACTCTAACTGTTTTTCTAAATCTTCGACTTTATAGTGTTTGGGGTTATACATATTTTTTCTCCAGATATTGTTTCAGGTTCTGTTTGCAGCTTGGCCATTCAGAATCCAAGATAGAATAAATACGGTAATCGCGCTTTCTGCCATCAGGCAAAATCGCTGTTTGACGAAGTTCACCTTCAAACTTTGCTCCCAAGCGAAGAACGGCTCTTTGTGAATTAAAATTTAACGAATCAACACGAAACTCAACACGCACGACTCCGATAGTTTCAAAAGCGTAAGTGAGCATTAAAAGTTTAGCTTCAGTGTTTACGAAAGTTTTTTGATATTTATGCCCAACCCAAGTTGCGCCAATTTCTAAACACTTATGGCGGCGGTCTAAGTGCAGATAATTACTCATACCAACAGCTTTGCCTGTGGATTGTTCGATCATGGCAAAGCAGTTTCCGGTCTTTTCTTTTCTGGCCTTAACAGCGCGCTCAAGCATGACTTTTTCGATATCGGCCTTGGTTTTGATTCCCCAATGTAGTCCGTGCCAAGCACTAGGATGAGGTAGGTTTTCGCTCAAATCGTCTAAATGCTCGAGGCTTGCGGGCACGAGCTTAAGTTTGTTTCCAGTTAAAGTGGCTGGGGCTGTGTAGATATCGTTAGTGTTTTCCATATAGCCATGATATGAAATAATTGGTCTAACAAGAATAACCAGAATTAATTTAACTATTAGACCAGATAAACCAAGCTAACAAGAGGCTTTATATGGTTTCAAAGCAGCAGAAGATCTACAATCATTTTGTCAGTCATATCAAAGATGGCATTCTTAAGAGCGGCGAAGTGCTGCCTTCTACACGTGAACTGGCAAAACTTTTTAAATGCCACCGCTTTACCGCAATGACGGCACTACAAACCTTAGTGGCTGAAGGGTGGGTTGAAAACTCAGAAAAAACCCGCTACCGTGTTTCGGAAAAAGTTCCAGTGACCACTTCAAAAACGGCGCCGATGAACTCGAAAAAATCAGCCCAGTTTAAAATTGTTCGCCCAAAACCTGAGATCTTTACTGAGCGTGAACGTTTTCGCTTAGAATTTTGGGGCGGGCAGCCTGATCTGCGTCTTTTTCCAAAAGACGAGTTTCGAAGAGTTTTGTCGGCCACTTTAGAAAAGACAAAGCCTGATTTATTAAATTATGGCCACATCGATGGCTTAGACAGCGCGAAAAAAGAAATCGCTGGTTACTTAAGACGAACCCGCAATTTATTAGATAAAGAATTTATTATCACTAACGGATCACAAGAAGCCTTGCATTTAATCGCACAAGCATTGATTAAACCAGGTGATGCGATTGCTGTTGAAGCTAAAGGTTATCCTCCGGCTTGGCGGTTATTTGAAGCATTGGGAGCGAAGATTATTCCGATTGACGTCGACGCAGAAGGTTTAGTCACTGACCAGCTAGAAAAGCTTATCGCCATTAAAAAAGTTAAAATGATCTACGCGACACCGCTGCATCAGTATCCCACAACGGTAAGTCTTAGCCCGCGCCGCAGGCAGGCGTTGATTCAGCTTTGTGAAAAACATCAGATTCCGATTTTAGAAGATGACTATGATTACGAGTTTCACTATTCAGGGCCTCCACCAGCGCCGTTATCGCAAGAAACAGCGTACGGAATTTATATTTGCAGCTTTTCAAAAGTGTTATTTCCCGGAGCGCGTTTAGGAGTTATTGCCTGCGATGCGCAGTTAAAAGAGCATTTGATCTATCAGAAATATTTAGTGAGCCGCCAAACTGATTGTTTATCACAGTTAGCATTGGCTGCTTGGCTTAAAGACGGTGGTTTTGAAAAGCACTTGCGCCGTATGCGCAGAACTTACGAAAAAAGATTTCTACATTTACAAGATCACCTTTTAACTTTGCAAAAAAAGTTTGATTTATCTTGGCACGCGCCAACCGGAGGGATGTCAATTTGGGTCAACCTAAACCAGGACTCTTCGAAAGTAGCCAGTCGTGCTAAAAAACAGGGTGTGTTTTTTCAAGACGAAAAAGGCATGGACTACCGCGGAAAAACCGGAACTCATTTAAGAATAGGTTTTGCTGGAGTAAATGAAAGAGAAATAGATCAAGGCCTGCAAACCTTATCAGGGTGCTTAGATTAGTTATAATCAATATCTATATCAAATATATCTATAACAGTACATGCTGATATAGAAAAGGCCGATACTTAAAGTAAACGAAAGGATATGGCTTATGTCTTCGGTACTCTGGCTTGGAATTTTAGGTGGTTTAATTTCATTTACTGCAACAGCAGTGGGGGCGTTGTTATCTTTAACGCCAACGAAGTCAGGCCCTTTTGTAAAATTTAAATTTTCAATCGACTTTGCCTTAGGTTTAATGCTTTCTGCCGTAGCTTTTTCATTAGTAGCACCCGCGGCTAAAAACTCACTGAACAATCCCAAGTTGTTTTTATTAAGTCTTATCGGTTTTGTTTTTGGTGCAGTTGTTATTTATGGTTTAAAAATTTTTATCGAACGTAAAGAGCACGCAACCCATGAGCAGCCGCAAATCTCTTCGTCGCAGTTAGTTTTAGCTTTAGCTTTGATTGTGCATAATTTTCCTGAAGGTTTAGCGAGCGGAGCTTCGCTCGCAGGACTTGATCTTAAATCGGCAATTCCTATTTTATCTTCGATTGCGATTCAAAATATTCCTGAGGGTTTATTGATGGTTTTATGTCTTAAAGGCATGGGTTGGAATTTAAAAAAATCTTTTGCCGGCGGTTTGTTTTCTGGTGTTGTTGAATTAGTCGGTGGGGTGGTTGCGGGTTTATTGCTTTCGTTGGTGAATCAAGCGTTGCCGGTGATCTTAATGATGGCGGGTGGAGCGATGTTTACCTCGGTTGTGATTGAGCTGAAAGAACACGGAAGCTTTTTAAATCGTATAAAACAGCCTCAATTTGCGATGGGGTTGTTGGCTCTGCCATTGCTTACGATGATCTTACCAAGCTAAGCTTGAGGCACATTGCCTCAAGCTTAGCTTGGAGTAGATTGTTGGGAGGCCTTATGAAAAAGCCTATGAAGAAATCAGGTAAAGCCAAATCACTTCCGTTTCCACGTATGGATTACGAAGCTGAAAAAGTACTCCTCGCTATTTTAAAGGGCCGTGAAGAGAACTAGCAGATACCTAGACTGAGGTCGCCTTGATTTAACGAAGCCCAATGTCGATAGGTTTACGTGAGATTTATCGCAAGCTTCATCATCTTTTTTGTATCAGCAGTTGCCGTGGCACAAACGCCGGTGGCAACGACGATGACATTACAGCAGCAAGCCCAAATGGATATGATGATGCGCCAAATGTATCCGCAATATTTAACGCCGCAACAGCAGCTGCAATTAGCGCAAGTTCCACCAGGGCAGCGCTTACAGGTATTGCAAGCGATCAATATGGGTAATAACCAATACGCTATGCAATTCACGCCACAATCAGGTCCGATGATGGGGCAGTCAATGTGGGCGATGAATAACACACAAAGCCCGCTCTTTAATTTTTTCTCAAGCCTTGGCTCAATCACCAAATCAATGGACCGCGCTGAATATATGGAGGCCCGCGAACCAGTGACAGCATACCGTTCGCCAGATCCATCAGAAAACCGTGAGCCGTCACAAGCCGCACTGGATACAATGAACCAAGCCACAACTAAATTAAAAGACATGAAAAACCCGCAGAAAGCCACTGAGTGTTTGGATTGTATAACTGACCCATTGCCAACGCTTACGGCGGGGCCTATCAGCGGAGTGGGTACAGTTAAAACCAGCGCTGTTGGTGGAAAAAAAGAAGACTTAAACGCCGATGTTAAATGTAGTTATGGCGGTGAAGTGATCGACGGTATTCGTTTAACGTTCAAGCAAACGCTTGAAATGAAGATCGAACACAATAAGGTTCTCTATTTTAAACTTGTTGCTCATGACGGTAAAAAAACATGTGTGATTGATTTAGCTAATTTTCCGCAAAAGCAAATCGGCAATACAACAAATGTGGGCTTAAACCACAAAAATGGTAAAACCTATGTGGCGATTTACCCAAATAATAAGACTGATAAGAAAAACCCCGCAGTCAGTGTAGGTGTTAATAACTTTCAGGATTTATGCCCTCAGATGAACCAAAAGCTGTTCATGCAAATCGAAGCTGACCCTAAAACGGGAACCTGCCGTTAATTTGTAAAGAGTTCACTCTCCTTGCTAAATAAAAAATTATTATATAATTGAGCCATGGCCGAACTATGTGGCTATTTACCCGAAAAATAAAACAGAATTGTTTATATAAATCAAAGCAGCCCCCAAAACAGGGGTAACGCTCGTAGAAGTTAATTCGCTGTATAACAATGTCTTTCTTTACCTAAATAAAAAACTATTATATAGTTTTCTTATTCAAGGAGAATAAGAGTGAGCAACGATTTTCATGATTTAGGAAATTACTTAAAAGAAAAACGAATTGATGAAGGTTTTACTCAAGGTGCTCTTGCTAAAAAACTTAAGGTTCACACTCAGTTTGTTTCGAACTGGGAGCGTGGGCTTTGTGCTCCGCCGTCACACTGTTTTCATCATGTTATTGAGGTTTTAAAGCTTAATCGTGAACATATCGTTGAGGTTATGCTGAACGATTCAAAAAGAATTATTGAATCGAAAGTCTATAAAAAGAAGCGCAAGCTAAAATCGGCTTAATAAGCCCTTAAAATGCGGTTATTTTTTGATATCTGGGTAAAAATTCCACATTTTTAAGTTTATTTGTAGGTCTGTAAGGAAATTTAAGATCACTTGTGCTATAAAAAGCGCACTTAAAACAAATGCAAGGTAGGCAATATGTTAGCAGCTGAAATCCAAAAATATGATCTTCAAGAAGAAAGTATTCTACAAGATCCGGTTAACGTTAAGTTACTTGAAGCCTTAACTCGATTTGCAGATTTGCTAACAATCTATGGGTATAATGTTCGCATTTGTTCAAAGGGTTCACTTCTAAAACTAAGTGAAACGCCTAATAAAAAGAAATACCAAATGACTGCCTATTTTGAGCAGTGGTCTAACTGGATTGACCCAGGCCCATCTCGCGAACCCATCGAAGATATTGAACTTAAATGCTTAAAAAAAGCTTTACATCATTATGGATTAAAAGCGAGTGATGATTTTTTACGTACAATTGCTAAAGACCAAATCGTTGAAGTTTACGGCGATGAAATGATTCAGCTGTATCGCAGTTTAAGTTTTTTCCAAATCACGGGTTATTCACTTTTAGATATTATTGTTCATGAGTTTTATCATTTATGGGAACGTTCAACGAAAGCCATCGAGAGCACGATTGCAGACTGTAATGCTGTATTGGATGGTAATCTTCCTTTAAAAGCGTTCACTATTTCACGTCAAATTATTCGCGAAACAAATCAAGGTGGCGTTGTACAAGAGCCCTTTGTAAACAGAGCTATTTTAGCCAATTTCATTAATATTGGCTCATTAGTCAGTGTTAACGACGATATGATACATGGTGTGGCAAGAGGAGTTATTTGTACTTCTACAGCCGAAATCATCGCCATGGGCGACGACGCTGTAAATATTCAGTTTATTTAATAAAACTCTAGGCTGCGTCTTTGTAAGGCGCAGCCGTAGTTGTTTCTGTCGGCAACAACATCTCTTCAATAGATTTTGGGCGATTTTTTAAAATCCACGAAAATTGTGAATCTACATTGTAAGCAGACCCAAGTTCTTCTTTTAAAACACAATGAATATTATAGAGCTCATACCAAGGGGCATCTGGAAACATATGGTGCTCGGTATGATAATTAAAATTCAGCACCACAAATCTAGCCAGCCATAAAGGATAGGTACAGCTGCGCGCTGTCTGGTACTGTTGCCAGACAGGAATTTTAGCTTCACCAATATATTGCACAAGCCCGATGTGGTGGGGAAAGTTAACAACTTCTACAGCCAATAAATAAAGGGCTGCTGCCGGTAATAACACGGTCAAAGATAATTGAGCGGGAAGTGAATACAAAACCGTTCCCCAGAAAATAAGGGGAAGGGCTGTGCTTAAAATATTCTTTGCCGAATTTCCTGGTTTAAAAATCTGCAGTGTCGATAAAATCCAAAAAACAGAATATTGAAGAATCGCCAGTAGTGGTATCCACACTTGCCAAAAAGTAGAAAGAACAAATTGAACAGGTTTGGGCCACTTCGGACAGTTGCGTATAAGTGCCATTACAGGGTCTTTATCTAAATTGCCACTCCAGTGATGGTGCTCTAGATGAATTTGTTTCCAGGGGTGATAAGGTAAAATGCAAAGGCAACCTGACACAAATCCTACAAGATCATTTATAGTTTTATTTTTAGAAATAACCCCATGTACAGCTTCGTGCATAAGTGAGAAGTGTCGAAACATGAATATAGACAATAACGGAATTGCAGCGAGCCGCCATAAAAGACCAGAGTTAGAAAGTAAAAAGCTAACACCGCCGATTAATAAAATATCCTGCACAATATGAAGATACAAATGTGTAGCATTTAATTTTAAATTAATTTTTTTACGTATTTCTAAATATCTTTGGCGTTCCATGCTGATCCTTAGGCTGTCTTTTTAATTTTAGGGGCAACGCTACTACTGGTTGTTGTATCAATGCGGTTCTCCCATAGAGCCTTTTCAATCGCACGAATCTGTGGCGACGCATGCTCATAAGGTTTTCCGCTTAAGCAAGCGATTAAATCACAAGGCACATTGTGGCTTATAAAATCAGAAATAATACTTTCACTTTGATGGGCTTTCGTAAGATCGTTCACTTTGTGATCTTTTCTTGCGGGAGCAATGCTGGCATCGATTCCGTACAAATCACGCACACGGTAAGACATGCCAACGGTTAATAACCCAATGGGAGCCTGAGGATTCATCTTGCCACGCCAATCGGGGTGAACAGCTAGGTATTGCATACTCATGGCCGTACGCACGCCCATGGCCTTAACTTTTGTAAAAAACTCTTCAGGATAATTTTCTGTCATATAACGAAATGTTTTTGGGGCTTTTGCGTCTAAAGAGTAAAAGGCAAAAAGTAAAACGCCGACAACTTTATCACCAGCACAAATGCAACTGACAACATCTTGTCTAATGAAATCCTCGTGAAGATGCGAATCGCTGTAACCGATTGCAGCCAGAGTCGGCTTCCAAATACTGAGCCAAAAATCAAAAACATCGTCGTGTAATTTTGTATATTCCGGTGGAGGGTTGCGCGGAGACAGAAGGTAATACTGAAGGTCGGCATCATTGATTGGCTTTAAGTAATCTGTAAGATAAATTAAATTCCCAGAACTATTTCGCATAACAGTCCTTTCAAGTTGATACATGCACTGTCTAAAACATTTTCTATTTATACCTATTTTAATGTAATTTACACCTAAGCATTAGTTTATTTGCTTTACTTCTGAAACTGAAACGTATCAATGCGAGAATGGTTGAACATAATTAGTTTTTCTGCCTAAAATTTTTACCTCTTTTTAACATTAGAAAAAGTTGTTGTGGGTGAGATTTTTTTCTTTAAAAAAGAAGCGGATTGGTTTTTTACGACCAATCCGCTTGTGTTTGTGTGAAGACGACCATTGGCAGAACGATCGTTTATTTGAATGTACTTAATTTATCGAACATTCTGTGAATAAATAGATAGTTGCAAGAGGACTTTGTGCTCCGGAGTTTAAAGGAACGCTCCGGAGCTTTTGTCAGGATCAGGTTAAGTTTTTACCAACAGCTGGACTATTGTCCTTTCTTAACAGAATGAAAATTTGTACTTTATAAAAAAAGTTTTTCTACTTGAGGTATGAAAAACACAAAAGCCATTCTTGTTTCTTTACTATTCACATCAACTGTATTTGCCGGAACATCTGAGTTAGCTGAGCAAGTTCGAAAATATGAACAGCGCTATCAGCTTAATTCGCTGAACGAAAAATTAGTTGATAACCATGGTGATGGCTATGAAAACATGTATGGCGTTAGAAACTTTCGCAAAGTTTTAAAAGGTATTCTTTATCGTGGCGGAGCGAACAACTCTTATAATAAATACGGCAAACGCTCGAATACGAACCCTTTACCAGATATCGGATTAAAAAATCTTTGCAGTGAAGGTTTTGGCGCCAGTGTTTATCTGTATGAAACTAATTTTTCAACGGCCCCTAAGCAAGTGAACTGTTCAACGGTTGAATCAAAAGCTAATACGCTTAAATACTACCAATTAACTGCTGCTGATGTTGAAAACACGACAGTGTATTTAGAAATGATCTATAAAGCCATCAAAGGCGAGGGTAAGTCTCCGATTTACATGCACTGTTGGAATGGTTGGCACGCTTCTGGTTTAGTTTCTGCTTTGGCACTTCGCCAGTTCTGCGGAATATCTGGTAAAGATGCACTTTCTTATTGGATGCGAAATACCGATGGAAATACTGAAGGCTATGACTCTATCAAAAAGCGCATTGTTGATTTTAAGCCGTTAGCACAATTCAAAATCAGTACCGAAGAGCAAAACCAAATCTGCGAATAGAAAAGGGAAAAATTCCCTTTTCCAAAAGTCATCTTTGTTAAGAATCATCTAAGAGCCAAGCACAGACCTTGCAGTTTGGGGCATATACACGTTTGAAGCACTACGCCAAACAATGGAGATGTATATGGCCAGCATCCATACAACGACGCAGCAAGGGCTTAGAAAAAAAAGTCCGCCGCCAGTTAGGCACAGAAAAGTAAAGTCTTACGATCACGATGCATCGTTAAAGATGATTAACACCACTCTGACTCTGTTGCTAGAAGGCGATTTTTCAGCGCGTATTCCTTATCAGTATTTAGAAGATGGACTAGTTGGTGAAATAGCGACAAAGCTTAATAAAACCATTGATCGTCTTGATAAAATGTCGAAAGAGTTTGTGCGCGTCAGTGCTGTTGTAGCGAACGAAGGGCGTCTTTCGGAGCGTGCGGTTGTTGAAGGGGCTGTTGGGGCCTGGGCTAATAAATTAAATTCTTTAAATTCTGTGATCGGTGAATTAGCCAGACCAACAAAAGAAATTGCGCGGGTAATGCGCGCCGTTGCGGCCGGAGACCTTTCGCAGAAAGTCACGGTCGAAGCTAAGGGTGAAATTTTAGAAGCCAAAACCACCATCAACACAATGGTAAAAACTCTGCAATCATTTACTTCTGAGGTAACTCGCGTAGCGAAAGAAGTGGGTACTGAAGGCCGTCTAGGCGGGCAAGCTGAAGTCAAAGGCGTTGAAGGAACCTGGAAAGATTTAACCGACAACGTAAATATGTTAGCGGGTAACTTAACAAACCAAGTACGTAATATCGCAGCCGTTACAACGGCAGTTGCCAATGGTGACTTATCGAAAAAAATTACCGTTGAAGCCAAAGGTGAAATCTTAGAATTAAAAAATACAATTAATACCATGGTGGATCAGTTAAATTCATTCGCTGCCGAGGTAACTCGTGTGGCGAAAGAAGTGGGTACACAAGGGCAATTAGGTGGGCAAGCCGATGTAAAAGGCGTTTCAGGAACATGGCGTGATCTGACTGAAAACGTAAATCAGCTAGCCGGAAATTTAACAAACCAAGTGCGTAATATCGCACTCGTTGCGACCGCCGTTGCGAAAGGTGACTTATCACAAAAAATCACTGTTGAAGCCAGTGGTGAAGTCTTAGAACTTAAAGATACGTTAAATAAAATGGTGGATCAGTTAAATTCATTCGCAGCCGAGGTGACTCGTATGGCGAAAGAAGTAGGTACCGAAGGTCGCTTAGGTGGGCAAGCCGAAGTAAAAGGCGTTGAAGGAACCTGGAAAGATCTAACCGACAACGTAAACATGCTAGCGGGTAATTTAACAAACCAAGTACGTAATATTGCGGCCGTTACCACGGCTGTTGCGAACGGTGACTTGTCGAAAAAAATTACTGTTGAAGCTAAAGGTGAAATCTTAGAGTTAAAAAACACCATCAATATCATGGTGGATCAGTTAAATTCATTCGCTGCCGAAGTAACGCGTGTGGCGCGTGAAGTAGGTGTTGAAGGCCGTTTAGGTGGCCAGGCGCAAGTACCTGGTGTGGGCGGAACATGGCGTGAGTTAACGGATAACGTAAATCAGTTAGCCGGAAATTTAACAAACCAAGTGCGCAATATCGCCCTCGTTACGACAGCCGTTGCTAATGGTGACTTATCAAGACAAATCACGGTAGAAGCCAAAGGTGAAATCTTAGAATTAAAAAATACCATCAATACCATGGTAGATCAGTTAAGAGGCTTCGCATCCGAAGTAACACGTGTGGCGCGTGAAGTGGGTACCGAAGGTAACTTAGGTGCACAAGCCGAAGTAAAAGGTGTAGCGGGAACTTGGAAAGATTTAACCGACCAAGTAAATGCATTAGCCGGAAATTTAACAAATCAAGTGCGTAATATTGCACTTGTTACAACGGCCGTTGCCAATGGTGACTTATCACAAAAAATCACTGTTAAAGCACGTGGTGAAATCTTAGAATTAAAAAATACCATCAATACCATGGTAGATCAGTTACGTGCGTTTGCATCCGAAGTAACACGTGTAGCGCGTGAAGTAGGTACCGAAGGAAAGCTTGGAGCTCAGGCCGAAGTGACGGGAGTTTCAGGAACGTGGAAAGATCTTACCGACAGCGTAAATTTCTTAGCGGGTAATTTAACTTCACAAGTGCGTAATATCGCAACAGTCACAACCGCAGTTGCTAAAGGTGACTTATCAAAAACCATCACTGTAGAGGCGCGTGGTGAAATTTTAGAATTAAAAAATACCATTAATACGATGGTGGATCAGTTAAACTCGTTCGCTGCCGAAGTAACACGTGTGGCGCGTGAAGTGGGTACCGAAGGTAAACTGGGCGGGCAAGCGCAAGTGCCTGGTGTTGCGGGAACGTGGAAAGATCTTACCGACAACGTAAATCAGTTAGCGGGTAATTTAACAAACCAAGTGCGTAACATTGCTTTAGTTACCACATCAGTTGCCAATGGTGACTTGTCGAAAAAAATTACTGTTGAAGCTAAAGGTGAAATTTTAGAACTCAAAGAAACCATCAATACGATGGTGGATCAGTTAAATTCATTCGCTGCCGAGGTAACACGTGTGGCACGCGAAGTAGGTACCGAAGGAAAGCTCGGCGGGCAAGCGCAAGTATTAGGTGTTGCGGGCACGTGGAAAGATTTAACAGAAAATGTAAACCAACTAGCGGGAAATTTAACCAACCAAGTGCGTAATATCGCCCTTGTGACCAAAGCGGTTGCCAGTGGTGACTTATCACAAAAAATCACTGTTGAAGCCAAAGGTGAAATTTTAGAATTAAAAACAACAATCAACCGCATGGTGGATCAGTTAAATTCATTCGCTGCCGAAGTAACTCGTGTGGCGCGCGAAGTAGGTACCGAAGGAAAACTGGCCGGCCAAGCGCAAGTTCCTGGTGTTGCAGGTATCTGGAAAGATCTTACTGATAACGTTAATACGATGGCGAATAACTTAACATCTCAAGTACGCGGTATCGCTAAAGTCGTAACCGCTGTTGCGAACGGTGACTTAAGTCAAAAATTACTTTTTGAAGCTAAAGGTGAAATCGCCTCACTCGCTGATACGATTAACAGTATGACTGATACATTACGTATCTTTGCTGATCAGGTAACAACGGTAGCCCGCGAAGTGGGTATTGAAGGTAAACTGGGCGGCCAAGCGAAAGTACCGGGAGCATCGGGTACTTGGCGCGATTTAACAGATAACGTAAATCAACTGGCCGGAAACTTAACCACACAAGTACGTGCGATTGCCGATGTGGCCACTGCGGTAACAACGGGTGACTTAACTCGTTCGATCACTGTTGAAGCGCAAGGCGAAGTGTTAGAATTAAAAGATAATATCAATCAAATGATCTCGAATCTTCGTGATACGACGATCACGAATAAAGAACAAGACTGGTTAAAAACTAACTTAGCGAAATTTACCGGCATGATGCAAGGTCAACGAAGCATTGAATCTTTATCAATGCAGATTATGAATGAGCTGACTCCAGTTGTTTCAGCGCAATTTGGTGCTTTCTATGTCTTTGAAGGTGGCGAAGAAGATGAGCCATCGATTTTAAAACTGATCAGTTCGTATGCCTATTCAAAACGTAAACATGTTTCAAATAGATTTTCTTTGGGTGAAGGTTTAGTGGGCCAATCCGCTTTAGAGAAAAAAGCGATTCTGGTGACCGATGTGCCTGAAGATTATATTCATATTGTTTCTGGGCTGGGCGAGGCGCCACCACGTAATATGGCGGTTTTTCCGGTGTTATTTGAAGGCCAATTAAAAGCCATTATTGAGCTGGCTTCGTTTCAAGCTTTCAGTGCGATTCACTTATCGTTTTTAGAACAGCTGATGCAAAGTATTGGTGTCGTATTTAATATGATCAGTGCCAGTATGCGTACTGAAGAACTTCTTCAAGAATTACAAAGATCTAATGCCGAACTTGAAGGACGAAGCCAAGAACTGGAAGATAAAGCCAAACAACTTGAAGTTAAAAATCAAGAAATCGCTAAAGCCAGTGCTTCGATCGAAGAAAAAGCCAGAGAGCTTTCGCGTATTTCAAAATACAAATCAGATTTCTTGGCGAACATGTCGCATGAACTTCGTACGCCTCTTAATAGCTTGCTAATCTTAGCTAAAATGCTGGCCGATAACGAATCAGGCACATTAACTTCGCAACAAGTTGAATTTGCTAAAACAATTCACTCATCTGGTAATGATTTATTAGCGTTAATTAACGAAATTCTGGATCTTTCAAAAATCGAAGCTGGCCGCATGACGGTCGAATACCGTGAAGTGAGCTTAGATGAAATCAGAGATTATGTCGAAAAATCATTTAACCAAGTGGCTCATCAAAAAGGTTTACAATTCGATGTGCGCATAGAGCCAAATACGCCGCCAAGTATTGTGACTGATAGCCAACGTTTAAGCCAAATTTTAAAAAATCTGATTTCAAATGCGTTCAAATTCACTGAAAAAGGTTCGGTGCGCTTAGATATCAGCCTTGCAGACCGTAATTTAAAATTTAAAAATCCAGTCTTAAACAGTGCTAAAAAAGTGCTTTCATTCCGCGTGATCGACACGGGTATTGGAATTCCAGAAGACAAGCAAGAGCTTATCTTCGAAGCGTTTCAACAGGTCGATACGACGACGGCCAGAAAATACGGCGGCACAGGTCTTGGGCTTACGATCAGCCGCGATTTAGTCAAACTTCTGGGTGGTGAAATGTGGTTAAGCAGTAAACCGGGCGAAGGAAGTACGTTTACGTTATTCCTTCCGATGTCGGGCATAGATACAACGATCACTGAAGTTGTGCAGCACAATTTATCGCGCATTCACACTTCAACAGATGCTTTACTGTCATCACAAGATTTAAACCGTAATCTTTCAGGCAGAAATATTTTAGTGATCGATGATGATCCTCGTGGACGTTACGCGCTAGAAAAACTTTTGCAAGGCCGTCAGGTTAAAACAGCCACGGCTGAAAGTGGTGAAGAGGGTATTGAATACCTCATGCAACATCCAGAAATAGAAATAGTTCTCATGGATATGGTGATGCCAGGTATGGATGGTTTCGAGGCAGTTGAAGAAATTAAAAAAAGAGAGAATCTTAGAAATATTCCGATTGTGGCCTACAGTTCGAAATCAATTCCTAATGCCCGCGACAAAGCCCTAAGCATAGGCTGTGTTGAGTACATTGAAAATCCGTCTGAAGGAAACCGCATTTTAACAATCGTCAGCGATATTTTGACGTCTTCACAGCAGGTGGAAGATGAAAGTGCCAACGCAGAAGAAAATTACGGTTTTCAAAATGACGTAAGCGGATCTCAGGAAAAAAATCTAGAAGGCCGTAAAATTATGTTAGTCGATGACGATGCTAGAAATCTTTACGCCACAACAAGCTTTCTTGAAAATCGGGGAGCAACGATCGTGGCGGTGAATAACGCGCCAGAGGCTGTCGAAAAATTAAAAGAGGATCCATCATTTGAATTAGTGTTAATGGATATCATGATGCCAGAGATGGATGGGTACGAAGCGACAAGACAAATTCGTGAATTTGAAATTCTAAAAGATATTCCGATTATTGCTGTGACCGCTAAAGCTATGCCAGAAGACCGTGAAAAAGCCATGACATCTGGATTTGATGACTTTGTTGCTAAGCCGATTGTTAATGAAGAGCTTTTAATGATTATTGAAAAACATTTACCACCAAAGAATTTACAATGAGCCAAGCCAAGAAGGACGCCGTAAATATTCTGATTGTTGATGACCGCCGGGAAAACCTACAGGCGTTAGAAGCTGTTTTAAACGGCGAGGATCGCAATTTAGTTATGGTTAGCTCAGGAAAAGAAGCTATTCAAAAACTTTTAAATGATGAATATGCATTAATTCTTTTAGATGTGATGATGCCCGGAATGGATGGCTTTGAGTTAGCCCGATTGATTAAGACCAGAGAAAAAACACGTAATGTGCCGATCATTTTTTTGACGGCTATTGCTACAGACGTGGAACATATTTTTAAAGGCTATTCGGTGGGGGCTGTTGATTATTTAGCAAAACCTCTCGAACCAGAAATTGTTAAAGCTAAAGTCGCTGTTTTTATTGATCTCTATAGAAAAAATAAAACTATCGAGCAGCAATCTGAACAGTTGCACAAACTTGAAATTGCAGAACTTAAACGTTCTGAGCAAGAACGCTTTCAAAACCTGATGGAATCTATTCCGCAAATGGTTTGGACCTGCAAAGCCGACGGAAAAATGGATTATTTTAACCGCCAATGGGTTTCTTATACTGGCTTGTCGTTGAAAGATTCGATGGACGAAGAAGGCTGGCTAAAGCCCATTTTGGATGAGGAACGTGATGGTTTTCAGACCAATTGGGAAGAACACTTGCACACAGGGGCAACTTTTGAATCCGAATGCCAATTGCAGCGAATACAAGATCAAGCCTATCGTTGGCATTTATTGCGGGCGATACCCATCAAGGACGGCGCCGAGCATATCACCGGATGGGTCGGAACATATACCGATATTGAAGATCAGAAAAATGCCCAAATAGAATTGAGCAAAACACTTCAAACACGTGACGAATTTTTTTCGATCGCTTCACACGAACTTAAAACACCGATCAATTCATTGGGATTAAAAATGCAAATTCTCGATCGTCAGGTGCGAAAAATACAAGATGATGTTGTTCCTAAACAAATGGTCTTAGATGCCGTTACATTTTCAAAAAGCCAGATGGGCCGTTTAGTTTCTTTGATTGATAATCTGTTAGATATTTCACGCATCAGAATGAACAGACTGACTGTTGATCCGACACAATTTGATTTTGTCGAGCTGGTCGACGAGGTGGTCTCGCGTATGGAAGATCAGGCACGCCAAGCTGAAAGTTATATCACAGTCAACGCTGAAGGTCCGATTGTAGGCCAGTGGGATAAGCTTCGTTTAGAACAGTTGATGGTGAATTTAATTTCAAATGCTATTAAGTATGGAAGTGGAGAGCCGATTACAATTACCGCCACAGCCGATAAAGAAACGGTCACTCTCAGAGTTAAAGATAACGGCGTTGGAATTTCACGCAAAGACCAAGCACGTATTTTTGAACAGTTTGAACGCGCTTCACCGACTGGAAATATCGCAGGCCTTGGTCTTGGTCTGTATATCGTAAAAAAAATTATCGAAGCACATAAGGGGACTATCCGACTTGAAAGCGAGGTAGGGCGTGGATCAGAATTCATTGTTGAATTACCAAAAGAAAATGCAGATATTAAAACCGATACCAGTAAAAAACGACCACCTGAGTCCGAGTCAACACTCTAATCGACTGCTTATTATAGACGATGCTCTTGAGATGCACTCCATGTTAAGAACTTTACTTACAGAAGAAGGTTACATTGTTCATTGTGTTTCAAACGGGCAGGCGGCTTTAAGGTATCTTCGTTCTGTTGAGGAGCTACCGGGATTAATATTTTTAGATTTAATGATGCCGATTATGGATGGCTACGAATTTCGTGAGGCCCAGTTAAGCGATCCGCGCTTAGCCGGAACACCGGTCGTTATTATTACCGCTGACGGCCATATTGAAAGTAAAAAAAGTAAGATCAAGGCTATTGATAGCATAAAAAAACCCATTGATATTGATATTATGCTGCAAGTGATTGCCCGTTATTTAAACCATGGATGATTCATCAGAAGAAATAAAAAAATTTATTCTAGATAAGATCACTTCGATCGAGCAGATCAGTATTCTTGTATTGCTTCAACAAGACCCGCAAAAACTATGGACCACCGCTAAGATCAGTGAAGAACTTCGCAGCGCTGATCTGGCTATCGAAAAAAGATTAGAAGATCTTTATTCTGCCAGGGTTTTAAATAAACCCGACAGTTCAGAGTTTAGCTACAGCCCTACTTCAGAAAAAATTAAATCGTTAGTCGCCAATTTAATAGAAGCTTATCAAAGACGTCCAACCTGGGTGATAGATCTGATCTACTCGCGCCCGATAGATGCTATTCAAGCTTTTTCAGAAGCCTTTAAAATCAGAAGGGAGAAGTAATATGATATCTGTCGTTTACTTACTTTGTGCCTGCACCAGCGCCCTGTGCGCGATTCTTTTATTAATAAAGTATCATCGAAGTCGGCAAATTTTTCTTTTTTTAAGCGGGCTTTGTTTTGTGGGATTTGCGATCAATAATGCACTGTTATTTGTAGATCTTGTTGTCTTGCCAGAAATTGATCTTTCAATTCTACGTACGTTGCCAGGCTTAATCGGAATTGCTTTTTTACTATGGGGATTTGTATGGGATTCAGTCTAGAAAATGTCTACTGGTTTTTATCAGGATCCATCATGCTGGGTTGTGGTGTTGCAAGTCTGTTCTTTTTTAAGTTCTGGAAGAAAACCCATGACCGCTTATTTATGTTTTTTGGTGTGGCCTTTGTGATCTTATCTGTTGAACGCGTTATTTTGCTTTTAATGAGTGAACAGAGTGGAGAAAGTAATTCCGCTATTTATTTAATGCGGCTTTTAGCTTTTGCTTTAATTATTATTTCAATTGTCGATAAAAACCGTCAGGAAAGTTCTTAAAAGCTATTTAAGTGGTAATTCGACAGTAAAAGTTGAACCTTTGCCAAGTTCACTTTGCACGCTGATTTTTCCACCATGGGCTTTTACAATTTCGTGAGTGATGTAAAGACCTAGCCCTAAGCCACCGTATTGCTTGACCGATACAGCTCTTTCGAATCGATTAAAAATTCTTTCTTGGTCTTGAGGGGCGATACCGATACCGCTATCGTGAACAGCAAGAATGGCGTTTTTTCCATCCGTGTTTACGGTAACTTCAATAGGTTTTCCCGCACCGTATTTGATGGCGTTTGTGATCAGGTTGGTAACGATTTGTTCGATGCGCACACGATCCCAAAGACCCACTACAGATGGGTTGGGATGAATAAGGATCGGACAATGGGCTTTCGTTGATCTTAATTCTAAACCTTTAGTGACTTGCTGAACTGTTTCTGAAAGATTCACTTCTGTTTTTTCAAAAATCAGCACACCGGCATTCGCGCGTGAAACATCTAACATATCTTCAATCAGCTTTTCAAAGCGGTCTAATTGCTGCTGTGAGCTGTTCATCATAGTTAAAAATTTATCGGTTTGTGCGGGCTCAACATGATTCACAAATTTATTAAGCAATTGAATTTGAAGGCTTAAAGCTGTCAGTGGTGTTCTTAGTTCGTGAGCTGCAATAGAAATAAAATCATCGCGAAGTTTTAAAGCTTTTTCGGCTTCAAGGCGGGCTTGTTGCTCTTGCCATAGATTTTTTTGAGTTTCTTCGGCTTTCTTTTTATCAGTGATATCTTCAGAAATACCTAATAAAAATTCGGGTTCGCCATTTTCATCATAAATGGGAACTTTTTTAGTATGTAAAATTCTTTGGCCTTTAAATTTGGTTTGAATAGGCTCTTCAGGAATTTCAATAAGGCGTTTGTGGTTTAAAACATTGCGGTCAATCGATGTGAAGAATTCAGCCTCTTCTTTCGGAAAAAAATCAAAGTCGTTTTTCCCGATAAGATCATTTTTTGAAAATCCTAAAAGTTCTTCACCAGCTTTGTTAAAGCGGGTAAAACGCAGCTCTTTAGCTTCTTTGATAAAAATCATGTCAGGAATATTTTCAACAACAGCATTTAGAAACAAACTGGCCTTGTTGGCGTCTGCGGTTTGTTTTTTTGTTTCAGTTAAATCTTGCAGTCTGGCAAAAACTAAAAGGCCAGAGCTTGTTTGAATAGGAATTAAAACTAATTCAGCAGGAAATTCAGAGTTGTCTTTACGAAGGGCTACAAGTTCAGAACGTATAAGGCCTGAGCCGGAAAAAGCTTTTTTAATATTTTCTTCTATAGCCGCTTGAAAAGGGGCTGCAACAATTATTTCAGTAAATGATTGTTCAAGGGCTTGCTCTTTTTTCCAACCGAGCACGATTTCAATTTGTTGATTCCATTCTGTGATGTGATTATTTTTATCAATGGCCAACAGCCCTATCGGGGCATTATCGAAAAGCAGCTGAAATTTCTCGAGCTGGTTTTCGATTGTCTTAGCCATGGGATGCGCCTTTGTCTGTGCACCATTTGTTTATGGAATCGAAGAGGACTTTTAAATTAACCGGTTTTTTAAAGATGTCTTTAGCCTGAAGATTTTGAGCTTTATCTTCAAAAGCACTGACTACCACAAAAGGAATCTGAGAGAGCTTTGGATCTTCGGCAAGTTTAGCCGCAAAAGTCCAACCATCCATCACAGGCATCATTAAATCTAACACAATAAAGCAGGGATTTTGGCCGCTTTGCAAAAGATCAAGTGCGATTTGACCGTTTTCTGCCGTTGAAACCACATAACCTTCGTATTCAAGTGCGGCTTTGAGAGCTTCGCGAATACCATCATCGTCGTCGATAACTAGAATGTTGCTCATACTTTAAGGTTAATAAGTCAGGGCTTGTTTAGTCAACCTTCGACTGAATTAAGTCTCAGATTTGATCATTTCAACAAGTTTACGGATATTTTTCTCTTTCTGTCTTGAAGCTTTCACAATGAGAAAAATACGGCGTTCAACTTTCTTTAAACCCTGTGGGTATTCACGCTCTATAAGCTTATAGTCTTCGCTTAAAGCGATATTCTGTGAACGGGCGACAAAATCAGGAATAAAAATCGCGGCCTGTCCTGAGCGTGCTAAAGCTAGGCCTGACTCCATTAAATCGACACGATATAAAACATGACGAGGGTGTTCATGTTCGGGCCAGCCATCTAAACCTTTAGCTGAAGAAGGTGTGCCAATTGATGGAATCAAGGGTGCCACGAAAGGCAGTTCGCTAAAAGGTGTTTTCCTAAAATAACCTTTACGATGGTAAACACTCATAGTGATTTTACCTAAGTTAATAAATTCGAGATCACGCGCGGGAATAGGTTCGTAAGTGATCGCCGCGTCGATCGTGCCATCGCTAACGGCCTGTTCAAGTTTTCCTGAAGAAAGCTCATGAATCTGTAAAGGTAACTGAGAAAAGTACTTAGACCATTTCATGCCGAGAAGGTGAGTGCTAAAAGACTCAAAAGAACCGAATTTAAATTTTTCGTTTTCAAGCTGGCTTTGGGCCAGCATCTTTTGTTCCATATCTAATAAGGCCTGCGCCTTATGTACAAACTCTTTACCAGCTTCAGTGATGCCAATGTTACGGCCTTCTTGGGTTAGAAGCTGTAACTCAATTTCGTCTTGTAAAACCTTAAGCGACTTCGATAAAGCGCTATGAGACATGTTTAGAATCTCAGCGGCCTTTCTTAAGTTCTTGGTTTCATACACCACACAAAACTGACGTAATCGATTGGTTTCCATAATGAACCAATTGTAGAAAACAATTCGATTTTATTCAACATTAATCAAGGGTAAACCTTTGCCATCCAACAAAAAGGGGGAATTTAATGAAAAAATTATTTTTAATAACCGCTTTAATCAGCCAGTTCGTTTTTGCCAGAACATCTGAGCCAGCCAAACTTGACGGGGCTTATATTATGAAACTAAAAATCGGCGATAAGGTTTTTGAAGATCAATTAACCATTAAGGCCGAAAAGGAAGATACTGTTATCAGCGTTAATTCGTATAACGGCGGCATAACCGGAGAGTTAACAGTGCCAGGCATGTTTACCTCACCTGTTATTGGCCATGCGATCTGTGTTAAGTTTGAATCACAGTGCAAACTTAAATTTGAAATCACAGCTAATGAAAACGGACAGTCTTATAAAGTTTTTTACGAAGGTTCCGTGGCTGGTCATGATTATCATTTGATTCGTCAAGGCCGTGTAAAACCACACTTTACTGGTCAGGCCACTTTAGAAGATGGAAGTGTTCTTGGCACATTTGTGGCCGAACAGGTTTCTCAATGAATCATGAAATTTATGACCTGATGTTGAATCATAAATCAATCAGGTCTTACCAAAATAAAAAAGTTTCTGAAGATGTACTAAGTCGTATTCTAAATGCAGCGACTCGGGCTTCATCTTCTGGAAATATGCAAGCCTATTCAATTATTGTGACTGAAGATGAAAATCTTAAACAAGAATTACTGGCGCCGCATTTTTACCAATCTATGGTGACTGAAGCTCCCGTACTTTTAACTTTCTGTGCTGATTTTTACCGTATGCGTGAATGGCTTAAAATCAGCGAGGCCCCAGAAAACTTTGATAACTTAATGAGTTTTATGATCGCAAGCATTGATGCCATTTTGGCTTCACAAAATGCCGCCTTAGCTGCTGAAGCTGAAGGTTTGGGAATTTGTTATATGGGAACAACTTTAGCGAGTGCTGCTGAGATTGCTAAAATTTTAAAGTGTCCACCGAATGTAATTCCTGTGGTCGGATTTTCTCTAGGCTATCCAAATGAAAAACCTTTAGTGCGTGATCGCTTGCCTATTGAGGGTATTGTTCATCGTGAGGTTTACCGCACGCCGAATGTTCAAGCTCTTCGCGATACGTATCATGAAAAAGAACAAGCGGGAATGAAGCGCTACCAAGAGAACAGTGAACTTAAAAAACGAATTGACGAAGTTGGCGCAGAAAACTTGGCTCAAGTGTACACCAAGGCCAAATACACGCGCGAATCACACCTCAAGTATTCAAAGGATCTGTTTAACTTTTTAAAAGATCAAAACTTTCTAAATTTTGAGTAGTGGCTTGTTCTTTGGCTTGTGCGCGATCTGGTAGAAGCGTGCACATTATAATTATAACGATAGCTGATAAAAACTGAGCAGTCGTTGAAATTTCTAAGTAGTAAGCTCTAAATAATACCGTTAGGATTAAAGCTAAAATAAAGCTTGCGATAAAACCGGTGTGATTTAATTTTAATTCAAACCGACGAAGCCAATGATCGATCTTTTGTGATTTTTCATAAAGATAATTCAGATTATTTGTGCGCATATAATTTTCAACTTCACTGGGAGCAAGAAACAGAAAACGAACTTTTTCTTTAAGGCCTTTTAATTTTAAAACGGCAGCTATATTTAGATAATAAGTGTAACTGTTCTCCCAGAAAGTATTTTCGATGGTGTTAGGGTGAGTTAAGCCAAACTGCGCTGTTTCAGTTTCTTCTTGGAACGTGCCAAAGATCTTATCCCAAATAACAAACACAGAACCAAAGTTTTTATCAATATAAATGGCATTGCTGGCATGATGGGCGCGGTGGTGCGATGGGGTGATAAATATTTTCTCTAGAATTCCCAGTTTTCCGACAGAGTCTAAGTGAGAAAAAAATTGAAAAAGGTAAAACACCGTAACTGTCACAACAAACATCTTTGGCGGAACGCCGATAAAAGCTAAAACTAACTGAGGGTATGCCAAAAGAAAACTGGCATACCAAGGGTTACGAATACTTACCGATAGACCAAACTCTTCACCCGAGTGGTGAATCATGTGGTTTGACCACAAAAAATTATTGTGATGGCTAAAGCGGTGAAACCAGTACGTGTTATGATCTAAAACGATAAAAGCTAAAATGTATGTCAGGGCTGTTGTTGGTAAACTAAAAAACGCGAAGTTATTATATAATTTAACATAAATTGCAAATAAGCCAATTTGAATGAGAGCATTGATCACCTGTTGGCCCATACTGAATTTAATGTTCTTTAAGATAAATGATAAAGTCTTTTTCTTTTTTTGAATCGTCTTTGTGTACCAGAAGTCGGTAAAGATACAGGCGTAAAGAAAAGATAAAGCCAAAACAATAGTTAATAAATTTTCTGATTTCATTTTTACGCTCCCACTTCTAAATTTTTACTAAGAGTGACATGAGTTTTAGATTTAATGGCGCCAAACGATTCGATAAAGGCCAGCATTTTTTTATTAAAATCGCCGATCCAGTTAAACTCCATTTCAGCCACCTGAAGATTTCGAATATGTCTTCCGGCAGCGGCGGCTAACATCTGTGATAATCCTGTGCTTTGATGCTCAGGTAAAACACCAAAGCCAAGGCCTATAACTTTTTTTGGCGGGTTTATTTTTAATCGCAGTAAAAGTTTGAGCTGATGATAGAAGCTCCATTGGCCTTTGAAGTCTTTAATGTGATTTGCAATCTCTGGCATAAAGATCGCAAAACCCACAGCCTTTTGATCTTGAAAAGCGAGCCATACAAAATCTTTATTAATCACAGACTTAATTTTTTGAAAGTTTTTACGGTTTTGTTCTGGTGTTAAAACCTTAAAACCGGGGACTTTGCCCCAAGATTCATTGTAAATATTTAAAATATGCTCTTGATATTGAACCTCAGGAATATTTTTAATCGAGCAGAAGGTATAATTTGTTTCTTTCGCTATCTGTTCTAAACGAGTAGCTAAAAATTCAGGGACATCTTTTTTTAAAGGACGTTGATAAGAATATTGCTGATATTCTTGCGTGTAATTATTAGCTTCAAATAATTTTTTATAGTAACGGGCATGAAAGCTCTTTCTAAAACCAGGGGCTTTATCAAACCCCTCGATCAATAGTCCCCAGTAAGAATCTTTTTCAGCGGGATGGATAGGGCCATAAATTTTTTGAACGTTGAACTGAGTAAGCCAAGCTTCAGCAGTGTTAAAAAGTAAACGGGCAGCCTCTAGGTCATCAATACATTCAAAAAAGCCAAGACCCCCATTTTTTTCACCCACTGCTCCGACACGTAATTTAGAATGCGTGAAAGCGACAATGCGCCCCGCAGGTTGTTCGTTTTTATAAATGATCCAACGTTCAATAGCACCATCTTGAAATAACGAATGATCTTTGGCGAACAGAACTTCGCAATCAACGTGAGGGGCTTCAATCCAGGCCGGATAAGAAGCGTAGATCATTTGTGGAAGAGAATGAAAATCCGTTATTTCTTTTCGTGTTCTAATTGTTTTAATAGTATAGGCGTTTGTCATGAGCTATGGTCTAGTTGAGTTCGCAGCAGATAGCGACTTATCTCAGTGACAGTTTTACGTGAAATTTGCTACTTTTGGGTTATGGCAGACGTGATGAACTCTAAAGAAGAAAAGTTTACAAAGGTCGCAATCTCGGTCATTCGGGCTTTAAATGTGTCAGTCGGTCATGTCAGTCACTCATTTATATCTAGAGATTCAGGTGTATCGCGAGCCTGGATTTATAAGTACATCGGCTCTTCTAAAGGAGAGTTACTTAAATTCGGGGTTAAGTTTTTTGGTAAGATGTTAGCAGATATAAAAGGCCCTATCACGATTGCTAAAACAAAAGCTGAGTTTAAAGAACATATCCTTTTAGCCACTTGGGAAATCATCGGCGAATTTTCGGCTTATCCTGATTTAACACTTCTTTATTTTAAACACTGTGGGCAAAAGACAGTGATCGGTAAAATGATTGATGAATATGAAGCTGTCTTTATCAATGAGCTTAAAACATCTTTAATTAAATTATTTAAACGCAAACCGCAAGACGCCCAGTTAATGGCTGAACTTATTATGAGTCTGCGTATGGGTATTGTTCATCGTTATACCGTTAAAGACTTATCTAAAACATATAAGATGATCGATATTGACCGTGAGTTAAATCATATCTTTACGTTTATGAAACGCTAACCGTCGTCGTTTTCGTAAATAAATAGCCAGAGCAAGAGCTAAGATTACAACAGATGCAAAGAGCAACTGAAACTGCAAGACTGAGAGTCTGAGTTTATCGATATCTGCTCCGATTTTATAAGATAAGCTCATCAAGCCCACTAGGTAGATAACAGATGATAAGCTGTTGTAGAGAATAAATTTCCACGTCGAAAATTGCATGAGCCCGGCTGAAAAATAAAGAACCGTGCGAATCAAAGGCATAAAACGAATAATAAAAATGTATTTTTCACCGAAGCGTTGCAGCAGCCTCATCATACGGTCAACTTTTGCGGGTTTTAAAACCTTTTGCATCAGCGTGCTTTTTAAAACCTGCGGACCATATTTTTTGGCTACGCCAAAGTTAATAAGATCTCCGATAAGAATTCCAGAAAAAACACAGATAAAAATCAGGGGAATATGGTAAAGCCCTGTGGCTGCTGCCAAAGCCGTAACAGTGATAATGACTAAATCTGAACTGATAGGAAAATAGCAGCCACTCGCAATAAGCGCTAAAGTCAGAAACGAATAAAATTCGAATCCTTGGTGTGCTTTAAGAAAAAGTAAAACTTCTTGCATGCCAGAGCTTGTATAACATTTAAAGTGATGAATCCTTTCATCAGAAATTCAATTTATAAAAAATACAGACAACTTTGAAGGTTCGCTGACAAAATTTCGTAAAAACCGTCACCGGTAAAAATTGAAAAGGAGAAAGGGACAACATAAAAGATGCCCGTATGAAAAACACGCAGATGCAAAAAATAAAACAGATTTCAAAAAGCCTTTATACTCTGGCTTTTAAAAGCCAGAAGGCGTGCCTTCAAGATTACCTTAACTTTCAGTCGGTTATTGACCTGTTTGCCCGCAAAAAAACAGCTGTTCTTTACTACAGCCAATATGAGCAGGCTTCTGTAGCGATGAAGAATAAAACACGTTTTGTGATTAATGTCGAAGAGCTGAGTCAGTTGCCAACTCAGTCTTTAGGATTCAACTTGTATCGTCATATTCGGCAATTGGGGGATGGATATGACGAATTTCCTAATTTAAAAATAGGTACTGATTACGATTATATTAATACCCACATGTTTGAATCTCATGATGTTTGGCATACAGTGCTGGGGTTAAAAACAACGGTGCGTGATGAAATTTATTTACAAGCTTTTATGGCCGCGCAGACGCCAGGCTATTTGTCGAATTTGATGTGTGTGCTTCATCTTTTGGGGCTTCTATTGTTTAAGCCTTCAAAGTTTACTTCGCGTTGCCGATCGGTGTATGGTTATTATCGTTGTGGCAAGCAGGCCAAACTTTTATTTGGCGTTAACTGGAACCAGTTCTTAAAAACAGATTTGTTAACGCTTCGTCAGGATTTAAGAATTTCCATGGTGACTTAATCAATATGACGTACGAGATCGCGGTACATTTTTGTTGTTTGTTGTACGCAAGTGTTCTTTTCAGGTTTTAACTCAGGAAATCCGTCGTCTAAAGCGGGGTAAAATGCCAGGTAGTCTTGGGTGTTGTTGTCGCCTTTATAGAGCTCTAAGTGGGTGATGTGAGTATAAAGCCTAACAGAGCTTGGTAATTCTTGCTGTTGACAAATAACAGCGACAACATCTTCTTGGTTAGCTTTAAACAGACTCATTTTAACTTTAGTTTTTTTATAGCTGATTTCAAGATAGGGATTAGCTGTCAGTACATCCTCTACGGCAAAAGCTGAAAAGGCTTTAGTTCTGTAAACTGAAAAAATTTCTTCACCGTTAATTTGGCCAAGGCGTGAGGGAAAAAGTGGATGTAGGCGGCGTGAGAAAGAAAATCCATATTCATTCGCCATTGAGTTCGAATAAATATAACCCGTTAATAAACGTGATTGAAAAGCTGACTTTTGAAAATCATCATCGTTTGCTACTGAGCTTGGGCGAATCAAAATAAAATTCGCTTCGTGAAATAATAAAGCCATGCGGTGTTCGGGAGTTAATAAATTCCAAAAGTAGCGATCAATCAGAATATTATCACTGGTGCGAATAGCAATCTGCTGAAGTTCTGCGGCCACTGGGGTCACCACTGGTATCGGCGTTAAGCGGTAATCCACGAGGTTCCAACGAACGGCTTCAAAAGTGCGAAGCAGTGCTTCGGTATAAATCAAGTCGAAGGATCCTAGCTCCATAATTTTTTTTGCAACTAAGGTCACTAAGATTGGATCTTGAAACTCATTTAAAGCATATTTCAAACGGTTAAAATAAAAATCAGAAGCAGAAACGTCTTTGATATAGGGTTTGATATGTGAATCAGCTTCGACAAGATCAAGAACGTAAAATTTATTTTCTAAAAAAACGCCATTACCGCCGTTGCCGATAACGCTAGGGCCTGCAAATACAGGTAATACCGATAATAGGGCTGAAATAAATATTGTTTTATAGGCTTTCACGTTGTTCTCTTCCCATTTTAAAAAAGCTTACAAACAAAGAGTAGAGTTGGCTGTTATCGTTGTCGACATAAAAACGAGTGTTAAATTCATGAATAAAATTGCGAATCATCTTTTTAGCTTCACCGATAGACTCATGGTTCACCGTTAAAATGGCATTTTGAAATTCGCGAATGTGAACTGGTTGTTTTTGAATGGAGTCGATAGCTTTTTGTGCCATTGAGATGTGGTAATTCACCATGGCCATCGCCGGGATATCGTTTGTAGTGTGTAATGACGAAGAAAGTGCTGAATAGGTGCCATTTTCATCAGCGATTGCCGAGATTTCCAGCAAGTAAGTGACAACTTTCACAACCATCGACGGTTTTTGATCTAGAAAAAAACACAGCTCTTTTGTGGTTTGTGCTTTTTTACTGTAGATCGCTTCGAACACGGCAACATAGGCCCAATGATCGATCTGGCTAACGTTTTCTTGAGTTAACGATTTGAAGTGTTTCTGCTTATGCAATTCGTTTAAAACCTGCCCAGCTCTAGTTTTTTTCTTCGCGCTGCGAGAAAAACATTTTTCAACGCTGCTAATAAAAATGCTTCTTTCTAAATGGCTTAGCGCCAGTTTAGTGCTGATTTTGTCGGCCATCTTTGGGGATAGGCCTTTCTTTTTAAGAAACACTAGTGACAAAAGCGCGTGGCTTACTCCGAGAAATTTAGCAAAAGCCCGCAGAGAATATTTTTTATTCTTTTGTTTTCTTTGTAGAAATTCATTTTGTAAAATTCTTAAGTAGTCTTCAGTTGATGTCGCTTGTGTTGTCATTATTTAAAACGTTAACTCATTTTTGTTGAAAGGGTAATGCTTTCACAAGAAATTGGTAACTTTGCGTTAGCTTAGAAACCACTTTCTGTAAGCGAATTCTAGACCTTTATTTCGTTAAATAAAATATCGCTTACTTGAGTTAGCTTGGTTACCAGTATGATCTGAGAAGCTTTATAGGCGATTTGGATTTTCAAGCGATTCTTGTTTTCTGGCGATATCTTGGACATGGGAATAACCAAACAATTAATCACTGCTTTAAGTTTTGCTTTAACTACGCTGTTGCCTTTTTCAACGCTGGCTGCGGCGATGTACACAACATATCAGGCAAAAATTATTAAGCCAGATGGCACACCACTTGAATCTACGAATGTAAATTTTCGCTTCACAATTTTAGATCCGCTCAGCACCTGTGTTCTTTATACAGAAAATTTCAATACGATTAATATGGCTGGCAGTGGCGGCTTAGTTTATTTCTCTTTAGGTTCAGGGATTAAAACTTTTCCAACGAGTGGCACTGTTGATTTTTCAGATGTTTTTAATAATCATGGATCGCCGTTATCATGCGCGGCAGGTGGGCCTCCGAGCTATTCTCCGGCAGCGAATGATTTACGTAAAATCGTGATGCAATTTCATGATGGTTCTGGTTGGCAAACACTTCCGGCTATGGCGATCAATCATGTGCCATACGCTATGTACGCTAACAATGCGGCGAGTGCGACTACGGCCACAACGGCGCTGAATTCGGCACAGTTAAACGGAAAAACTGACCTTGATTTTGTACAAGTGACTGCAGTTCCAACGTGTTCTGCATCGCAAGCTTTACAATTCAACGGTGCTTCATTTGGTTGTGTGGCTGTAGGCGGTAGCGGTGGTGGTGCAGTGGTTTCTGTTTCAGGAACGGCACCTATCGCGATCACCGGATCAGCGAGTGAACCAGTGATTTCGATCAGTGTGGCGTCAATGTCGAGTGATGGTTATTTAACGGCAGCAGATTATGCAGAATTTAAAACGAAACTTTCTGCGAGCAGCACAGAAATCGCAAACACGTTAGGTTACGCGCCAGTCAGTGCTGCAGCGGTCACTACACAAATTGCAGCAGCAGCAAGCAGCGCAAATATAGCCGACACGATTGTTAAAAGAGACTCTTCAGGAAACTTTGCCGCCAATGATATTTTCGCAAACGCCACAAAAACCAATTACGTCGATATTTATAAACCAAGCACGAACTTTAATATCAGATTACAAGCGCCAACCAGTTTAAGTGCCAATTACTCTTTAGTTTTACCTGATAATGACGGCATCAGTGGCCAGTTTTTAACAACTGATGGCAGTGGTAATTTATCGTGGACCAGTCAAACTGTAACAGCGATTTCGTCAAGTGATGTGATCACGGCTTTAGGTTACACACCGGCTAACAGTACGACTGTATCCGCATTGCAAAGTGATTTAGCTGCCGTTTCAGCAACGGCAAGCAATGCATTAGCTAAATCAAATAATTTATCTGACTTAACTAACGCAGCTTCAGCCAGAACTAATTTAGGCCTAGGTACCTTGGCAACGGCCAACAGTATTGATCTCGGTTCAGCAAGTGCAACGGGTACTATTGCCGATGCGAGATTGGCCAATCAAAGTGGTGTAACATCTGGCGCCCAATACACGAAAGTCACTGTTGATGGCAAAGGCCGCGTAACAAGCGGAGCCCTGCTGTCATCGGGTGATGTGACAACAGCCTTAGGATATACGCCGGCAAATGCGGCGAGTGCAGGAATTACAACATTAAATGGTTCATCTTCAGCTACACAAACTTTTGCGAATGGTGTGACGGGAAATGCTCCGGCATTTGTGACTACAAATGGAGTGCACACTTTAAATGTTCCATTAGCCTCGGCGACAGGCTCTGTGACAGCAGGTTTAATTTCGAATGCTGATTACCTTAATTTCAGTAATAAAATCACATCGTCGGCCGCAAGTATTGCACAGGTGCTAGGTTATGTTCCCGCCGCTAGCGGGGCAGTGCCATCGGGAGTCTTATTATCAGCTAATAATTTATCTGATGTTACTTCTGCAGCGGCGGCTCGCGTGAATTTAGGTGTAGGGTATGTTGGTACCCTGTCGTCAGTTGATCTTGGATCAAGTGATGTAACCGGAACTCTAGCCATTGCCAGAACTCCGTCGTACACAGGAGATGTTACGAAGGCTGCGGCCAGCAATACATTAGTGTTATCAAGCACTGGTGTTGTTGCGGGAACTTATTCTAAAGTTACTGTTGATGTGAAAGGCCGAGTGACATCAGCATCTCTTTTATCTGCCAGTGATGTGACTACTGCTCTAGGTTATACACCTCAAGCCAGTGGAGCGGTTAGCTCACAGTGGACGACATCTGGAGCAAATATTTATTATGCCACCGGTAATGTCGGTGTAGGTACTACTTCACCAGAAGAAACACTGCATACTTCAGGAACCCTGTTAGTAACGGGAGAATGGGGCTCTGGTCCAACGCTTTCAGTCAGTGGCTCGGGCACACGTATGTTCTTTTATCCGCGTAAAGCTGCATTTCGCGGTGGTTTTGCCTACGACGACGAGTGGAATGAAAATAATATCGGTGAAGCCAGTTTCGCCTTTGGTGATAGCGCGGCGGCTTCAGGAAGTTATTCGATCGCTATGGGGCAATATGCAAAAGCTTACGCTCCGTATGCAGTAGCTTTCGGTCAAGGTGAAGCCTACGGCGATTACAGTACAGCTTTTGACAGCAGTACGGCGAGTGGTCTTTATAGCTTCGCATTTGGAAGTAGTTCGGCGAATGGCGATCGCGCTATTGCTATGGGAGGATCTTCATCGGCGAACGGTGAATCTAGTGTGGCAATCGGACGCTCAATCATATCAAACTCTTTTCGAAGCGTTGCCGTTGGTTCTTACAATGTCGGAAACGGCAGTTTGACAACATGGGTAGCAACAGATCCTATTTTTGAAATCGGTAATAGCCAAAATGGAACTCCACGCTCAAATGCCATGACCGTTTTAAAAAATGGTAATGTGGGTATTGGAACGTTGACTCCGGTCACAAGATTGTCGGTTTCAGGTGGTTTACAGATCAGTATGGAGTCTGCAACTTGTGCTGCAAGTTATGCCGGAACTCTTCGTTATTCTGCCGGAAACGTTCAATACTGTAACGGAACCTCATGGTCATCGTTCGGTGTAGCAGGAAGTGGAATTACTGCGCTCAATGGTTCAACTTCAGGCACGCAAACTTTTGCCAATGGAACTTCGGGCAATGCCCCTGCGTTTGTGACAGCGAATGGGATTCACACGTTGAATATTCCCTTAGCGTCAGCGACGGGCTCGGTGACGGCTGGGTTAATTTCAAATGCAGACTACTTAAGTTTTAGTCGTAAAGCGAATAACTTAAGTGATTTAACTTCAAGTGCAACAGCTAGAACAAATTTAGGTCTTGGTTTGCTTGCGACGAAATCACAAATCGATTTAAGTGCATCAGATGTTTCAGGAACATTAGGCTTAGCAAACTTACCCGAGAGTGGTGTGGTTGCAAATACATACACGAAAGTAACTGTTGATAGTAAGGGCCGTGTAACGAGTGGTGCGCAAGTGACTTTAAACGATATCGTTCATGTTTACACAGGTAACGGTGGCTTGTTCGTTGGGTCTGGCACTTCACATCCACTTGTTGAGGATTCAAATAATTCTGAAAGTACAGCATTTGGTGTAAATTCGATGGCAGCCAATCAAGATGGTGGGCAAAATACCGCTTTCGGTTTTGGTACACTGGAGTCATCAGTTGTAAGTTATGAAAATGCCGCTTTCGGTTGGTATGCACTTCAGGCTAATACAACAGGGCAGTTTAACACAGCCATCGGTGCCGAAACACTATGGGGTAATACAACGGGTAATGAAAATACAGCCGTAGGAGCAGCTGCTCTTAGTGGTAATACAACAGGGTATGATAATACAGCTGTGGGGATGGTTGCCTTAGACGATAATACGACAGGTAATTTCAATGTCGGTCTAGGTTTAGGTGCCGGACGTTACAATAAAACAGGCCATCAAAACACTTACGTGGGATTCAAAGCCGGTAATGGTGTGCTTAACAATGCTAATGTCAGTAACACAACAATTATTGGTTATCGCGCAGCCTATAATATTACTACCGGTGCAGATAACAATATTGTGATTGGTGCAAATGCCGCAAGTAACTTAACAACGGGTGCGAACAACATTATTATCGGTAATAGTGTAAGCACAGCAGCAGCTACGTCGTCAGGAACATTGAATATCGGAAATCTGATTTTTGGTACGAACTTAAACGGCATAGGTACAGCGATTTCAACAGGTAATATCGGTATTGGAATTAAAGCACCTGTCGCCAAATTATCTGTTTCAGGTGGTGTGCAAATCAGTATGGAATCAGCAACCTGTGCTGCGAGTTATGCGGGAACATTAAGATATAACTCAGGGAACGTTGAATACTGTAATGGTACAAGTTGGGTAGCGTTTGGTGTAGCCGGAAGTGGAATTACTTCTCTTAACGGTTCAACGAGTGCTACACAAAATTTCGGAACAGCTACGGCAGGAAATTCTCCGTTATTTTCTACAACTAATGGGATGCACACGTTAAATATTCCCTTAGCTTCAGCCACTGGTTCTGTGACAGCGGGTTTAATTTCAAACGCGGACTACGTAAACTTCAGTAATAAAATTACATCGTCAGCGGCAAGCATTGCGCAAGTGTTAGGTTATGTTCCAGCTTCAGCGACAGCTCTTGGAAACTACTTAGTTAAAACAAATAATTTATCAGATTTAAGTTCGTCAGCAACAGCTCGTGCGAATTTAGGTTTAGGTTCTTTTGCGACAGCTTCAACAATAGATCTAGGAAGTGCAAGCGCTACAGGAACATTAGCTGTCGCAAGACTTCCGGCCTTCACGGGGGATGTGATAACAACAGCAGGATCAAGCACCATGATAGTCGATGGATTGCAAGGCCGATCAGTTGCAGCAACAGCTCCAACATCAGGCCAAGTCTTAGCTTATAATGGATCAGCCTGGGCCCCAGCGACAGCCGGTGCCACTCCTGCAGGAACGAACATGAGTGTTCAGTTTAACGATAACGGAGTTTTAGGTGGTGCCGCGGGCTTGTATTGGGATAAAGCGCAAGGCTATTTGGGTATTGGGGCCGCACCAAATACACCATTTTGGATTCAGACAACAGCAACAGCTCCGATGACGATTGCTAATCCATCACAGTCATCAGGTTCAAGTTTATCAATTCGTTTAACAAAAGGTAACACGGTAAGCGATCGAGCAGAGCTTGCCTATATTTACAATTCTGTCGATTTAGACCAAGCCCTTCAATTAAGGCATTCAGGTGGTGGAAGTTTAACACTTTTAAAAAGCGGCAATGTTGGTATCGGCACGACAAATCCAACAAGTCTGTTCCATGTTTTAGGTGGCACCGCAGCCGCAAGTACTAATGGTAAGTCGATTACTATTTCAGCTCAGAATGGGGGAACGGGTACAACCTTGGGAGGCGATATCGTTTTAAATCCGGGTATTGGTGTTCCGACTTCATTAAACGGCGGCGTAGGGATTGGTACCACTCCATCAGCTGGATTACATGTATTAACTGAAGCTAGCATTTCAAAACCGATTACGCGATTTATTGATTCTAGTGGCTCTGGGCTTGATATCTACGGTTTAACAAACTCAGCGATTATTCGGGCAAGCACTGGCAAAGATCTTATTCTTCAGAATAATAATGGAGCTTCTCCAGAAGCCTTTCAAGCCATATATTCCGATCATAGCGCCAGAATCACGACAAATGGTTCAGAACGTCTGCGTGTGACTTCGTCTGGAGCTGTTGGGATCGGGACGACAGCGCCAAGCGAAGCCTTAGAAGTTGTCGGTAGTGTTAAAGCCACAACATTTATTACAGCATCAGATAGAAGATTAAAAGAAAATATTGCAACATCCAAAGGGCTCAGTCTTATTTTAAATTTACGAGGCGTTTCCTACAATTGGAAGCGCGATGGTCAGAAAGAATACGGTCTAATTGCTCAAGAGGTTGAAGGCGTCTTACCAGAGCTTGTTGAAACCGACCACGTGTCTGGCTTGAAAGGTGTGCGTTATCAATCGCTTGTTTCGCCGTTAATCGAAGCTACAAAAGAACTTTATTACAGATGCGAAGACCAGAAAAAATCAGTTAATTTCGAATTGGAAAATCTGAAAAAGAAAAACGAACGTCTTGAAGAGACGGTTAGCGAGCTAAAAGACAGGCTGGAAGAAATTGAAAAATATTTTAAGCTTTCTAAAAAAAAGAAACGAGCAGCTGCTAGTGAATAAATTTTTTGTCATATTGCAATTTGTTTTTCAAGCGGCTGCGGTAGCTTATGCCGATTGTAGTACTCCAGGGGCTGTCAGCGGAACGATGACTTGGAATGCAACACTTTCTGAAATGCAGTACTGTGACGGAAGTTCTTGGTTTTCGGGTAAGTATGGAAGAATTACTTTGCGTGCGACACTGATAGACCCGTCATCTGTTATTATTGATACACCGAATACGGCGCACGCTTTAAGTGGTAATAATGCATTTATTGTTTCAAACAGCACTTTATTCGTGTTGAATGCAACGACAATCACTAATGTCTCAGCTATCGCGCAGGTTAGTTTTAGTGAGCTAGCTGGCGCTTCAATGGCTGTAATTGATGGTAATTATTTGTATGTCACTGCAACCAATAGTTTACGTATTTTTGATATTTCAACGCCGACTAGTCCTACTTTAGTTGGAAGTTTAATTGATGCCACCAATCTTTCTGCGTCGACAAAAAAAATCGTGGTAGTTGGAAACTACGCTTATGTTTTATCCGGAACACGCATGGTGGTTATTAATCTCACAACTAAATCAAGCCCAGCTTTAAGTGGTTCGGTAGCTGTTAGCAACGCTCAAGGTATTGCCGCCGATGCTAGCTATGTTTATTTAAGCCGAAGTGATACTGGTTTAAGTGTAGTTGATGTGACTACGCCAAGTAGCCCCACCGTTGTGGGAACGCTGACGCATGCTAATATATACAACGGTCGGGGGATAGCGGTTTCAGGAAATTACGTTTACACAGTGGGTGAAAGTGGAAGCGCCGGTTCGGTGGTCACTATTGATGTATCCACCCGAACAGCTCCGGTCTATGTCAGTGCAACAATTAATACCATGAGTAATTTGGAGGGGGTAAGCGACATCTATAAGTTTGGCAGCTATCTTTATGCAATTCAAAGTAACGGACGCAATAGCACGAATTATGTCAGTTTGTATTCGCTCAGCAGCCCGGCAAGTATCACGCAGGCCTCCTTGGCTGGGTTAACTGGTGCAAATGGCGCCAATTGCACGAAGATATCCTTAAGCAGCACCAGAGTTTTGTGTACTCAGAATGGCGATAAAACGATCCATTTTTTTAATTCTTCGGCACAAAACGGAAATATCGGTAGCGATAATTTAGTAAATTTTTCGAATAAGTTAGGTGGTGCCGTTGATGTTGTTGTTTCCGGAACGACAGCTTATATTGCCGCAGGCACTTCATCGCGCTTAACCACGGCAAATATTTCTTCGCCCACAAGCCCGACACTTTCTGGGTCGGTTTACGAAGGTAATATGTCAGGAGCTACGGGGGTCGCGCTTGATGGCACTTCAGCATACGTCATTACTTCAAATGGCGGTTATAGCTTGGTGCAGTTAAATGTTGCAAACCCTGCAGCGCCTACATTCGTTACTTCAACCAATAACTTTTTTGCCAATAGCCAAGCTTATAAGATCCGGGTGCGCAACGGAGTGCGCTACTGGAGCGGCAGTGGTATGTCGCGCTTTTCTAACAGCGCTGGAGCCCAAGTTAATGTGGGGACTGCGCCTTATGGTTTTGCTTTTTCTAACACAGCTGACTACGCTTATGTTTGTTTGGGGGGCACATCGACGCTTTCGGTATTTTCGGTGTCTGCGCCAGCTTCGATGGTAAGTGTTGGTACGGTCAGTGATACAGCTCTTGCCGGTTGCAGGGGGGTGGAATCCGCTGGAAATTATTTGTTTGTCAGTTCCACAACAGCACCTTCTAATTTATCAGTTTGGGATATCACAACGCCTACAAGTCCGGTTAAGGTGGGCAGTGTTTTAAGTACATATTTATCTACGTTTCGTTCCATGAAAGTCGTTGGCAATAACGTGTACCTAACAAACTCTTCACGTTTTATTATATTTGATGTAACCACTAAATCAGCCCCATATTTATTAGATTCCGTCACCATATCTGCAGGAGCATGGGGCTTTTCGGTGGTGGGCAATTACGTGTATATGGCAAACACCTCGAATAAACTCGAAGTGTATGAAGTGATTCCTCCGATAAACATGGGGAGTTGCTCTAAAAACGGCGAATTTCTTTATGACTACTCTAAGCACGCGTATAAATACTGTACCAATTCAAATTATCTTTCAATGGGGCCGATCGGCCCAGGTGGCGCGGGATGCAGTTCTCCAGTGGGGAAAACCGGAGAACTGAGATTTAACACGGCCACTTCGAAACTTCGGTACTGTAACGGCACGGCTTGGACAAATGTAGGTCTGGATTGACAAATAAATACTTATTTAGTTGTCAAATTAACTCGGGTAAACGAAAAATGAGTCCAGTGGCCTTTCGTTTTTTCTAAATTGGCCGATAATAAAGATACATTCAAATAACGCAAAGCCAAACTGCGTTCTTCACACACATTAAGGCGGCTCCTCACGGGGCCGTCTTTTTTTTGACATCGGTTAAAAGCTGGCTTAAGGTAGTCATATCAACCAAGGAGGTTCGTATGTACATTCAAATCAATAACAAGAGCCTTCTTGCTCAAGCTTAAAAAATAATTTTTAAATCTTTATCCAAGAAGTCTCTTTCAAGTTTTTCGTTTTTATTTTCAATTAAAACTTAAGGAGTACAAATGAGTTCTGACAGGAACTTTTTAGTTAACTATGGCTGGAATGGCTTTTTTGAAAGTCATTTGGCTGAAATCAATTCAGACGGTTTGAAAATTGGCCGTGTTATTTGCGAAGAAAGAAATCTTTATCGCATTCAATTTTCACAAGATTATAAAGTCTGGGGACAAGTCACAGGTAAAAAACAATTCGAAGCCCAAAGCAGAGAAGATTTTCCGGCGGTGGGCGATTGGATTTTAGCTAAAGCATCGGGTTCGGATGATCGTGTGATCATTCAAGAAATATTACCGCGCAAAAGTGTTCTCAAACGAAAACAAGTCGGCAGTGCTGATAGTCAAATTCTTTCAACCAATGTTGATTACGGATTTGTAACATCGTCATTAAACGATGATTTAAATATTCGTCGTATCGAACGTTATGTGACGTTAATTAAAGATGCAGGCGTTGAACCAGTGCTTTTATTGACCAAAGCTGATTTAAGCGCAGAAGCTGATGAGTTTACCCAGAAGGTGCAAAAAAGTTTTCCGACATTACAGGTCTATGCTGTTTCACAAGAAAATTTTGAAAACGCTCATTTCTTTAAAGAACTTTTAAAGCCAGGCACGACTTCAGTATTTTTAGGTTCGTCCGGTGTAGGTAAATCAACGTTAGTAAACTACTTAATCGGTGAACAGCGTTTAAAAACACAAAGCATTCGTGAAGATGACGATAAAGGTCGTCACACCACAACTTCGCGCCAGCTTTTTGCAAGCCGCTTTGGTGGTCTTGTGATCGACACGCCAGGTATGCGTGAGTTGCAACTCTTAGATCACGAAGAAGGTTTAAGTTCGCAATTTGAAGAAGTCGAAGCCTTGCTTAGCCAATGCCGTTTTTCCGATTGCCAACACGAAACAGAACCAGGTTGTGCGATCATTCAGGCTTTAGAAGACGGGGCGCTCGAAATTGACCGCTGGCAAAGTTATCAAAAGCTCTTACGTGAGGTACGCCACGCCCAGCGTAAGCAGGATAAAGCTTTAGCTTCGGAAGAAAAAAAGAAATGGAAGAAGATCAGCCAAGCTCTTCGCGATAAATACAAACTACGTGAGTGAATAAAGGTAGGGGCGCCGATTGTTTCTAATAAGGTTTTATAGAGAAATAATTGGTGCCTCGGGCCGGAATCGAACCGGCACGGGATTGCTCCCACAAGATTTTGAGTCTAGCAAGTCTACCAATTTCATCACCGAGGCACCGGCAAATAAATAGACGTAAAAAGTTGCTCCTTATTTAATGGTAGCAAACGTTGCAGTTCAAGTATTTTTTTCAAGCTTGGCTTAAAGGTCGTCACCTTTTTCCATACTGACTAAAAGTCGTTTAATTAAGTGCCCATTAAGAAAAATCAGTCTTTCCAACCAGTTACAGTAATTGTCACCGACCCGGAAAAAGCTACATTTATTGGCACTTCGGTTGCTAATTTGATTCCCTGTAGTAAAAAGACAAGGTTTAAAAAAAGGATCAGGGGAGTATTTATGAAACTATCATTAATCATCGCGGCTGCGGTTTTGGTAAATCTAGTATTTGCTGAAATGGCTATCGCACAAACTTCAGGAAACGATTTAAGTGCTGAAGTGGATTCAGAAATCGAGCAGATGTATCAACAACAAAATACATCGACTCAAAACGCACCTAAAGCTGAAACGGGCGCAGTGGTCACTCAGACAGTAGTGGTTCCGCAGCAGTCATTAGCTCCAGCAGTGCAAAAACAACCAGAAACTACGGTTGAAGGTTCACCTCTTAGCAACTCACGCGCAGAAAGCATCCGCCGTGGCCGCCAAGAAGAAGAATTAAGAACTGAATCTCGTATCGTTGAAAAATTAGAACAAAGCCGTATGGAAGACGAGAAAAAACGTGCCGCGGTTTTATTCGGTGATAAGTTTGATACTCTTCAAAATCAGCAACAACAGCCGCAAGCTGTTCAGCAACAACAAGTGGCGCCTGTGCAAGCTCCGTCTTCACAAGTTCAACCACAACCAATCATTATCAACCAAAACGAAACTTTAACTCGCGATGCAGTTCGTGAAGAAGTTCGTGCAGCTTTAACTGAAGATGAAAAAGCTATCGAGCCATCTTTAGAGCAAAAGTATTTCACAGCGAATGCAGGTATCGGTCAGTATCCAGATATCGAATCAATCAAAGGTAACTATGCCTTAGGTGCTGGTTTCGGTACTCGTTTTGATTACTTCTTAGTTGAAGGTTCATTCATGTACTCTAACTACACAGTAAATGCACACTATGCAGATGTTTACGGTCGTTCAACTGATGTTTACGGTCGTCCATACATTGCAGAATTTGATATGAACCAATATCAAGGTATGCTTTCTACGAAGTACCAATTAATCGGTGGTTTCGTTCGTCCGGTAGTTGGTGGTTTAGTTTCTTACTCTTACCGTCAGTATGTTGCTAACAACAACACAACTTTCGGTACAGCGGGAACTGAATTCGGTACATCACACGCGATCGACTTAGGTATCATCGCTGGTGTTGATTTAGAATTTAATTCTAAAATGTCTGCCGGTGTTGATCTTAAATATATGTTCAACTTATCGAGCAAAAGAAGCGGCCAAACAGCGGCTGGCTCTACTCCTGTTGAAGAGTTACAATACTTCACAACAGGTTTATTCGCCCGCGTTAATTTCTAAAATTTAATTTAAGATTACTACCTGAAACTAAAACCCACATCTCAACAAAGATGTGGGTTTTTTGTTTTTGTTTACCGTTGGCAACGGAGAGTTAGATAGTGGTCTATCCCCGAATTGACGATAATCTAATTAGAAAATATCTTTTTAAAATGAAAAATCACATTAAATTAGCTTTGGTATTTCTTGTTATCGTGTTTAATTCAGTTTGTTTTGCAGGAGATTTGGAAAACACTGTGCTTTTGCAGTTATTAGAAAATACGAATAAGACAGCTAAAAACCATTGTGAAATGGGTTCTGGCAAGACAGTTAAGATCAAAGATTTTCTAGCCGGCTATATTAATTGGACCTTCGCAAGTAAGACCCTCGATTCTAAATTTTTGAAATGTGATAAGCTTGATTCAGGCAAAGATGAGTATAATTGCGATTTCAAATATTCCGAAAAATCCAAAGCCGAACAACATCCTGGCTGGGATATCGATCTTGAGTTTAAATACAAAGTAGGCAAAGGTATCGACTGGCGTTCGGTTCAGTGTGTCAGTACTCCGTAAGACATAGTTAGCTTTACAGAGTCGGTTTTTTTTATTTAAGATAACTGTATGTTCTTACGTTTATTGTTTGTTTCTTTATTGTTAGTCGTATCATCAGCGCAAGCCGCGCAAAAACCGCAAGGTACTATTGTGTTGGTGGATGAGTTGCTGTTTGATTTGAACGGGCAGGGACAAACGAATTACGATTTTAAAATTTTTGAAGATTTATTAAAACCGATGGATCGTTTTTTTGTTGAATCCGTTCGTAAGTCTTTTGAAAGCAATGCCGAATTTTACCTATTCAGTTGTTTGGCGCTTCGTGAGGCTGAACAATTAGATATTCAGGCTAACCCTGAAGTGGTTGAGCGTTTCATGCAGACGTATCGTTATCCAGAAAATGCTAAAAAAGCTGAAAACGTAAAAAAAGAAATCGAAAAACTTTTTCGTGTCGCTGAGCTTGTAACAATCAAAGAGCGCCAATTATCGAATCGCCAGGCTATTATCGCCTGGCTGGTGGTTTTAAAACGTAAATACTCATTAGGGTGGAAATCCAATGACTTTAAAAGTCGCATCGCCTTCGGAATATAAAGAGCTCACTGAGCTGTTTTTCGAGATTTATGACTCGGTCACCAACAAGGCTGAGTTCAATTGGCCGATGGAAAATATTGAAACTGAGCTTCTAATGTCAGCATTTCTGATCTGCCGTGATGAACAAGGCCGCATTTGTGGCTTTATCTCTTACCGTGATAATTTAGATGCAATCGAGATCATGGCGCTGGGAACAGCAAGCTGGGCCCGTCGTAAAAACGTTATGAGCCTGCTTTTGCGTGAAATACAGGCCAAAAGTCGCGAGGCGTCTAAGCCGCTTCTGCTCGAGGTTCACAGCCAAAATCGCTCGGCGATCAACTTATATGAAAAAGCAGGCTTTAAACAAATCGGGACTCGTAAAGCCTACTATGTCGACCGTTCGGATGCCCTGACCTTTCAGTATCTGGGCACAGCCTAGTCAACGTATATATAGATTGCCTTTTCGAGAGTCATTTGTTAGGTTGATCATGAATGGGCCGTATAGTCCCATTTTTTTTTGCCCCAGCCAGTTTAGACACTCATCTAGATTTGGTTTCGAAAAAGACCCTTTGAGGTCTTTTTTTATTTTCAGGGGTTGTAAACTAAAGGATACGTTGTTGGAAATTAAACCAGAAGCTTGGCTTAAAAAAATTGAGAACATAGTCGCAGATATTTGCCTTAAACAAGGGTGTGAACTTTACGATATCGAAGTGGTTGGTTCCGGCAACGGTCGTGTTTTAAGAATCTTTATTGATAAACCAGTAGTTACTCTAGAAGACGGATCACAAGCTGGCGTTGGCATCGAAGATTGTTCGAATGTAGCGCGCGGATTGAATGAAATCTTAGATGTTGAAGGCGGCGAAGAGTTAGTTCCCGGTGGCGCTTACAGCTTAGAAGTTTCATCTCCTGGTTTAGATCGCCACTTAAAAACGAAAAACCATTTCGAAAAAGTGGTGGGTAAAAAAATCTATGTTCAATTGGATCAAAGCTTAGGTTCTTTAGGAGCCCAAGAAAAAGCGATTCAGTTAACAAAGAAGTTTGAAGAAGTGCTTAAGGGCGTAGAAGACGACAAGTTAGTTTTCGACTTCAGACAAGAGACGATCAAGGTTCCGTTGAATCTTGTTCATAAAGCGAAATTAACATTTGAATTTAAAGAGAATACAAAAGGTAAAAAGAAGTAGAGGTATTTATGGCAGATAATGTATTAAACATTAACGATCTATCAAAAGTTATCGATCAAGTTGGTAAAGACAAAGGTATCGATAAAAACGTTATCGTTGAAGCTGTTAAGCAAGCAATGCTTGTAGCTGCTCGTAAAAAATACGGTACTTACCGTGAAATCGAAGCACAATACAATGAAGAGTCTGGCGAAGTTGAATTATATGAATTCAAAGAAGTTGTTGAACGTGAAAAGTTCATCGATGAAGAAGTTGAAATCCCTCTTGATGAAGCTTTAAAACTTGATCCAGGTGCTCAATTAGACGATTCAATCGGTATCAAATTAGAGTCTGGTGATTTAGGCCGTATTGCTGCTCAAACCGCAAAACAAATTATTTTACAAAAAGTTCGCGATGCTGAACGCGAAATTATTTTTTCTGAATTTGAAGAACGTAAAGGCGAAGTGGCTTCTGGTATTGCTCGTCGTGTTGAAAAAGGCGCGATCGTTGTAGACTTAGGCCGTACAGAAGCTCACATTCCGCCACGTGAACAAATCCCTGGCGAAATTTTTAAACCGGGTGACCGCATCCAAGGTTACTTAGCTGAAGTTCGTCAAACAACACGTGGTCCACAAATCATCATGTCACGTGCAGATGAGCGTTACTTAGTTAAATTATTTGAAATGGAAGTTCCAGAAATCTACGACGATATCGTTGAAATCATGTCAGCGGCTCGTGAACCAGGACAACGCGCGAAAATCGCGGTTCGTTCTAACGACAATTCGGTAGACCCAGTGGGCGCTTGCGTTGGTATGAAAGGTTCTCGTGTACAAAATATCGTTCAAGAATTACGTGGCGAGAAAATCGACATCGTATTATGGGACGAAGACGTTACACGCTTTGCGTGTAATGCTTTAGCTCCGGCTGAAATTTCTAAAGTGTATTTAGACGAAGAAAACAAAGAGATGGAAATCGTGGTACCAGATTCGCAATTATCATTAGCGATTGGTAAAAAAGGGCAAAATGTCCGTCTTGCTGCGAAATTAACAGGTTGGAAATTAGACATCGTTTCTTCAACAGCAATTCAGTCAAGAACTGCTGAGTCGATTTTCAATTTAATGTTAGTGCCAGGCATGAACGAAACTATGGCTCAAAACATCCTTCAATCAGGTTTTGGTTCTTTCCAATCTTTAGCAAAAGCTAAAGCTGAAGAGATCATGACAATCCCTGGTTACGAAGAACAAGAAAAAGCTCAGAAGTTAATTTCTGATGCGGCAGCCTTAATTGCGAAATACGAAGCAGCTGGAACTCCGGTTCCAACTTCTCCGCAAGCGCAAGCTGCTAAAGAAGCTGCATCGTCAGCAAAACAAAGAGCAGAGGATCAGTTAAAAGCTGAATTATCTAAGCTAAAATCGGACGAGAACTAATTAGGTTTTCGAGAGAAGAAAAAAGGTAACTAACGCGTGAGTAATCCAAAAGTTTTTGAATTCGCAAAAGAAATCGGTATGACACCGCTAGCTTTGATGGACAAAATCAAAGAATGGCATCTGCCGATTAAAAATCACATGGCTGAACTTGAGCCAGATATGTTAGCCACTCTTAAGGCTAAACTTTCTGCGCCGGCTGAGCCTGCGGCTGAAGAAAAACCGAAAAAGACAGCGACTAAAAAAGCCGCTGCTCCAAAAGCTGCAGCAGCAACTAAAACTGCTGCAACTAAAACAACTACGAAAAAAGCTGCGGCCGTAGCAGAAGCACCAGCTCCTGAAGCGCCAAAATCAAGTGTTATTCGTCGTAAAACAAAAGAAGCTGAACCAGTTGCTGAAGTCAAAGCACGCGTGATTTCAAAACCTGAAGAAACAGCTGAAGTTGTTGCCGAAGAAGTAGCGCCAGTTCAAGCAGCGCCAGTTGTTGAAGTTGAACAAAAAGTAGAACCTAAAATTGAAACAGCTCCGGTAGCACCGGCACCTGCAGCAGCAGTAGCAGCTCCGGCGGCAACGCCAGCGGCTCCAGCATCGCCGGCTCCAGTAGCTCGTAAAAAAGAAGTAGCTATCGGTGATAGTGGAGTTGCAAGCTCTACAGCTGTGGCTTCAAAAAGAAATATCATCGGTCGTATGGATTTAAGCCGTGTTCAAGCTCCTCCGGGCGCAACAAACACGGGTGGCTATCAAGGTAATCGTCAAGGTGGTGGTTTCCAACCTCGCGGCCCAGGTGGCGGTGGTGGATTCCAGCGTGGCCCGGGTGGCCCAGGCGGTGGTGGTGGATTTTCAGGTCCTCGTCCAGCAGGTGCTGGCGGTGGTCGTAATATTCGCCCAGGCTTCGTAGCTCAACAAACTATTCCAGAACCAGGTGCAACACCGTTTAATAATGATGCTCACCGTGACCGCGACAAAAAAGCGCGTACATTCACTCAATCTGGCGGAATGTCAGCTAAAGAAAAAGAGCAGGAAGAATTAGTATCTTCATTCAACGCTGTTGAATTCCGTAAGCGTGAGATGGTTTTCCAACCTAAGAAAAAGCAAGCGGTGTTAAACCGTGATGCGATGAAAACTCAGATCACGACTCCGAAAGCTTCTAAACGTGTTTTAAAAGTGAACGGAAAAATTAAATTAGGCGATATGGCTCTGGAAATGGGTCTTAAAGCGGCGCAAATCATTAAAGTATTAATGAAAAGCGGTGTTATGGCTAACGTAAATACTGATTTAGATTTCGATACAGTAGCATTAACTGTTCCTGATTTCGGTTGGGAAGCAGAAAACACATTCAAAACAGCTGAAGACGTTGTTGTTGAAACAGCATTCGGTGATTTAGATGCAGATCTAATCATCCGTCCACCGGTTGTGACTGTAATGGGTCACGTCGATCACGGTAAAACATCTTTATTAGATGCTATCCGCCAAGCAGATGTTGCTGGTGGCGAGGCCGGCGGTATCACTCAGCATATCGGTGCGTACTCGGTTAAAGCTCCAGATGGATCTTTAATTACATTCTTAGATACTCCGGGCCATGAAGCGTTCACAGCTATGCGTGCGCGTGGAGCGAATGCAACAGATATCGCGATTATCGTGGTAGCTGCTGATGACGGTATGATGCCACAAACTGCTGAAGCGATTAACCACGCTAAAGCGGCTGGTGTTCCGATGATCGTTGCCGTGAACAAAATGGATAAGCCAGGGGCTAATCCAGATCGTATCAAGCAACAATTAACAGAGCTTGAAATCGTTCCAGAAGAATGGGGCGGTAACACGATTTTCGTTGAAGTGTCTGCTTTAAAGAAAACAGGTATCGATACATTATTAGAAAATATTAAATTATTAGCTGAGGTTGCAGAACTTAAAGCTAATCCTGAACGTTCAGGAACAGGTTTAGTTATTGAAGCTAAACTTGAAAAAGGTAAAGGCCCTGTTGCCACTATCTTAGTTAAAGATGGTCACGTTAAAGTTGGTCAGTACATCGTTGCTGGTCCAATGAAAGGCCGTGTGAAGTCATTAACAAATGATAAAGGCGAGCGCGTTGACCGCGTAAATCCGGGTATGCCAGTTGAGGTGTTAGGCCTTGAAGGTGTTCCAGGTGCCGGTGACCGTTTCGACGTTGTTAAGGATGAGAAAACAGCTGAAGAAGTTGTTCAAATCCGTAAAGACATTATCTTAAAAGAAAAAGAAGTTTCGAAAAAAGTTTCATTAGAAGATTTATTCTCTAAAGTGACTCAAGGTGAAGTGAAAGACTTAAACATCATTTTAAAAACTGACGTTCAAGGTTCTTTAGAAGCGATCACTGGAATGCTTTCGAAAGCAAATTCTTTAGAAGTTAAAACTAAAGTTATTCACTCAGGCGTAGGCGGAGTGAATGAAAATGACGTATTACTTGCACAAACATCTAAAGGTGTTGTGATCGGTTTCAACGTTAGACCAGATTCGAATGCCCAAGCTAAAGCAAAACAACTTGGTGTAGACATCAGAACATACACAATCGTGTACGAAATGATGGATGACATTAAAAAAGCGATGCAAGGTCTTCTTGCTCCGCAAATCGTTGAAAAAGCGGTTGGTTCTGCTGAAGTTAGAAATACATTCACAGTTCCGAAAATCGGCATGATCGCTGGTTGTTTCGTAACATCTGGAAAAATCCAACGTTCGAACATGTTACGTTTAGTGCGTGAAGGTAAGATCGTTTACGAAGGTAAAGTATCTTCATTAAAACGTTTCAAAGACGATGCAAAAGAAGTTTCAGAAGGCTTTGAATGCGGTATTGGCATCGAAAATTTCAATGATATCAAAGTGGGCGACGTTATCGAAGCTTACCTCAAGGAAGAAATTGCTAGAGAACTTACTCCGATCAAATAAGATCGGGGTAAATTCATAAAGGAATTTTTCACATGAAAAATATGGGTGACGGGCGCCGTGTGGCGCGCGTTGAACGTGAAGTTCAATCTGTAATCTCGACATTTATTATTTCTCGCTTGCAGCGCGAGTTGCCAGGCTTGATTACTGTTGCGCGCGTGCAAATCCCTGCGGATTTACGCCAAGCGCGCGTTTATGTAAGTTTACTTCAAACTAATGTTGAAGACTTACAGTCAGCGACTCAAGGTAAAGTATTAGCTGAAGCGGTTAAGATTTTACAAAGCTGGGCTCCTGAAATTCAGGACGAAATCGGCAACAAATTAAATATGAAGTATCTTCCGAAATTAACTTTCTTTGCTGATGAATCAACTGAGAAAATTTTAAGAGTAGAGAAAATTATTTCTGAAATTAGTAAAAATCCTAGCAAAGCCGAATCATTAGATGATGATGACGACTTTGAAGACGAAGAAAACTAAATGTCTCAGCAAATTAAACAACCTAAACCAAGAACAAGCCTGCACGGGCTTTTACTCGTTGATAAGCCATCGGGCATGACTTCGCACGATGTGGTATCGCGTGTGCGCCGTCTTGCGGGTACAAAAGAAGTGGGCCACTCAGGAACGCTTGATCCGTTAGCGAGTGGTTTAATGGTTGTTTTATTAGGTGAAGCGACAAAGCTTTCTTCGATTGTCACTGAAGGCGATAAAGCTTACGAAGTGCAAGTGCAGCTGGGTATTGAAACAGACACTTTAGATATTACAGGCGCTGTTGAAAAAACAACTCCTGTCACTGTCAAAAAAGACGAAGTTGTAGCGAAAGCTTTGGCTTTACTTGGTGAAATGCAGTTACCAATTCCTTTATTTTCGGCAAAAAAAATCGACGGTAAAAAACTTTACGAATATGCGCGCGAAGGTGAAGAAGTTGAAATTCCCTCAAAATCCATGACATTTTGGGATGTGACTTATATCGAAAACGTAGAAGCCGAAAAAGAAAATCGTTATAGCTTTCATTTGTATTGTTCAAAAGGCAGTTTTATCCGTTCATGGGTTAAGCTTTTAGGCGAGCAGTTGGGCTGTGGAGCTACCATGTCAGGGCTTCGTCGAACTAAATCCCACGACTTTACGGTTAATCAGTCATTAGGTTTAGAAGGCCTTATGGCCGAAAAAGATGCTGGAACCCTGGATTTGTCGAGCACTATTGTGCCGCTTAATGAGGCTGTTGGCGGGGTTCGTAATATCAAGGTTCATGGCCACGACGAGGTTCTTTTAAATAATGGCCAAATCAGCCATGACCTCAGATCGAAATTAATCGTTCTATTCAATCCTGAGCGCGACCAATGGGTTTTTGCTTCTTCTAGAGATAATAAACAGGTTCTGGCGATCATCGGTCTTGAGCCTCAAGTCGGGTTTAAGATTAAACGCGGCTTTCGTTACTAAATCCTTGCCTTAACCCCTCGAAATTGCTAAAAAATTCACTCGCGCTAATCGGGGATACATGTCAGCCATGACGGTATTTCGGAAAAGCTTAAAACAAAAAAGCCTTACAAAGGAATTTATAATGGCAGTTACAAAAGTACAAAAAGCAGAAATCTTAAAAAAATTCAAAACAGCTGAATTAGACACTGGTTCTCCAGAAGTTCAAGTTGCGTTACTTACAGCTCGTATCAATGATATGACAACTCACTTCGCAACTCACAAAAAAGACAACCACGGCCGTCGTGGTCTTTTAAAATGCGTTAACCAACGTCGTAAATTATTAGATTACTTAAAATCTAAAAACACTTCTCGTTACGAAACTCTAATCAAAGCATTAGAAATCCGTAAATAATCTAAAGCGCGCCGCCACAGAGGCGATGCTCATTAAATTTAGATATCCAAAAACCCAGATTGAAAAATCTGGGTTTTTTTGTTTTGGGCTCCTGCCCAAAACCCCTCCGCTAAAGCTCCCGGGGCTGGCGCGCAAAAATGCCTTTCTGGGCATTTTTGTATTTTTGGCTTTACAAAAGTCCTGTGTTTTCGATGTCATTTAGCTAACTAACCGAAAAAATGGTTAAATAGAAGGATGACGAAAATTTCATTTTTCCTAGTGCTATTTTCCGTAATCAGCGCGTTTTCGCAAAACACGAAAACGACCTTAAAAGAATCTTTTTTGGCCGACTATGTGGCGCAAAAAGAAAAAGTAAAAGCTGAAGACATCAGTCGTATCGTTTTAAAAAAAGATAAAGACTTCACACACGGTGTGATTCTTTTAAATTCATCTTCGGCTTGCGGTGTCGGGTCGTGCACGTATTATGCTTTCGTTAAAAATAGCAACGGCAGTTTCGATTTTGCCGGAATGATTGACGGTGTTTTTGTCGAGACAAAATCGAGCAAAGATTCAGATCTTCCCGAGATTTTGACGCAAACAAAAGCCAGCGATGTCAAGTCAGCAAAAATGAAATGGACTTTCAATAAGGAAACAAAAGTGTATGAAACAAAATAAATTCACAGCACTTTTAATTCTGGTCTTCGGAGTTCAAGCACAAGCTTTTGATTATCAAGTTTCTTGTCATGGGAAAAAATTAACGCGTTTTGAAAATGTGTCGTTAGTTCAGAACTCTGATGAATGTAAGGCTTTTTTATCCAACGGTTATTTAAGCTGTTATGACTCTAAAAAAGTAAATAAGTCATCAGAGCTTATTACGATTTCGACACCGAATGATCATTACTATAAAAGTAAAGAATCAACTCGCTATTCTCGTAAAACTGTTAAAAATATTATTGATGCAGCTATTAAAGCTGGAAACGATCCTTATTTAACTTTAGCGATTGTTATGACTGAAAATCCGCCGGTGGCATCAAATAAAAAAGTTGTCGACAATATGACGGCCGCAGAATCTTACGCCGAAAGTTTCGGAACGATTCCGTTAGATGCGATTGCGGTGGCTGATGTTATGGGGTGTGATCGTGTGCGTGTCGGTTATGATAGCAACGGTTTAAATCGCATTAAAAACCGTAGCCCTCGTCTTAAAAAATTTACTGAAGACCCTAAAGGTAAAGATATGACGGTGTGTATGGAGAGTCAGTTTGCTGCAGGTGAAAGTGCTCAGTTTTTTCTAACTGATAAGGCACGCGAAGATGATTGCTGTATGACTTTAAAAACGCAAATGTCAGGTTTTATGCATGAGCCTATTCGTGATCAGCCGAATCAAGTTTACAGTTATCCGGGGCCAGAGCTTCGCGCTAAGATTTTAGATTTGATCGCTCATAAATATATGGCCAACCGTTTTGCTGGCGCACAAGAACGTGGCGCAAGATTAAAGCTTCCTGAAGAGAAAATGGCCTTAACAGCGCAATCATTCAACGGTTACGGTAAGTTCGGCGTGAACGAGCCCATGGCTAATGCCTGTCTTTATAAAATTCATATGGGTACTAAACCGGTTTACGGGGCGGGAACTTCAGAAATCATGATGAATTCTTTGATGAACAATTCAGAAATCAAAGACATGGTTTCGGATTCGTTAAAGGCTAATAAGTTATCACATGCTGAATCTTACCTGTGCGCATCTTATGGTTCGGGAACCCACACGGTTTCAGGGTATGCTTTTACGAATTTGCTTGATGGCTACTTAGGAGAGCGTAAGGCGTGCCCTCGGCATTCGAATAAAATTAAAAATTTAGCCAAATTTGCGAAGCCTACGTCAGCGGATAAGATCAATGAGGTGATTTCGCCTAGTAATGGTGCAGACATTAAGAAATCTAATCCTGCAGACTATGCAAATTAGCCCTCTGACGCGCATCTGAAAAAAACTAAAAATCTGATAAAGGCTCACTCACAAAAGTGGGCCTTTTTTGTTGCACGCAAAAACCCCTTTTCGGGTGTTTTTGTCATTGGCGAATGAGCCTTTGTGTGGCTAAATGTCTGTACGAAAAGAAGAACAAAATTATATAGCGGAAACGACTAATAAATTTCGTAAAAACGTTTCCCAAAAAAAGAATAAAGGAGACCGTCGCACCAAGTGCGCGTGTAAACAAATACATGGTCAACACAGTTACAACTTCAATCGCAGGAAAACAAATCACAATCGAAACTGGTCGTTTAGCAAAACAAACAGACGGCGCAGTTTTAGTTACTTGCGGCAACAACATGGTTTTAGTTACTGCAGTATCTGCTAAAGAAGCAAAACCAGATCAAAGCTTTTTCCCATTAACAGTTGAGTTCATCGAAAAATACTACGCTATCGGTAAAATCCCAGGCGGTTACTTCAAACGTGAAGGTAAACCATCTACAGATTCAATCTTATCAGCGCGTATCATCGATCGTCCGATCCGTCCGTTATTTCCAGAAGGTTACTTAAACGACACGCAAGTTGTTGCGACAATCCTTTCTGCTGACGGTTCATTCCCAATGGATACATTATCTTCATTAGGCGCATCGGCTGCATTACACATCTCTAACATTCCATTCAACGGCCCAACAGCAGCTTGCCAAGTTGGTCGCGTAAATGGCCAGTTCATTGCGAATCCTACTCCAGAGCAATTAGCTCAATCAGATATGGACATCATCGTATCTGGTACTAAGAACGGTATCTTAATGGTTGAAGGCGAAGCGAAATTTATCTCTGAAGCTGATGCTTTAGCGGCTTTAAAATTCGGTCACCAGTCAATTATGCCATTATTACAAATGCAAGAAGAGTTACGTGAGAAAACTGGTTCAGTAGCAAAACGTGCATTTACTCCTGCGGTTATCGATGCTGACTTCAGAACTCAAGCTGAAAACTTAATTACTCCGTTAATCACAAAAGCATTATCACAAAAAGTTAAACAAGATCGTTACGCTGGTTTCGATGCCGCTAAAGATGCAGCGATGACTCAATTAGTGAAAACGTTAACTGATGAAAAACTTCAAGCACAACGTAAAAAAGAAGTTGGCGCTATCATTGAAGACATCAAGTACAAAGTGGCTCGTGCGCAAATCTTAGATGGTGGTCGTATTGACGGCCGTGATTTAAAAACAGTTCGTCCAATCATGTGTGAAGTTGGTTTATTACCACGCGCTCACGGTTCTGGCTTATTCCAACGTGGTGAAACACAATGTCTAGGTACTGTGACTTTAGGTACAGCTGATGACGAACAAACAGTTGAAACATTAAACGGAACAGTTAAACGTAAATTTAACTTACACTACAACTTCCCTCCATACTCAGTAGGTGAGGTAGGTCGTTTTGGTGGTCAAGGTCGTCGTGAGATCGGTCACGGTAACTTAGCAGAACGTGCGATCAAAGCCGTTACTCCTGATCACGTTCAATTCCCATACACAATCCGTATCGTATCTGAAGTTTTAGAATCTAACGGTTCAAGCTCAATGGGTTCAGTTTGTGCGGGTACATTAGCGTTATTAGATGCTGGTGTTAAAATTAAAGCTAACGTTGCAGGTATTGCGATGGGCTTAATTAAAGAAGGTGATAAAGTAGCCGTTCTTTCTGATATCTTAGGTGACGAAGATCACTTAGGTGATATGGATTTCAAAGTAGCTGGTTCAGCAACTGGTATCACAGCATTACAAATGGATATCAAAATTGACTCAGTTTCTTTCGCCGTTATGGAAACAGCTTTAAACCAAGCTAAAGAAGGCCGTTTACATATCTTAGGTGAAATGGAAAAAGTGATGAAAGCACCTCGTGGTCAAATCTCTGAATTTGCTCCACGTATTGAAACTATCAAAATTAAACCAGACAAAATTCGCGAAGTTATCGGTTCTGGCGGTAAAGTTATCCGTGGAATCACTGAGCAAACCGGTGTGAAAATCGAGATCCAAGATGATGGTACGATCAATATCGCATCTGCTGATCCAGCAGCTACTAAAAAAGCTATTGCTATGATCGAAGCGATCTGTGCTGAAGCTGAAGTTGGTAAAACGTATAAAGGTAAAGTAATGAAAGTGGCTGAATTCGGTGCTTTCGTTGAGATCTTACCTAATACACAAGGTTTATTACATATCTCTGAACTTGCTAACGAGCGCGTAAGACAAGTAACTGATGTTGTTAAAGAAGGCGACATGGTTGATGTAAAAGTGCTTGAAGTAGATCGTTCAGGTCGTATTAAACTTTCTCGTAAAGCTTTATTACAGTAGTTTTTTATAAGCAGGGTATTGGCGAAGCCGATCGGAATTAACAGATTGTCGTCTCACTTTAAAAAATCTATTTTATCAAACGGAGTGCGTGTGGTGAGTGAATATCATCCGCACTCTAAGTCTGTGGCGTTAGGCGTGTGGGTTTTAACCGGCACGCGTGACGAAGACCCCGAAGAAATCGGCATGTCACATTTTGTAGAGCACTTAGTTTTTAAGGGCACAAAAAAGCGCAATGCCTATCAAATCGCAAAATCTTTAGAATCATTAGGTGGCGACTTAAACGCGTACACTACGCGTGAACACACCACTTATCATTGCACCGTTTTAAAAGAAGACTGGAAAACCGGTTTAGAAGTTTTATCAGATCTTGTGTGCAATATGAAAATCTCTAAAAAGGATTTTGAGTTAGAGAAAAAAGTTGTCGTTCAAGAAATTCAGATGAGCGATGATTCTCCAGAAGAAATTATCTACGATTATTTATTTGAACATAGTTACGCGAATCATCCATTGGGTCGTCAGATCTTAGGAAAAGCAGAAACTCTATCTAAGCTTACGCAAAAAAGTGTGTATGACTTTTATAAAAAGTTTTACCAAGGTGGTAACCTTATCGTTTCAGCCGCTGGGCCTTTAGAGCACGATGCTTTAGTGATTGAAGCACAAAAGATGTTTCGTTCGCGTAAGAAATTTACCGTACCTGATACACGTCGTGCACCTCGCTGGAAAGCGGCTCGTAAGTTCTACGATGATGATTCAGAACAGGTTCACATTCTACTCGCGTTACCTTCGACAAGTTTTCATGATAAATTCCGCTTTGAAGCGTTTATCGTAAACTCGTTATTAGGTGGTGGAATGACTTCAAAACTTTATCAAGCTGTGCGTGAAAAGCAGGGCTTGGCTTATAGCATATTTTCATCTTTAAATACGCAAGTGGATTCAGGCAATATTACGATTTACGCAGGCACTGATCCAAAAAAAGTTAAAAAAGTTATCAATACAATTAAAGATGAATTATTAAAAATCAAAAAAGACGGTATTAAAAAATCTGATTTAGATTTATTTAAGACCCAAGTTCGTGGCCAATTATTAATGGGCTCTGACGATATCGAAAACCGCATGACATCTTTAGGGGTGAATGAAATGGTTTTTGAAGACTATCGTTCTGTTGAAAGAGTCATTCAAGAAGTTGAAGCGGTGAATGAAAAATCAATTAAAGCTTATCTTAAAGACCACTTCGATCTGGAAAAAATGGCCGTGATTTTAATGGGCCCTCATGTTTCAAAAATGAAATCATGGGTGAACGAGATCGACTTTTCACGCAAGTAACGTGCGATTTTGCAGGAGACAACGTATGATGCAAGTTAAAATTAAAAAATGGCCTCATTTCAAAGGTGAACTTCCAGTGTACCAATCTCATGGTGCGAGTGGTTTTGATGTGCGTGCGCAGTTAGACCAACCGTTAACTTTAAAACCTATGGAGCGCGCTTTAGTGCCAACAGGATTAACTTTCGAAATTCCTGTGGGCTATGAAATTCAAGCGCGTCCTCGCAGCGGTTTAGCAGCGAAACAAGGTTTATCGGTATTAAATACACCGGGCACAATCGATGCTGATTACCGTGGTGAAGTGAAAGTGATCTTAGTCAATCTTGGCCAAGAGCCGATCACGATTAACGATCAAGAGCGCTGTGCTCAGTTCGTTATTTGCCCGATCATTCAAGCGCAGTTTCATGTGGTTGATGAGTTATCTGATACAGCTCGTGGCGCTGGTGGATTTGGATCAACAGGTAAAGCTTAGTGAAGGAAGTAGCAAGGAATGTTGTCTTTGCTATTGCTGTCATTGCGACCGTCGTTTTATGGTACGGTTTTTCAAATAATTTTACTGGCGTAATTGCAGAAGAAAATGAAGGCGAAGCTCAAGCAACTGCAGTTACAGCAAATGTTGCAGCTTCAGCCTCGAATACAATTGTAAGTAAAGAAGATTTTTTGCAAAGCCCATCTTGTAAGGCTCAGCACGAGGATCTTTTAAAAAGAAAAGATTACGCAGATATCGTTCAAGCCAGAAAAAATAATCCACAAAAATACGATGTAAAATGTTTTATGGTAAACGAGTCTGTCGATGTCGGTACTTTAGAGCGCTGTTTGTTGGGAACTCATAACTCGACAATCACTGAAACTATTGAAACTCTAATGTGCCAGGCTTTTTTAAAAGTTTATCAAAGTTATGTGACTGATTTTGTATATCCAGATGATATTGATGTTAAGAGTTTATCACAGATTGTGTTACAGCGAAAAATTCAGGCGCAAATGCTTAAGCCCGATAGAAATCCGCAATTGATGCAAACAATGGTGCAAACCTTGATTGAAACTTACCCCAATAACTTTGAAGCTTTAAAGGTTTATATCAAGGCTCTAGGTTTTGGTCAGAAACCTTCGGTTTATGCCGAAGGGGGGCCGCTGTTTTCTTATTTAGTTAAAGCCTACGCCCTTAACCCGCGCGACCTAGAAGTTCGTGAAATGTATATGTACGGTCTGATTCATTCAGCTGATGGCGAAGCTAAACTTCTTAAAATCTTTCCGAATGTTAAAGAAGACGGTAAGCTTCAGGCTTTACGTTATTACTATTTGGCCTGGGCCGGCTGGAACAAAGGTGATCGCACGCAAGCTTTAAATAATTTAGAATTTGCGAAATCACTTTCTAATAATGACCCACGTTTTAGCGAAGCGTATGATAAAGTTAAAGATCAAATGAATATACCTAAAGCTGAAGGTCTGTTTTATTTATCGTTTTCATTGATTTAGTAAATTTAAGGAAAAGTTATGAGTCAAAATTTAGCGCATCTTTCAACTGAAATTAAAAATCAAAACCAACTATGGATTACTTTAAACAATCCAGATAAAATGAATGCGATCAGTTACGAAATGATCGACTCATTAACGGCGACACTTTTTAAAGCTGAAATGAATCCAGATGTTAAAGTGATCGTGATTCGTGGGGCGGGTAAAGCTTTTTCAGCGGGTGGCGATGTGCAAGCGATGAAAGATAAGTCAGGCATGTTTCATGGCGATTCAAATGAATTACGTATGCGCTATATGCAAGGGATTCAAAAAATTCCAAAATGCATGGAAGATCTATCAAAACCAATTATTGCTATGGTGAATGGCGCAGCGATCGGTGCTGGTTGTGATCTATCAATGATGTGTGATTTACGTATCGGTTGTGAAGAATCACGTTTTGGTGAAACTTTCGCAAAGTTAGGACTAGTTCCCGGTGACGGCGGAACATTCTTTTTAACCCGTATCGTAGGTTTTGCAAAAGCTATGCAAATGACGATGACCGCAGAAATTATTAGCGGCAAAAAAGCTTTTGAATTTGGTTTAATGAATTACTATGTAGAAACGGCAGATCTTGAAAAAGAAACTTCAGCTTTAGCAACTAAGATTGCGAGTCTTCCGGCGGTGGCATTGCAAATGGCGAAAAAATCTTTAAAAGCAGCTTACAGTCATGATTTACAAGTGAATTTAGATTTATTAGCGGCGTTTCAAGGGATTGCGCAAAGAACACCTGAACACGAGGCTGCGGTAAACGCCTTTTTTGAAAAGAAAGCTTAGGGTAGCTACCGCGCCGAACAGGCTTACTTTATTAATCTAGATAGTGATCGGCTTGGTGCATCCTGAATTGCTTTGCAATTCAGGATGTTCGTTTGAGGGAAAGAGCTTTAATTGTGAAGTGAACTTATCGAAAACGAAGTGGTTTGAGTTTCGTTTCTTTTAAATCTAAAACTTATAACTTTTAGATTTTTCGATTTCGGCATTTAGTTTTCCGAACAGGAAAAAGAAATACATTTTAAAATCAGAGATTAAGCTCCAGAACGGGTACTTAAAAGTAGCTGGGCGGTTATGTTCAACTTTAAAGTGACCTACCCAGGCAAAAGCGTATCCCGCCAGTGGGCAGAGCCAGATTAATTTATAATTTTGCGTCACTAAGCCAGTGATTAAAAAGATAAAAACAAAAGTTGTTCCGATAAAATGAAGCATTCTATTTGTCGCGTTAGAATGCTCTTGTAGATAGAAAAACCAAAATTCTGAGTAAGTTTTGATTCTATTCATCTTTTATCCTTTGTTTTAAATATATTTATTTAATAACCAAGTTGCTAGTACAAGCAGATATAAAAACACGGCGATTTGGTAGGCGCGTTTACGATCCACTTGAAAGTTTTCAGTTAAACCCACAACGCACAGTAAACTTGTGAAACCAAAACCGATTAAAGTGACTGGTGGAAAGTATTCTGAAGCGATTTGAAAAATGTAAAATGGAATTGAAGCTAATGTCACAAACGCAAAAAGTCTGCGGTAGCTTTCAGTGCGGTTTTCAAAAAACTGGAAGTAGTAATAGAAAAACGTTGTTAGAAGCATACTTGATACCGTTGAAACAATCGGCATTAAGAAAATACCAGAAAGCGCACGTAGTAAATTTAACTTAATAGCTCCGGCTAATACGCCAGAAACAACGGCAAAAGTGATTTGCACGATAATTAAAGACATCCAATCCCAAGAGGGAATTTCTGTAATTTTCAAAACGGGATTTTTCACGAATTCTTTGAGGTAATTCAGAATTTCTTTAACGTTAGTTTTTTGATGATTCATGTTGGGATTAACTTCTCTCATAGAGAAATTATCTCACTTATTCAGAAAGGAAATCAAGTTCTGCCAGCTTCACGCAGTGATCTATAAAGGCATACCATATGTTTTTATCCGCATTAATGAACAAATTCTGTGGTTCAGTTGCGGTAAAGCCTAAAAAATTAAGCCAACGGCGGTGTAAACTGTAAGCTAATGACGAAGTTTTATAGTTCGGCTTAAACGTTTCGCCGATAATATTGATCGTTGAATTATTCACATTTTTTAAAGCTTCAGAGAACTCCTGATAAGTTTTTTCATCGATAATGATGTGCGTGTTATCAAGCTCTGAAAGACGGTGAGTGAAGGCCTTTTGGCGCAGCTCTTTATTGTTAAACGGTAGCTGCATCAAAGAGGCGCGGTAGCCGTGTTCGTAAAGAACCTCGGGCAGATCTCCCCAGGGTTTTTGGTAAAAGAAGATGCTCTTTGGACCAGAGACCAGTTTCAGAGGGCGTTTAGTCAATAAACAGTTTGGTTTTAGTTCTAACTTCATCGTTCTCGCTATGTGTACCGCTTGGCTTTGGGCCAATCCTTAAAAAGGGCTCATTGTCAGAATAGAAAATAAACCCATTCTTTGGCAAACTAGAAATATATGATTCAAATGCAAAACCGTAAATCCTGCTACTGTGCTTTTTGTAAGAATACTCGCAAAGTTTATGCAAGTAAGCATATGAGTCTGTCAGGAATTGTAGGCATGGTGCTTTTAAGTTACGTAATGACCTACGCCATCTGGCATCAGCCGGATATTCGCGGTTTGATTATTATGGGAACATTATTGATGGTGGGCGAGAGCGCTACACAGCTTCGTTGGCGCCAATCAATGGTGTGTCAGCACTGCGGTTTTGATCCGGTGATTTATGTCAGAAGCCCGGAACTTGCCGGAGCTAAAATCAAAGATTTTATGAAAACACGTTCAGAGCGCCCGGAATATTTATTAAAACCAGCTTTGAATTTGGCTCCACGCCGCGTCCCAGCTGAGAATACTCAGCCACGTGGTGAAAATTTATCCTTGCGCGGTTAATCCATTGATTTAATAATTACGGGAGATGCGCCTTGCTTCACTCGTTTTTTTATTCGTATTTTTGTCTTTACAATGCGTTTTTGCGCAAAACAAAGCCCATGTTTTAAATGCTGATACCGATGTTTATGGCAGCGCTGATTTTGACTCGGCAACCATCGGTACCGTTGACCCTGATGAAACATTTCTTGTTTCTAAAAAAACTTACGGCGAATTTTATAAAGTTAAATTTAAAGACGGCACGATTGGGTATATTCCAGACACTGACGTGTACATTGAAGGCGTTGGAACCGTTAAAGAGACGCCTTTTCGTGGCGATGACTTAGATAAAAAAGCTAAGCGTGCTAAGCGCGAAGAAGACGAAGAAGCGCTAGAAGATGATACTGAAAATCCAAACATTAATTACAAAGGTGTTACATTTTCATTAATTAATTTTCACGAAGAGACCATGGGTGGAAACCAAGTGGCTGATCTTCAGGCTTTCGGTTTTCGTTTTCAACCGATGCAAGGAAATTACCAATCAGGTTTAGCCTATGATTTGATGGTGGCTCCCAAAGCGCCGGATTATTACGAAGAAAAAACCGGAGCTAAAACTTCTGGCGCCGTTTTTTGGGGCAGCGCAGGAATTTCTAATGTTTCTGCCTTAAATTCAAACACTTCATTTCGCTATGGCGCCGGTCCATTTTTACGTTATTCGTATTTTACGATTAAAGATGCCCCATTGCGCCCTCAAAGCACATATAACCTGCAAGATTTAACTGTGGGTTTAGATTTTCAAGCCGGAATCATGCTTCATAGCCGCTATGTTACGATTGATTTAGGTCTACGTTATTTCTGGGACAAAGAATCTTACGGCGGTTTTGGCGTTGCTTTCTTATTCTAATTTCTTGATTGGCGAATTAGCCCTTATTAGAATCCTCGCATGTCTTCTATTCAGGTTTTATCTCCCGATGTTGTGAATCAAATTGCCGCTGGTGAAGTGGTTGAACGTCCGTCACATTTAGTGAAAGAGCTTTTAGAAAACTCACTAGATGCAAACTCTACGCAAATTCAAATCGATGTGAATTTTGGCGGTAAGTTTATCAAGATTACAGACAATGGTGACGGCATCGTAAAAGAAGATTTACCTTTAGCTTTGCAACGTCACGCGACCAGTAAGATCACCCAAACCAATGACCTTTGGAATTTATCAACTTACGGTTTTCGTGGTGAAGCCTTAGCCTCGGTGGCTGCGGTTTCAAAACTGACTTTAATGAGTAAAGCCAAAAAAGCTAAATCGGCCTTTCAGATTAAATCTGATTTTGGTGTGATCAGTGAAGTGATGCCTTCATCAATTGATACCGGCACACAAATTACCATTGATGCTTTATTTGAAAATGTTCCGGCGCGTTTAAAATTCTTAAAGTCAGATTCAGCCGAACTTGCGCAAATTAGAAACGTGATTCGTGCTTTATCTTTAGCGTATCCGCATGTTGAATTTAAATTAATCGAAAACGGTAAACTTGATTTGTTTTTTAAAGCACAAGGTGATGCGAAAGACTTATCAGTGCGTGCGTCGCAAGTTTTAGGTTTAAATAAAATCTATACGCAAGAAAACCGCTACAAATCTTACGTTGTTAAAGCTTACTTTTCATCGCCGCATGATGTGCAAAAAACATCGAAAAATATTTGGATCTTTGCGCAAAAACGTTGGATTCAAGATCGCGGTTTGCAAGCGGCGATCACCGAAGCGTACAGAAGTTTATTAATGCACGGTGAATACCCGCAAGTGGTGATTGATCTTGAATGCGCACCAGATTTAATCGACGTGAATATTCACCCAACAAAATCACAGGTGAAATTTCAAGATGCGTCTGATGCTTTCCGCGCGGTTCATGGCGCTGTTAGGCAAGGTTTAGAATTAGCACCGTGGATTCCAAAAGTGGCGCAAGCTGAATCAAGTGCGGCTTCTTTTGAAGCTCAACCAGCAGCGGGTGCAAGTTACCAATCTTTTGTGCGTGAAATTCCGCAAATGAGTGTGCAAGATCAAACTCGTTTCACTGATCTTGGTTCATCATTAGGAAACACCCAGTTTAAAACTAAATTAAATGCGCTTGAACAGTTATCGCAGTTAAAAGTGGATTCTACTCCTGTGGCAATAACTGAAACAGCAGGCGGGTACTGGTCAAGTTTACAAGTTCTGGGGCAGTTAAATTTAACTTACCTAGTTTGTCAAAAAAACGATCGCATGGTTTTAGTCGACCAGCACGCAGCCCATGAACGTGTCGCTTTTGAAAAGTTAATGCGTAAATGGAAAGGTGGAGCCATTGACCAGCAGGATTTTTTATTTCCGTTAGCGATTGATTTATCTCCTGAAAAAGCAGAGGCGTTACTGGCGCAATCTGAAAATATCGCGAAAATGGGAATTGAAATTGAAGCTCTTGGTCCATCAGTGATCGGGGTAAAATCAGCTCCACTATTTGTTAAAGAAGCCGCGTTACCAAAAATTTTTGATAAGATGTCCACTGACTTAGTTGATTACGGTGGAAGTTATTCACTAGAAAAATCAATCGCAGATCTTTTTGCAACGATGGCGTGCCATTCAGTCGTTCGTGCGGGGCAAAGCCTGTCGCAAGCAGAAATGGTTGAATTACTTAAAGCCATGGATGAATTTCCGTTATCGTCGTTCTGTCCGCATGGTCGTCCGGTTTCGATTGAATTTACGTTTAATGATATCGAAAAGCAGTTTGGTCGCACCCTGTGAGTGAAAAGACTAAAGTTATCTTTGTAGTAGGTCCCACAGCATCTGGCAAAAGTGCCTTGGCGATGCAATTGGCAAAAAAGTTTAATGGAAGCATTATCAACATTGATAGCGTTCAGTTTTACGAAGGTTTAATTGTTGGCTCGGCAGCTCCGAGTGAAGACGAAAAAAAACAGGTTCCACATTATTTATTTTCGTATGTTAAAGCCCCGCATGAGATGACAGCTGGTCAGTACATTCGTGATTTTTATGAATTAATCGAATCAGGAAAAGTCACATCACCTCTTTTTGTCGTTGGTGGCACAGGTTTCTACGTTCAAGCCTTAGAAAAAGGAATGTACGATTTACCTGAAGTCAGTGAAGAAATAAAAAAAGAAGTCTTAGCTGATTTTGAAACTTTTGGCTCTGAAAAAATGTTCACTGAACTTAAAGAATTTGATCCAGAGACAGAACTTCATCCGAACGATCACTACCGCGTAGGCCGTGCTTTAGAAGTAAAACGTGCGTTTAATTTAAAAATGTCTGAATTCAAAAATTCTGCCGCGTCAGAAAATAAAAATAAACTTCCATACCCATCAATGAAAATCGGCTTAACGTTTGAAACAGACGATAAAGAAAAATTCGTGCAACGTGTGCATCAACGCACTTTAAAAATGCTTGATGAAGGTATTATCGAAGAAACAAAACATTTCTTAGAAGCAGGCTTTGAAAATTGGGCGCCACTTTCTAGTGTAGGCTATCATGAAACAAAAGCGTATTTGCAAGGGGAGCTTAAGCGTGAAGAGTTAGCGCAAGCAATCACACAAGCCACGATGAAACTTGTTAAAAAACAGAAAACTTGGTTTAAGCGCGATGAAGCTATACTTTGGTCTGATGTTTTCACCCCTGATTTTGGGGTTCTTGAGAATAAGGTACAGGACTTTCTCAGAAACTAAAATTTGACGCCTAAGAATAAAGCACGCGATAATTTATAAATGAAAAGTATGACTGGCTACGGTCTGTGCCGGGCCCAAACCAACGAAGTAGCATTAGAGATTAGTATCAGAGCGGTTAACGGTCGCTTTTTAGAAACTCGTTTTCACCTCCCAAAACCTTATTTTATCTTTGAATCTGATCTTAAGAAAAAACTGGGCGAATACGCTTTACGCGGAACAGTTGATATTTATATTTCACGAAAATTAAAAGCCAGCCACACAGCCGGTAAAATCGTCATCAACACACGCCTTGCTCAAGAGTATTTAAAATCTTTCAAGAAGTTAGCTAAAGATTTAAAAATGAACGAAGCCGTTCGTTTTGATCTAATCTCGCGCCAAGCGGATGTGATCGTAATGGAAGAAGTGGACACTTTAAATCCGCAAGAAGTTGTTCTTCTTAAAAAAGCTTTTGAAGCGGCTCTTAAAAAATTCGAGCAAGAAAAAATCCGCGAAGGCGGAGCTTTAAAAAAAGATCTTTCTAAAAATTTAAAAGATTTACAAAAGCATGTGGTTAAGATTTCTAAATTACGTGATGATGCGAATAAAATCCTTCAGGAAAAATTCGAAGCAAAAATCAAATCACGTTTACCGAAAGAAGTCGTGGGTCAGTCAGTTGATCCTTTACGCATTTCTCAAGAGATCGTTATTCAGCTCGAGAAAGCAGATATTAACGAAGAGCTTATTCGTTTAACAGAGCATTTGAAAAACTTTGAAAAGTTGATTGATAGCTCTATTGTCGAAGGTAAAAAGCTTGATTTTTATACACAAGAATTATTGCGTGAAGTTAATACCATCGGATCAAAAAGTCAGGTTGCCGGAATCACTGAATCTGTTGTAGAAGCTAAAACACTTATCGAAAGAATTAGAGAACAGGTACAGAACATTGAGTAACGACAAAGCTAAATCACCTACAAGAATGATCATCGTTGCGGCTCCAAGTGGAGCAGGCAAGAGCAGTTTTGTGGAAAAATTAGCCGCTGAAGACAATCGTTTGCACGACGTCGTTACGTACACCACTCGTTCTATGCGCACTGGTGAAAGCCAAGGTAAACCTTATTTCTTTATCACTCCTGAAGATTTTGAACAGAAGAAGAATGAAAATTTCTTTATCGAGTGGGCTAAGGTTCACACAAACCACTACGGTACGTCTTACGAGCAATTACAGGGCGCGTGGGCGAACGGTAAAGTGGTGATCATGGATATCGATATCCAAGGTGTTGCAACATTTAAAAGCAAATACCCTGACGCTAAAACAGTGTTTATCCTGCCTCCATCGTTAGATGAGCTAAGACGCCGCGTTATCAAACGTGATGGCGTACCCCCGGTAGACCTAGAAATCCGCATGCAAAATGCTGAAAAAGAGATGGCTAAGGCCCACGAATTCGACGTTAGAATCGTTAATGACGATTTTAATCGCTCTTTTGCCGAATTTAAGAAGATCGTAGACGCCTGGTTGGCGTAATATCCTTGAAATTTAAAGCCTTTAGGCGTATAAATAACTCTTTACCGGAGGTCCCATGGCTCGCGTTACCGTTGAAGATTGCTTAGATAAAGTTCCAAACCGTTTTGCTTTAGTTTTATTAGTAGCTAAACGCGCAAAGCAATTACTTAAAGGTGGCGAGTGCACAGTAGCGACTCGTAACAATAAATACATTGTTAACTCATTACGTGAAGTAGCGATCGGTAACGTGGTTTTCGACACTAAAGTTGATGAAGTAACCGCTCGCGAAGACATGTTAAAAGACTTAAACAAGTAAGTTTAGTCCTTAGTCCGAATCAGTTAAAATTTGTTAAAAACCCGCTCACAAGGCGGGTTTTTTCATTTATCCTATAAGGAATGTCTGACTTTTCTTCGACTTCGCATCTTGATGACCGTTTACCCACAAAGCCGGTGAAAACCGTCGAAGATCTATTAGCTAAAATTAGAATGTACTATCCTCAGGCCGATTTACAAATCGTTGAGAAGGCTTATCTCTTTTCTGAAAAAGCTCACGAGGGGCAGTTGCGCCGATCTGGTGAACCTTACATTTCACACCCGTTAAGTGTTGCAGGAATCTTAGCTGATTTAAAACTTGATATGGACACGATCATGACGGGCTTACTGCATGATACGGTTGAAGACACAGATGTAACTTTAGATGATATCAAACGTGAATTTGGCGAAACGGTCGCGTACTTAGTTGATGGCGTTACTAAAATCGGTCAGATGAATTTTCGTAACAGCTTTGAAAAGCAGGGCGAAAATATTCGTAAGATGATCGTATCGATGGGTAAAGATGTTCGCGTTGTTTTAGTAAAGTTAGCGGATCGCCTTCACAATATGCGCACGCTAAATCATATGCCGTACGAGAAACAAAATCGTATCGCGCAAGAGACGTTAGAGATTTATTGTCCTCTCGCGGGCCGTATCGGTATCAGTGCTTTAAAGATCGAATTAGAAGACCTGTGTTTTAGATATTCTCGCCCTGATAAATACTATGAACTTGTTCAATTAATCAAAAAGACTGAAGGCGATACTGATCGTTATATCGAAGAAGTAAAAAGAAACGTCAGCGACGTATTGTCGAAATCAAATATTAAAAATTACAAAATCTACGGACGTTCAAAGCACTTATGGTCAGTCTATAGAAAGATGACTTCACGTAATCTTGATTACGATCAGATTTACGATGTGTTAGCGTTTCGTATTATCGTAAGTTCAGTCGTAGAATGTTACGAAGTGCTCGGGTATATCCACTCGATCTGGAAACCGATTCCAGGCCGTTTTAAAGATTTCATCGCGATGCCTAAATCGAATAACTACCAATCACTGCATACAACGGTGATCGGCCCGGGTGGCGATCGTATCGAGATTCAAATCCGTACTGAAGAAATGCATTTGATCGCCGAAAAAGGGATCGCGGCCCACTGGAACTATAAAGAGCGCGGAAACTTAACCGGCGATAAATTACAGCAAGCCAACTGGCTGCGTGAGTTAGTATCTCTTCACCAACAAGCTGATTCGTCTGATGAATTTTTAGAGACCATTAAAACTGACCTCATGGAGAAAGACATTTACGTTTTCACGCCACGTGGAGATGTTAAAGAACTTCCAGAAGGTTCAACGCCGGTGGATTTAGCTTACGCGATTCACACAAACTTAGGTAACACCTGTACCGGAGCTCGCGTTAACGGGCGTATGGTTCCATTAAAACACGCTCTACAAAATGGTGATCGTGTTGAAATTATCACTCTTAAAACACAAACACCGTCGAAAGATTGGTTAAAGTTTGTTGTTACCAATAAGGCCAAATCAAAAGTTCGCCAGTTCGTTAAAGAAGAACAGCGCCGTAATGCTCTTGCCATGGGTAAAGACCTTGTCGAGAAAGAGTTTAGAAAATTCGGCATGGCGGCTTCAAAATATCTTAAAGGTGAGATTTTTGAAAAGTATGCCCGCGATAGCGGTGTCGTAGACGCCGACGATTTATTTGTTAAAGTGGGTTACGGTAAAACTGAACCTCGTCATTTAGTTTCAGCCTTAGTTCCTGAAGCTCCAGAAAAAGTTGTAGATGCTAAAACAGCCGAATCAGCTTCGTTCATGGAGAAAGTTGTCAAGTCTGCGAAAAGTAAAAAACGTAAAACAAACTCACTTGTGTCAGTTGATGGCATGGATGACGTTTTAGTTCACTTTGCGAAGTGCTGTGCACCGATTCCAGGTGATCCAATTTCTGGTTTTATCTCGCGCGGTAAGGGCATTATGATCCACCGTAGTGATTGCCATAAAGTGTTTGAGTTAGATCAAATGCGCCGTGTAGATGTTGCATGGACAACAAAAACGGCAGCTGTAGGCCAAGAGCGCCAAGTGCGCCTAGAAGTGATCGGTCAAGACGTTCCGGGCTTATTAAAGTTAATGTCAGAGGCGTTTTCCGCCCAGGGTATTAATATCGAATCAGCGCAGATCAGAACAACTCGCGATAAAAAAGCGGTTTGTATTTTTGAAATCTCGGTAAAAGATTTAACTCAGTTAACAAATTCAATTTTAGCTCTGCAAAAAATCAAAGGTATTATCGGCGTTAAGCGCGTGACTGAATAATGGGTAAGGGCATTCGTTTTATTGGAATTATACTGCTCGGGCTTTATCTCGGGATGTATTTCAAGAATGCTAAGTCAGCGAAAATGCCAGTCATCGAATGGCATTTAGAAACTTTCAACGATATTCAATTTCAGTCTCCGTTTAAGCTTGAAGTCGATCCGAATATGCCAGAAATTCCTGCCGAAGTTCAGGTGATGGTGAAAGAGTTCAAGCAAGTTCGTGCTCTTCAAAGCGGCGAAGTCACAATGAACGTCGTTAAAACTGTTTACGAAGATAAGGTTAAAGTTTCACTCGATGGCGCCGCCACGGGGTCGATCAATGCTATGGCTCTAGAGCTGGGTGATAAAACACCGGTTCCTAATTTTGAAGAGATCAAAGGTAAATCCTACGAAGGCTACATTGGTATCTACAACACCACAGTAGAAAATAAAAAAATTCTTATTCGAGCCGCCTACATCGTCAAAGGCCAAAACCTTTACATGGTGATTATCATGTTTCCTGAAGAAAGCTTCTCTGAAGATCAGGCTTACAAAATTTTAGATTCTATCGAATTTAAAACTTTAGCTACTTCTGGAGCAAAGTAAGTTAAAATCACATCAGCCCCAGCTCGGCGGAATGAGTACATGCACTCCATCATTGTTTTTTCTAAATCAAGAGCTCCAGCTTGAGCTGCGAAATGTAACATCGCGTATTCACCGCTGACATTGTACACAGCCACCGGAACTGAAGAGTGCGCTTTAAGATCAGCGACCACATCAAGATAAGGAAGCCCTGGTTTTACCATCACCATATCTGCACCTTCAGAAATATCTAACGATAATTCACGAACAGCTTCGGTGCGATTTCTAAAATCCATTTGATAAGTTTTTTTATCTCCAGCTTTTGGAGCAGAGTCTAAAGCTTCACGAAATGGGCCGTAAAAACTTGAAGCGTATTTTGCGGTGTAAGAAAGAATACTCGTTTTTGTAAAGCCGTTTTCATCCAACGCTTCACGAATGGCAGCGACTCTGCCATCCATCATGTCTGAAGGGCAGACCCAGTCGGCGCCCCACTGTGCTTGTTTCACTGCCATTTGCGATAAAATTTGCACGGTTTCGTCATTTAAAATTTCGCCGTTTTTAACGATACCATCGTGGCCATCTGACGAGTAAGGATCGAGTGCTACATCGGTAAATAAACTAATTTCTGGATGATTTTGTTTAAGGTATTTGATGGCTTTTGGAAGTAAACCGTTATCGTTAAGAGCTTCTGATCCACGTGAGTCTTTTTTGCTATCTTCAATTTTTGGGAAAAGAGCATAATTTTTAAGGCCTAATTTTTTCCAAGCGGTAATTTTTTGGCTCAAAACATCAATACTCATGCGAGACTGCCCAGGAAGCGTGCGAATAGGCTGGTCAATGTTTTCACCGTCGCAAATAAAGACAGGGTAAATAAGATTTGCTACATGTAAATTTGTCTCGGCGATCATCTCGCGAATATTACTGGTTTGGCGTAATCGTCTAGGTCTGTGCATAAAAATCACCCATCTTCTTTCGAGATTAAATTGAGCTACCTCGTTAAAAATAGCAACTTTTTTTTCGGGCGGTGACAAACTTGTGACAAACTAATTGAGAATCTTTGCTATGGTACAAATATGCTTAAGCTCTGGCACCAACCCATTGAACAAGAACACACCTATTTAGCGCCACTAATCGTGGATAACAATGCTGTTCTATTATGGGAAACTTGTCGCCGTAAAATTTATTTTTACTTAGATGAGACAGGTTTTGTGGCCGATGGCCGTGGTTTTATGAATGGTCTTGAAGCTGAAAGTTTTTTACTTGAAGTGTTATGTGGTCTGCATTCACCGGTGATCGGTGAAACAGAAATCTTAGGCCAGTTCCGCCAATTCATTAACTTAAATGCAAAACATGCCTGGGTTCAAAAATTTCAATCTCGCATGCAAGTTTGGTTTTCGTTAATCAAAGAAGTGCGCGAAAAATATTTATATAACTTTGGTTCGCAGTCTTACGGTGGTTACTTACGCCGCGTTTTACAAAATCAAAACAACGTACAAATCATCGGTGCAGGCTCTTTAGTTGAAGATGTGCTTCCGTGGTTACAAGCTAAGAACGTGCAAGTGTTTGCACGCAATTTAGAAAAATCACAAATTCAAGTAATGAAACATTTTTCTCACTTTGTTGAAGCGGGTGGAAAATTATCACTTCATCCGCTTGAGAATGCTTTACCATCAAGTGAAGTGTTAGTGATTGCGGCACCGATTTCTCACGAGCAATTAAAAACGATCGTTTCAAATTCTACGAATAAGTGGAAGTATGTGATCGACCTACGCCGTGATGCTAAATTATTTAATGATCGTGATCCACAAATTGAATCGTGGATCACGTTAGAACATGTGATGGAATTTTTCTCTCAACAAAAGGATTTGTTAGCTTCCAGACAAAAGCAAGCGTTGGCCGCTGTAGAACAGTGGCGCTTAGCTCAAATGGATAAGGTGACATTACGTCCTTTCGGTTGGGAAGACTTATGCGGTTAGTTTTAGGAGCCAGACAGAGCGATCTAGCTCGTCTGCAAGGGTACTTAGTGGGTGACGCCCTTAAATCTTTAGGCGTCGATATCGAATACATCTTTCGTGAATCTTTAGGTGATAAAAATCTAACAGATCCTTTATGGAAAATGCCTGAGAAGGGCGTTTTCACACAAGATTTCTATCAAGACCTCATCAACGGTAAATTAGATTTCGTGGTTCATTCATGGAAAGATCTTCCGGTTGAACACACACAAGGCACCGAGATCGTGGCTACACTTCCGCGTGCTGATCAGCGTGATTTAGTTCTCATTAAGAAATCGAGCTTACAGAAAAAAGCTTTACGCATTTTTTCTTCATCGCCTCGTCGTGAATACAATTTAATTCCGTTTCTATCAAAACACTTGCCGTGGGTGACAGAAAAAATCGAATTTGCGAATGTGCGCGGAAATATTCCAACCCGTTTACAAAAAATGACCGATGATGAATCCATCGACGGTTTAGTTTTAGCGAAAGCAGCGATTGATCGTTTACTCGCTCATCCGTATCCAGAATTTAAACCGGTTCAAGAAAAAATCCGTGGGCATTTAGCCAAATGCAATTGGATTATCCCGCCATTGTCTGAAAATCCAAATGCAGCAGCCCAAGGTGCGCTGGCGATTGAAATCAGAAGTGATCGTAAAGATTTAAAAGAATTGTTTGCTAAAATTCACTGTGAACAAACAGCTTCAAGTGTTGTTCATGAAAGAAAAATTTTTTCGGGCTACGGCGGTGGCTGCCACCAAAAAATCGGTGTCGCGGTACTCACTCGCAGTTACGGCGAAATTTTAACGGTCAAAGGTCTTTCGCCTAAAGGTGAAGTGCTGAATACGCGCAAGCTTTTAGCGACGAAGTCTGCACCCGGTGATTTAGTAAAGCACAGTTTTAATTTTTCAATTTCACGTCAGCAAAAGCCGGCCGATGTTTCTTTAGCCAATACCGACATGGTGTGGGTGGCGCGCAGTGAAGCTGCGGGTTCAGTTGATCTTAATTCGTACCAAGGCGTTGTTTGGGCCGCGGGCACAAGCACTTGGGAAAAATTAGCTAAAAAAGGCGTATGGGTAAATGGCTGCGCCGAAGGCTTAGGCGAGAGCGAAAGCCCTCGCGTTGAATGGCTGATCGGTAAAACCCAGCCTGAGCTAGTGACATTGACGCACACACTAGCGTCAAATGCGGGAACTTACGATCTGCAAATTCAGCTGGCAGATGGTGAAATCGCCAAGCTTAAAGGTGATTTATTAGCTTCTGGAAAGTATTTCTTCTACTGGAAGAGTCATAGCCAATTTCAAGCGGTTTTAACGGCTCTTGATGGTGCACCAAAGCAGAACTTTTTAAATTGTGCTCATGCCTGTGGCCCGGGTAAAACGTGGCAAAACCTGAAAGACACTTTAGGGTCTGATAAAAACTTATATATTTATTTGAATGAAGAAAGTTGGAAGTCGTAAATGAACAACATGACATCTGAAAATTATTTTGAACGCGCAAAACAAGTAGCTCCAGGTGGAGTACATTCTCCGGTACGTTCTTTTGCTGGCCTTGGTCGTTCACCGGTCTTTTTTAAATCAGCACAAGGGGCCTATTTAACTTCGGTAGAAGGTAAAAAATATATCGACTGCTGCCAAAGCTTTGGTCCGTTGATCTTAGGTCACCGTGATCCCGAAGTTCAATCTAAAGTGATGGAGATGATCGATACCGCGTGGACTTTCGGTGCGTGTGAACCATACTCATTAATGTTAGGTGAGTGGATTCAAAAAAAAGTACCTTGGGTTGAAAAACTTCGCTTTGTATCTTCTGGTACAGAAGCCGTGATGTCAGCGTTACGTGTGGCTCGTGCAGCCACAGGACGAACTAAAATTTTAAAATTTGAAGGTTGTTACCACGGTCACGTAGATTCTTTACTTGTCAAAGCAGGTTCTGGTTTAGCCGGTGTAACAGCATCATCAAGTGCTGGTGTTTCTGAACAAACAGCTTCTGAAACTTTAACCGTTTCGTTAGATGACGAAAAAGCTTTGGAAGCAGTATTCGCTCGCGAAGGTAAAAATATCGCAGCCTTAATCATGGAACCACTTCCAGCGAATTACGGTTTATTAATTCAACGCAAAGAATTTATCCAAAAAGCATGTGCGCTAGCTAAAGCTAACGGCGCCTTAGTAATCTTTGACGAAGTGATCTCAGGTTTTCGTGTAGCACTTGGTGGTATGGCTGAAGTTTTAGGAATTAAACCTGATCTAGCTACATACGGAAAAATTTTAGGCGGGGGCTTTCCCGTCGGTTGTTACGGCGGTCGTCGTGACTTAATGGATTTAATTGCTCCGCTGGGTCAAGTTTATCAAGCCGGTACATTAAGTGCTAATCCGGTCGGGATGGTCGCAGGTCTTGCAACTCTAGAAAAAATGGAACGCGAAAACGGTTACCAGGTTTTAGAGAAGCGCGGACAACTTTTAGAAAATAAAGTTAATGATGTAATTAAAAATTTAAATTTACCGTTAAACTTTGTTCGTTACGGAAGTTTATTCTGGTTACACACTAAAACAGCAGATGGTTCACCCATCCGCCAAGTGGAACAAATTGCGCCAACCCAAAAAGAAACTTTCAAAAAGTTATTCTTAAATTCGTTAGATAGAGGTTTGTATTTAGCCCCTAATGCTTACGAAGTGGGTTTCTTATCGTTAGCGCACACTGAAGATGTCATTAACGACATGGTGAAAATCATGGGGGAATCACTGGCGTGAATTTAAAAGACCTCTCGCAAAGCAGACTGCGCTTTTACCTAGCCGTTCTTTGGTTCTTGTTAATTGGGGCCATGACAGGCTGGTGGTGGCTATTAAGTTTGCGTCAGCTAATGGCTGTAGAGAGTCTAATGACGGCCGAGGAGTTTCAAAGCTCCTACCGTATGATTATGTCAGAAGGTGTATTTTTCTTTGTGTCGATTGTTGTTGGTGGTATCGGTCTGATGATTCTCACAAAAAAAGATTTAGAGCGCCAAGAACAGATTCGTCTATTTTTTGGCAACTTCGCCCACGATTTAAAAACTTCAATTTCACGTTTACGCCTGCAATCAGATTTACTACGCGATGGTTTTGACCAACAGACATTAAACCGTCTCGGCGAAAACATGAACCAGCTAGATCTGCAATTAGAAAATTCATTGTGGGTAGCGCGTGGTGAAACGCAAGTTATGCATTTGCAAAATGTGAAGATTTCAAAAATATTTTCAGTGATTCGCAGTGAATGGCCCGAAATTGAAATCAGCATGACTTCTGATGCTACGGTTTACGCTGATGAATTAGCCCTGCGTAGTGTATTTCGCAATTTAATTCAGAATGCGGTGATACACGGTAAAGCTACGAAAGTTCAGTTGGTTGTTAAAGAAGTCGCTAGCCATTACGAAATTCAGTTTCAAGCTAACGGCGAAGCTTTTACCGGTGAATTAGAACAATTGGGTCAACGTTTTATCCAACCTAAATCATCACATGGTAATGGTTTAGGCTTATACTTAACCCGCTTCTTAGTTGATAAACTTTCTGGGCAAATTCAATTTAAGCTAGGTCAAAATTCACAATTGATGGTGTTAGTTATTTTACCTAAAGGAAAGGGTGTTTAAATGACGCTTTCTTTTAAGAAAAATATTTTACTCGTCGAAGATGATCCAGTTCTTGGCGAAGGCTTGAAAACAAGTTTAAGCAAAACCTATAATGTTAAATGGGCCAACACTTTAGCTAAAGCCAATCAGCTGATTAGCACAGAAACTTTTGATCTCTTAATCTGTGATCTAGGTTTGCCGGATGGCAACGGTATGAATTTAGTCGAAAAGATCCAGTCGCTATCGTACAAGCCGCCAGTTTTAATTTTATCAGCACAAGGTGATCCAGAAACGCGCCTTAAAGGTTACGAAATCGGTATTCAAGAGTTCGTACCAAAACCATTCCATTTAAAAGAATTACTTTTACGTATTGGCCATGTGTTTGAAGCACATGCCAGCCAAATCGAAGTTGAAGTGGGTAAAGTAAAAATTAACTTTGCCACCTTTGCGGTTTACCAGCCGGACGGGTCAATCGAATATCCGCCGGTGAATGATATTAAAATTTTAAAACACCTTACAAGCCAAGCCGGAACGCCGGTCAGCCGTGATCAATTAATTGACGCGGTTTGGGGAAGTGAAAGCGAAACCAGCCACCGTACCATTGACAATGCAATTGCTCGCCTTCGTCACCTCATCGGTGATACCGACGAACAGATGATTCGATCAGTTCGTGGTGTCGGCTATGTATTTGAACAGAAAGCATAAAGCAGGAGAAAAACTATGATTTTAAAAACCGGAACTAAAGCTCCTCCCGTATGGATGATGCGCCAAGCAGGCCGTTATCATTCACACTATCAAAAACTACGTGCAAAGCATTCGTTTATGGATCTTTGTAAAATTCCAGATCTGGCAAGTGAAGTGGCTTTAGGCCCTGTGCAAGATTTCGATTTCGACGTTTCAATTTTATTCAGTGATATTTTATTCCCGCTGGAAGCATTAGGCATGGGTTTAGAATACACTGATCACGGGCCACGTTTAGGTTTTCAGTTGGATCAAGCGACAGTCGGTAAACTTGTACCGTGGACCGACGCACTTCCAAAACTAGCTTTCCAAAAAGAAGCGATGATTTTAACGCGCGAAAAAATTCCGTCACAAAAAAAGGTGATCGGTTTTATTGGCGGTCTTTGGACATTGTTTGTGTACGCCGTTGAAGGTTCACACGCAGGCTCATTGATTAAAAGTAAACAAGATATGGCGTTATTTCAAAAATTCGCGCAAATCATGCTTCCGCTTTTAAAAGAAAATATCCGTATTCAATTTGAAGGCGGCGCTGATGCCGTTATGATTTTTGATACGGCGGCTGGCGAAGTTAGTCCTGCGTTTTACCAACAGTGGATCGCACCGTTAATGGCTGAACTATCTAAGGCTTACCCAGGTAAACTTGGTTATTATTCAAAAGGCACACAACGTTCGTTCTTTACACCGGAATTCTTAGCCTTACCTTGGGCAGGAATGGGTTTTGACCACCGTTGGAATTTACCTTCGATCTTAAATAAGACTGAATTATCTACTCCAGGCTTCGTACAAGGAAACTTTGACCAAGCTTTATTGTTTTTATCAGCTGATGAATTTGAAAAAACGTACCGCACTTACTTAGAAGGATTTAAAAAATTAACTCCTGAGCAAAGAAGTAACTGGGTCTGTGGTCTTGGCCACGGTGTTTTGCCAAAAACTCCTGAAGCTAACGTTCGACGTTTTGTACAAATCACGCGTGAGGTTTTCCATGAATGATTCTCAACTGTTTGCTAAATATGATATTCCGGTACCTCGTTATACAAGCTATCCTACTGTGCCGTACTGGGGAGTCGCTCCGACGACTGAACAATGGTTATCTCACTTGCGCCAAGGTTTGGCTGGTGAAAACAGTCAATGGTCAATGTACATTCATGTTCCCTATTGCGAAAGTCTTTGTACATTTTGTGGCTGTAATAACATCATTACCAAAGATCATAAAAAAGAAGATCCGTATGTCAAAATGGTTCTTAAAGAGTGGGAACTATACCGTAATTTAGTTCCTGAGTTTGCTAAAGCGCAGCTGCAAGGAATTCATTTAGGTGGCGGTACGCCGACATTTTTATCGGCTCAACATTTAAAAGACTTGCTTACGCCAATTTTAGAATACACAAAACGTGGTGAACACTTTGAGGGATCCATCGAAGTTGATCCTCGTCGTACCAACCGCGAACAATTAGAGACTTTATACAGTTTGGGTTTTCGCCGTATCAGCTTAGGAGTTCAGGATTTTAACCCTGAGATTCAGCGGTTGGTTAATCGTTCACAGTCATTTGAACAGACTGAAAGTATAACGCGTTTTGCTCGTGAGATTGGATTCACGTCGGTGAATTACGATTTAATTTACGGGTTAGCGAAGCAGACTCTAGATACAATGAAGTACACCATTGAACAGACGAAAAAACTTCGTCCGGACCGCATTGCTTTATATAGCTTTGCTCTAGTGCCTTGGATTAAGCCGGCCCAACGTTTATTTAAAGACGAAGACCTTCCGGTCGGCAAAGATAAACGTGATCTTTATGAGTATGCTCGTACTGAGTTATTAAACTTTGGTTACATTGAAGTCGGTATGGATCATTTTGCCTTACCTGATGATGCTCTGGCAACGGCCATGAAAAATGGGGAGTTGCACAGAAACTTTATGGGCTATACTGATCAAAAATCGCAAGTGATGCTGGGGCTTGGTGTCAGTTCGATTTCTGAAACACCACAAAGCTTTCACCAAAACGAAAAAATTCTTCCGAAATACGAAGAGCTTTTAAATGCAGGACAAATTCCGACTTCACGGGGACATATTTTAACCGATGAAGATGTTGTTCGCCGCCAGCAAATCTTATCATTAATGACGACCTACGAAGTTCAAATGACTCCGGAGCAAAAACAACTGGCTCCTGAGTTTTTAAAAGAAATGATTTCGGATAATTTAGTGGTCATCGAAGGTGATAAAGTTAAAGTTACAGATAACGGCAAACCATTTTTACGTAATATCTGTATTTTCTTTGATGAACATTTAAAACGTAATAAACCGCAAACACGTATTTTTTCTCAGTCGTTATGATTCATATTGTTGGAGCTGGTTTTTCGGGGTTAAGTTTAGCTTGGGAGCTGCAAAAAGCAGGTCTTAAGGTTATCGTTTATGAAAAAAATCGAATAGGCGGGCGGATTCAGTCGTATCGTACGCCAACCCATTTACGCGAAACTGCAGCTAATGGGGTTTTATGGAATCCACGTTTTGAAGTTTTAGCTAAAGAGCTGGGAGTTGAATTTCAACCGTCACAAAACGAAGCCAAAAAAAGATTTATTTTTCATAACCAGAGACCTCGCCGTTGGCCATTAAGTTTTCTTGAAACAATTAAATTTTTAGCTGCGGGATTTAAGTTTGTTCTAAAAAAAATCTTTACGAAAAAGCAAATTGATTCCGATCTGACTCTTGAACAATGGGGTACGCAGTCTTTCGGAGCTCCATTTACCGGCGTGATTTTAAGTGCAGCGGTGCAGGGAATTTTTGCTTTAACACCCAAATACTTAAATGCAAAAGCTGTTCTTGAATCGTTTAAACCCGTGACCGCATTTAAAAAAGCAAAAAAGTACAAGCCAGTGACATATTCTCCTAAAGACGGAATGGGTGAACTGATTTCAGCGTTAAAACAAAAGTTGGCTGAAAAAGATGTGATTATTAAATATCAAGAAATTCTGGATTTAAAAGATTTAAATCTAGAAAAAAATGATGTGGTGGTGATAGCGACCTCAGCATGGGAGGCTGCTCAACTCATTCCACAGGCACAGCGGTTAGACCAAATTCAAGCTGTGCCCATTACGACAGTAACTTTGGTATGGCCAAAAGGGGCCAGAACCCTTGAAGGTTTTGGCTGTTTGTTTCCGCCGGTAGAGCGCTTTTTTGCCGCCGGGGTTTTGATCAATTCTTGCATCTTTGCCAATCGTGGGCCGAACCCTTCGGAGACTTGGATTATTAGCCAAGATTTAGAAAAATTGAGTGACGAGCAGATTAAGCAACATGTGCTAATGGATCGTCAGCGTCTTTTTCCAAATCAAGACGAACCTTTAGAAAGCCACATCGTGCGTTGGCCTAAAGCGATTCCAGCCTATAATCTGCAGTTGGAAAAGTTTTTAGAAACTTACCAGCAAACCGCAAAAACCTTGGCTAAAGAAAATATTTATCTTTCAGGAAACTACTTGGGAAAAATCGGCTTAGCTAAAATCTATGATCAAAACATCGTTTTAGCAAAAAAACTTAAAGTACATTATGGGTAAAAAACTATTAATCTTAAGTCAAATCGGAAGCCCTACAAAACCTGAGCCGAAAGAGGTCGGAGCTTACTTGCGCCGATTTTTAATGGATAAAAGAATTTTAGATATTCCTTGGCTGCCGCGTTTTATATTGGTTAATTTAGGAATCGTTTGGCGCCGTAAAAAGCCTTCGGCAGAAAAGTATCATAATATTTGGACTGCTGAAGGTTCACCGCTGGTCGTTGAAACCACCAAATTTGCTGAAGGTTTGCAGAAGCAAGTACCGAATGTAGATGTGGTCATTCATTGGCGTTACGGTGAACTTAATGCCGAACAAACGTTAAAACCTTATCAACAGAATAACTATGATGAAGTTCTGGTGGCGCCGCTGTACCCGCAGTTTGCGATGGCCACAACCGGTTCAGCTTTGGATGTGCTTCTACCAGCACTCAAAAAAATTTGGCCCCAACAAAAAAACATTAAAACTTTAAAACCTTTTTTTGATCACGAAGCTTTTTTAAACGGGTGGGTGAATCGTTTAAAACCACTGGTTAAAGCAGATCGCCACCTTCTTTTTTCATTTCACGGTCTTCCGGTTTCGCAAATTAAAAAAACAACGGGTTGTGATTTAGAATCTTGCTGTGACCGATCAGATAACGATTCAAATTGCTATTATGCCCAATGCAAACAAACCGTAAGACTTTTAAGTAAACGTTTGGGCTTAAAGCCAGAACAATACACGCTTTGTTTTCAATCGCGTGTGGGACCTAAAAAATGGTTAGAACCATCGACTGAACAAACCACTGAAAGTTTGGTCAAGAATAAAGGTGTTACTTCAGTTGTTGTGGCCTGTCCCGCATTTGTCACTGATGGTTTAGAAACACTCGAAGAAATCAATTTAGAGCTTCAACACAACTTTAAAAATTGGGGCGGTAAAGACTTTGTTATGGCTGAATCATTAAACCATGAATTAGCTTGGATTTCTGGTTTTGCCGGGATAGTAAACGCTCCAGATCGCTGGGATCAAAATCACAGTTAAAATCCAGTCAAACACTGGGGAAATATTGTCAAAATCAGGCCTGTTGCTTGCTTGTTCTAGTCTGAGGGGTTAGAAAAACACCTCTTAACGAGCAAGGTTTTTAAAGTGAAAAATGAGTTTATTGATCTCAGTGTAAAGCTCCAAAAAGTTCTCGGAAAAGAAGGACTTTTTGTTATTCCTTTTGAAGAACCTGGGTTACCTTTTTTTTCAAGTCTAACCAGAGAACAAAAAGATGTGATTCTCGAACAAATGCAAACTTTGCTTGAGATTGCGCAAGATCTGCAAGCTCATAATCTTAAAGTGACTGAACCGGCTAATTTGATACGAACTTTCTTTAAAAAATTTAACCTGCACGCGCCAGCACGGGTGGTGGATTCCATCACTAAGCATGATATCGTTGATGTTTGGAATTTAGACTCGCGCTTAATCATTGCCAGCTTTAATTTTTTTGATATTTGCACCTATTCATTAGAAGAACTTTTTTGCCGTCCGTGGGCAGAGTTATTTTCGCGTGACAATGATATTCATATCCAAATTTACCAGCTTTGCCGTTCACTTTTAAATGGTGAAATTACACAACCGGTAGATACAACGTATATTCCGCAACACAAGGTTCGCGAAACCTACGCTCCTGAAAAACATTACGCGGTCTTGCAGCCCCGTATTTTTTCGCCGGTTTATGCCGGTGACAAGCTGTTTGGCTTTATGAGCGTTAACCGCATCATCAAGCTTGAACCAGAAAAAGTTTTGAGACTGCTCGATGAATAAAGAGTTTGCCATAGCCGCTATTGAAAATATTCCCAATGTTGTTTTTCTGAAAGACGCAAAGACTTTTCGTTATCTTTATGTTAATAAAGCTTTTGAAACGGTCATGGGTATGCCAGGTTCAGCGATCGTCGGTAAAACTGACGCTGACTATATGCCGCCGGCCCAGGCGCATAGTTGTCTTGAGACTGATCTGAAAGTAATTAAAGAAAATACCACGGTGCAAAGTTTTGATGACGAGATTGTTACTGTAAAAGGGCCCCGTATTTTTAACACCCGTAAATTACCTCTGACTTCGCCGAGTGGTGAAATTGAATATATTCTGGGAATCAGTGAAGACATCACAGAAAAAAGAATTTCAGAAAGACAAAGCGAACAATTGGTTTTTGAACGTGGTGCTAGGGCTGAAGCAGAAAAAGTAACGGCTCAGTTAAAATTTTTATCACAAATTAGCACAGCGATCAGCGAATCCTTAGATACCAACTCAATTCTTCGTGCAGTGGCCACTATTACCAATCAATTTTATTCAGATTGGTTTGTGGTCGATTTATTTGCTCAGCCGACTTTAACAGTTGAGCGCGTTATTATAGCGAGCACCGATCACCAGGGAAATAAATTTATCAAACCAGTTTCTCAAAAATGGCAGATTAGTCCATCAAGTAAAGAAGGAACTAATTATGTGATTCGCACCGGGCATCCAAAACTTTACATGCATGTGCCTGAAGAAATTTTACCGCAGTTAAGTTTTCCGGCGATTGAAGATTTCCAAATGAGTGAAGTCACATCAGTGATGATAGTACCCCTAAAATATTACGGAAAAATCTTCGGGGCTCTTACTTTTTATTCAACAAAACAAGAGCGTCGTTATACATCACTGGATTTAGATATGGCCTTAGAGCTGGCCAAACGCATTTCATTTGCGCTGGAAAATGCGCGCCTATTTACCAAAGCTAACGAAGCCAGCCGGGCCAAATCAGCTTTTTTAACGAACATGAGTCACGAAATCCGTACACCACTGACAGCGATTTTAGGTTTTGCAGAACTTCTTTCTGAAGATGAATCTATTTCTGAAAAAGCCTCGCAGTATGTGTCGACGATTCGCCGTAACGGAAACCAGCTTTTACGTATTGTAAATGAAGTGTTGGATTTATCAAAACTTGAAACCGATACTTTAGAAACTGTTAAAGCCAGTTTTTCTTTGCCACAGCTTATTGATAGCATAGGTGTCCTTCTTTCGATCAGAGCTCAAGAGAAGAACCTGGATTTTACAGTCACTATGAATACGGCAATCGAAGAACATATCATCACCGACAGCTACCGTTTACGCCAAATTGTGATGAATGTGATCAGCAATGCTATTAAATTTACGCAAAACGGTTATGTGCATGTCGATGTCGCCACCCACGAATATCTTCCGAAGAAACATCGTTTAGAAATCAAGGTGAGTGATTCGGGAATTGGTATGACCGAACAACAGATTAAAGATCTGTTTACGCCGTTTACCCAAGTAGATTCTTCAATGACCCGCAAGTTCGGTGGCACAGGCTTAGGATTATTCTTAGCGCGCCGAATGGCTATTTTACTTGGTGGTAATGTAGAACTCATTCGCAGTGAATCTGGTCAAGGGACAGAGTTTTTAATTTTTGTTGATATTGCGTATGATGAACTTCCGCAAAACAAAGAAGTACGTACTTTTGAATACGCGAAATCTTCTCTTGA